>JAFGGQ010000106.1 GCA_016930435.1 bacterium
ATGTGGATAAAAAAGATAATATTAAAAAACACATTGTATGACAATAACTTACAACGATTAAACTTTCAACAAGTTAAAAACAATTTAAAAATAAGAACACCCAAAAAACCCATAACTCCAAAAATTGTTTATAAATGATGGGAAATCCCAACGTTATCCACATAGTTATTAACAAAATGTGGATAACTTTAAAGATATTGAATATTTTAAGTTTGTTCGGTTGGTTCCTGCTCGAATCTTCTGAGAAGTCTTAAGACCTCGAATGCGGAATTTGCCCCTACAAGTTTTTCCCTGTTTTCTGCGCTTCTTAAATACAAGCTAATATTCGTTACCATTTTGGTATAGAGGTCCTTATCTCTATCCCGTGAGGCTACCATTATTATTATTTTGACAGGTTTCCCGTCGATGGAATTGAAATCAACCCCTTCAGGTATTATGCCCATTACTACAGAGAATTTTTTTACTTCATCTATCCGTGCGTGAGGTATTGCAATTTCAAAACCAATGCCGGTGGAGAAAAACTGTTCACGGGCTAATATCTCTTGTTCAAATTTTACCTGGTTGAGGATATTGCCTGTCCTATTCAACATACCTATCATTATGTTTAGAGCCTCCTCTTTTTCTTTAACCTTGAGGCTCATGAGGATATTATCAGTATCCAGAAAATCCGAAAGTAATGCCATTTACCTTTCCCCGCTAAGGATTCAAGTAGTTATTGTATTCCTCTGAATCGGTTAAAACCCTTATTGCTTCGTTCAATTCGGGATCAGTTTTTGTGGTAACCAGTTCATAACGTTTTTCGGTGCCCCAGAGTTTTGCTATAATCTCCCTTTTGATCCCATTGATAATATATTCCATACTGCGTTCAAAATCCTTATCCTTTTCCCTTTCAAGGGATGCCTGAAGGCTTTCGATAAGCTCCATGGTGGTTTCGTCATATCCGTTTTCTTCGGCCAATTGGATTATTTTGTCCAGTTCCTCCTCAGCCCGGGATTTATAGGAGAACTCATTCTCTTCCAGATAGTCCATAAATTCTGTCATGATCTCATCATCTACCTCGAAGCCTGGTTCTAATTCCTTATGATCGGTAGTATAGTTGACCGCGAATCCGAAGAACATTGTCTTTCTTTCCAGTTCTACTTCCAAACGGGTGAGTATCTCAGGTGTATAACGAATATCCGGGAATATACCTCCTCCTCCATAGACGATGCGGCCATTATCGGTAAAGAAAGTGGGTAATTCTGTTGAATCGAAGGTATCCTCTTCCGGGTCCAAACCGGTGAGGTCCTCAAAATCATTCTCAAAATCTTCCTCGTAATCTAAAAGACTATCCTCTTCTTCCAGTGTATAATCCGAGATAATTGATGTTGAAGCTCTTTGGAGGTAATCGTCCCTTTGAATGCACCGTCCGCTTGGTATATAATATTTTGCGGTGGTTATTTTTAGGGCTTGACCATCATCCAGGGGGATGATACTCTGAACAAGGCCCTTTCCGAAGGTCCGGCTGCCCAGGACCAGTCCGCGGTCATGATCCTGAATAGCTCCGGAGACGATTTCAGATGCGGAGGCGCTGCCACGGTTCACCAACACAACAAGGGGCTTTTCTTTGTAAATTCCATCGCTGCGATTCTGAAAATCCTTGTTTTGAAATGCGGACTTGCCCTTGGTATAAACGATTAGATCACCCGCATTTAAAAACAGACCGGCAACCTCAATGGCCTGGGAAAGCAAACCGCCTGGATTACTGCGGAGGTCCAGAACTAAACCATCGATCTCTTTTTCTTGAAGAAAGGTAATAGCCTCCCTTAGTTCATAGCCGGATTCCTCGGAAAAACGGGACAGGCGAATATAACCGATATTATTATCCAGTACCCCATAATAGGGAACACTCTTGATCTCGATAACGTCGCGGGTAATGTCGTATTCTAAAAGATTTGGTTCAGCTTTCCGCCTCACTGAGATATGGACCACCGAACCCTTTGGGCCCCTTAGTTTTTCGATGGCGTCTTCCATGCTAATGCCCTTTGTGCTCCGACCCTCTATCTTGACGATCTGGTCCCCGGCCTGCAAACCTACCCGGTAACCAGGAGTCCCCTCAATAGGCGATATAACGGTTAATACTTCATCCCGTAACCCAATCACAACCCCTATACCCTCAAACTTCCCCTGGGTGCCTACTTTTAAGTCGTCATACTGCTTCTTCTCAAAAAACTGGGTATGTGGGTCCAGTGTCTGAAGCATGCCCTTTATTCCAGCCTTTATGAGCTTGGGGGTGTCTATTGGATCAACATAGTTGCGGTAAGTCTCTACCGTTACATTGTCGATTAATTTTATCATCTTGTAAATGTTGTTTTCATCATCTTCCTGGGTTATCCCCCAAACGGTCACCAGACCGATAACGATCAGGACCAAAAGGGGAATGGCTTTATTTCTCATGATCATTAACTCCTTTATTTGACCAAAAAATTGAATATTCTTTTCTTATGGCCTCCCAGACCTCCTCTGCGCTTCCTTCCCCATCGATCCTTTTGATACGATCGGGGAATAATTCGCAAAGTTCAATGTACCCCTCTCTCACCCTTTGGTGAAAGCTAATGGATTGGTCTTCAAGACGGTCTTTGGTTTTGCCGGTTTTCTCGATTCTCTTGATAGCCTCCTCCGGTGTGAGATCGATAAAAAAAGTAAGGTCAGGCTCCAAGCCCCCTGTAGCCACCTTATTGAAGGTCATAACAAGGTTTCGTGTCAACTCCCGGCCGCCACCCTGATAGGCAACAGATGAGTCGGCATAGCGGTCGGATATAACAAAAACGTTCTGTTCTAACTTGGGCTTGATAACTTCATAGGTATGCTGATACCGACAGGCCAGATAGAGAAAAAATTCGGTAAGTGGAAGCACATTTCCGGAAGACTTATCCAGGATGATATCCCGAATCCTTTCGGCCAGGGGTGTTCCACCGGGCTCCCGTGTTAAGTACACTATATGACCATTATCTTCAAGGTACCCTTTAAGCTTCGCTATCTGGGTAGTTTTTCCACTACCATCCAGGCCTTCTACGGTAATAAATAATCCTCTGTCCATAGTCGAGATTCCATGCAACAACATCATCTAAAAATGCTAAACTATAAATTTATATTATAAAAAAGGATAGTCAAGGGTAAACCAATAGTATAGAATAAATATAGCAGTCAAAGGTCAACAAATTCACAGGTTTACAAATGATTAATTTAACCGCCCGTAAAAAGCAATCCAAGCAAGGAAGTCAGGGTAGATATTGCCTCAAGGACTGGTGGTGACAGGGGTTCTCCCCAATTCAGGGTTTGTGGTTGGATGCCCAGAAGGCAGCAATCCTTGTTCTCTTTCCGAAGGATAGCGCTCATAAGCCTTAGTGAAATCTGATGGGATGTTACGGGTGACTTCGGAAAGTACTCCGGTTCGAAAAGCTCTATATCACCGGGTAATCCCCCAAAATCAACGGCATCAATAAAGATGACCGTTTTCAGGTCGTACCGGTAAGCCAGGTCATAGAGATGTGTTTCGATACCATCCAGCTCGGAGAAGACCATGGTGGGGGCAGCCGCCTTCAGATTATCGGCAATATAGATTCCTAGGGCATCATCACCGCGGTCGGGATTTCCAAGTCCTATAATTGCAACCTTTCCATTTTGAAAAATGGATAGGAGTTTGATCCTGAGGGCTTCCATATTATTTTCTGATTATTTTAATCATGTGGGCAGAGCAACTAATGCATGGGTCAAAAGCCCGGGCTATCATTTCCAGCTTGAATTCCAGTTTCTTTTCATTGGGCTCCCCGATCAGATGGTCTGCGGCCTTGAAAAGATAGCGTTCGATATCATCCAGGTTTTGGGCGGTAGGAGTGGAGATGTCGCAGTCAGATGCCAGACCGTCCTTTAATTCGTAATGGTGGTACAGTGCGCCACGGGGCGCCTCTACCGCGCCTGTTCCGATACCGTTTTGGCGTTTTGGAATGACAACATCCGGAACCTTCAGGCCTACTATCCGGTCAACAAGGAGGGGTATATTTTCAAGGCAAAAGATTATTTCAAGGGCCTGGGCAAAGCAGAAATAAAGGGGATTTTTCTTCCACCTCTTATTGTAATAATCGGAGAAATATTGGCCAGCCTTGCCGGTAAGGCGTTCACCGAAAAGGTTTATCCGGGCCAGGGCGCCCACCGAAAAAGGTTTGCCCAGGTAGGAAGCTCTCTTTGCAAAAGAATACGGGACGACACGTTCATTGACCACACTTTTATATTCGGGGACCGGGAATTCATCTCCGTTGGAAATACGGATGGAATTACCCGCAAATCCGTATTTTCCGTCATCTGGATTGAGGGCAATGAAGGTTGTATCCTGATCCAGATAGGCAGGATAATCAAATATTCCGAACAACCCAGCCGCCTTTTCTGCCAGGGGCATGAGTTTAGCCGCTGAATTTTTAAGGTCCAACAGGTCTTTATTGGATGGATGTTTACCGAACCCCCCCAGAACGGGGTTTTCTCCGTGAACGGGCCGTCCGCTTAAAAGCCTGTTCATCTGGTAACCGAAACCCTTCAGGGTCATACCGGCTTCAACTTCGCCCGGATAATCTGCTATCATCTCTACAACAGATGGATAACCGAGGAAATCGGGGAGGGATAGGTAGAACACGTGCAGGGCGTTGGATTGCAGTATCTCGCCGATAAGCATCAGTTCGCGTGTCAATTTAGTTCTCATGGGCACTTTGATATCCAGAGCATTTTCCAGGGCATTAATAGCTGCAAGTTTGTGAGATAGGCTACATATTCCGCAGATCCTGGGTACTATATTGATTATCTCTCCGGGCGCTTTCCCAAGTACCAGTTGCTCGATGAGTCGGGGTCCTTCGTATATATTGACCCGCACTTCTTTAACCTTTTTCCCCTCAAAGGTTACGCTTATACCGCCATGTCCCTCGACACGGGAGATGGTTTTTATGATCTTTTTTTTCATTTTATTTTGTCCAATATTTTCCGAAGGCGATCAGCAATCACTGCGCCACCGAAATTTCTGAATTTTCGGATGATCTCTTCCCGTGAGTAGCCCTTTTCAAGCAGGAGCTTGAATTCGGATGTGGTATTGGGTGTTTCAGCCGGGCCCCAGCATCCCACGCATGGGAGATTATGGGAGGGGCATATTGCCCCGCAACCGCCCCTGGTAAGAGGACCCAGGCAGGGTAAACCCCGGTTCAAAAGACAGTCGTTTTCCTTCCATTTGCATTCGGTGCAGACCGGGAATGGATAGAGGTGGGGCTTGGTGTTATGAAGAACATGTGAGAGAGTATGCAAAAACTGGTCCTTGTCCATGGGGCAGCCGGGGATCAAATGATCAACCTTGACAAAGGCGCTGCAGGGTTGTGATTCAAAGGCTGCCATTTCCCGGTAGAGACCCTCATTGTTTTCATAAACCTTCATAAAGCGGTCTTTCCAGCCACCCTTGCCCAGTAACATCGATTGCACCCCACCAAAACAGGCGCAGGTTCCCATAGCAATCAGAACCTTGCTGGCCTTGCGAATTTCCTGTAACTCCTCTTTCTGATGCTGGGTAGTAATGGAACCCTCTAACAGGGCGATATCCAATTCGGAATATCGGTTATTACTTTGGGCCATGGGGAAGGTCTTGATCTCAAGGTCGCTAAAAATGTCCAATAGCTGTGCTTCACAATCAAGGATCATCAGTTGTTCACCGGAACACCCCGAAAAGCTGAAGATACCCACTTTTTTCTTTTCCATTAGGCTTAGATCAATCCTTTTTTGTTAATGATGTCCCAGTAAGTAAATACTGGTCCATCTATACAGGTATAAATATCACCGACGACACAATGGCCGCATTTTCCCACTCCGCACTTCATTCGCCGTTCCAGGGTCATCAGTATCTGGTTTTTGGGGATGCCCAACGCTATCAGTTTTTCGATGACGAAGCGATACATTACCGGTGGCCCGCAGACGGCTGCATAGGTATTCTGAACATCGATGTTTTTCACGTATTTAAAGAGGTCTGTTACCTTTGAAATATAGCAGGGCCAATCGCCATCAGGATCATGGTCAACGGCCAGCAGGCAACCCAGATCATCCCGCTCAATAAACTCGAAGAACTCTTTCCTGAAAAGCATGTCGGCGGGTGTTCGAGCTCCGTAAAGATAATAGATGCGGCCGAAATTATCGCGATTATCAAGGGCATATAGGATCAGGGAACGGAGTGGGGCAGCCCCCAATCCGCCGACTACAATAATGAAATCATGGCCCTTGATACGCTCCAGATCAAAGCCGTTTCCGTAGGGTCCCCGAATCCCTATAATGGCATTTTCTTTGAGGTCGAAAAGGGCCTCGGTAAACTCTCCTACCTTTCGAATACAAAATTCCAGCAGTCCCGGGCGAGATGGTGTTGAGGAGATTGAGAAGGGAGCTTCACCAATGCCGGCCAAGGAGAACATCATGAATTGGCCGGGGAGATATTTCAAAGAGAGTGCCCGTTCCATATCCACAAACCGCACCTGGAAAAAGCGCACGTCACTGGTAAGATCATATTTTCGGACGATCCGGGCTGGTTCCGGTAAAAAGGGATTTTCTTCTTGGAAATCGCTCATTTTTTTACCCTTTAAGGTTTTTTTGCTTTTGTACTTAGGGCTTGTTTTGTTTTATCGCCCAGTAATCGTTTGGAAACGGTAAGCACGTTTATGTCCACCGGGCAAGTATCCACGCATCTACCGCAGCCAACGCAGGCCGGGCGTTCCTGAGGGCCGAATGAATTGAGCTTATGCCAGTACCATAGTCTAAGCCTTTCAGCCCTGCTTTCCCGGAAATTGTGGCCTCCCGCCACAACAGAATAGCCATTGAATGTACAGCTGTCCCAGTAGCGTTCCCGCTTGCCGGTTTCCGTGTTCAGATAGGGTTCATCGAATACATTATAACAATTACAGGTAGGGCACACCATGGTGCATGCGCCGCATTCCAGACACTTTTCTCCCATCTCTTCCCATACTGGATGCTCAGAGCTGAGCTCTACCAGATCCGGGATGATAGCCATGTCAATAATGTTGCAGGGTTCCTGAGTATATGAGCTCTTGCGGGTCACAAATTCGGAAAGGTCTTTGCGGCTGATATTATCGTTGAAAATTTCGGGCTTTAGGCGGATAAGGTCATCTCCCAGGCTTGAACCGACCCAAACCAGATAATAATTGCCAAGGTCGGTAAAATAAAGATCAAATCCTTCCTTTATAAAATCCGTTCCCATAGATTGACAGAGGCAACTTTTCGGATAGCATGTGCAAAAAGAGGCTCCTAAAATCGCGGTTCTTTCCCGACGAATGGCATAATAAGGGTCACGGTACTGGCGCAGGAATATCTCGTCCATGATCAACAAACCATGAATATCACAGGATGGAACCCCATAAACCACGCGCCGGGGAACCTCTTCCTGAGTATCCTGGTATTTTTCGCCCTCATATTGAAACATTTTTATCTTGGGAGGATAGATCAACTTTTTAAGCGGCAGCAAGGTACGCTGGGGCTGCAAGCTCATTTCGGAGATATCCTGGATATGTTCATAAACATAAACCTCCCCCTTTTTGACCGGACCCCATAATTCACCGAATTGCTTTGATGCTTCAAGAAACTCCGGGAGATGCCTTTTATTCATCCGCAGGACTCTCATGCTAATGCTCCTGTAGATCCACAGTTAAATAATTGTAAAAAAGCAAAATTAACCTCACATAGTATTATAAAATGAGGTTTATGTCAACGAAATATTTTGACTATTAGAACCGGGCAGAAATCCGCAATAAGCAATATATTAAGTTGAATTTTTAATAAAGAGAGTCCATACGAAATTCGGAAATATCCATCCAAAAACCGGTTTTGGTAAGATAGTCGTATTGGGATTGCAGAAGATCATAATGATATTCTTCCTCGCTCTTTATCTTATTAAGGATTTCCTTGCCTGTGGGATCATCAGTATCATCGGATATCTTGCCATAGTATTGGATTGCTTCCCGCTCGGCCGTCATTGCCGCATTGAGGGCCTCCAGTTCGGTGGGAGCGATATTCCCCTTCTTCTCCAAAGCTTTGTCAAAAACGGTTATTGCCGGCTGAAAAGCCGATTTATGAACGACCTCCCGCCATTCCCGCGAACCGGTAAGGACATCAAAAATCTTCTGAAAAGTAGCAAGATGTTCTTTTTCCTCTTCGGCAAGCTTCCTGAACATCTTTTGTGCCAGCGGATCCTTGCTCTTTTGGGACCAGGATTCATAAAAAGCCTGGCCTTCTTTTTCCATGTTGATAGCGGTTTTAATGGCTTCAATGGCCATAGGGCTAATGTTGCTCATTTTTTCTCCTCTCTCTTGATGAAGGTTATACGATCAAAATTTCTTAACTAAAAGGTATAATCTTAAAATAAAAACGCAATTCATAAAGTTTGATATCGAATATTATTCCGGAAGACCCAGAAAATCAAGCATTTTATCCGGATCTGTGGTTGGCAGATCGCATTGATTGTTTTGGCAAATATAGGCGGTAGCCTTTCCCTTAAGGGGTATCAGGTAACGGGTATAATCTGCAATACTCACAATTTCAGGCAGTTTTGGGCTTGTTTCAAATGGATTCAGGTCTAAGCATGGCCGATGTATTAGAACCATGTTGGGCAGATATTTTTGCCGTAGTACTTGAGACATCAGCGTAAACCCTTCGCTATCATAATCACCGCTAATCACGGCTTCACGGCTTTCTCCACGCGTAAAATCCAGGCCGGACAGGAACATGCAATAGGCTGACGGGTTTTTTCTGATCGGTTCAGAAAAGGTCTTTTCCATTTGGGCCGCCCTTTCCTCTAAATCAGTTCTTCCGGTGATCTTGCTTAATTTGAGGAGATTGAGGAAGGTTACCGAATTCCCGGAGGGCAGTGCTCCATCGTAAAGCTCCTTCCGGCGGACCGGTAAATTTTCTGAATTGCTTGCCGATTGAAAGAATCCACCATTTTCGCTATCCCGGAAGTATTTCAATACAAGCTCGTTGAGTTCCAGCGCGGCTTTAAGGTAGAATAACCGGAATGATGACTGGTAAATTTCGAGTAGTGCCCAGATAAAGAAGGCATAATCTTCGAGGAAACCGGGGATAGAAGATGGGCCCTCCTTATAGCTGTGATAAAGAAAGCCATCATCGCTCCTCATATCCGTGAGGATGAAATCGGCAGCGCGCATGGCTATTTCAGTATATTCGCCCTTGTTGAATGCCCCACCCGCCTTGGCCATCGCCGAGATCATCAGACCATTCCAGTCGGTTAGTATTTTTTCGTCCCTGCCTGGCCGGACCCTCCTCACCCTTTTTTCAAAAAGTTTCTGATTGATCCTGTTTAGATCGCCACTAAGTTTTTCGGGGCTAAACCCAAGCTTAATCGCCAATTCGGGTAATGAACTGCGGAAATACAGAATGTTTTCACCGGTTCGTGAACCGGCTGATTCCCCGGTGAAATTCCCCTCCTCACTAAGATTATAGATTTGAGCTGCTAATTGTGAGTCCTCCGGGCTCAGGACATCATCGATCTCTGAAAGCGTCCACAGATAAAATTTTCCCTCTTTCCCCTCGCTATCGGCATCTTCGGCAGAGTAGAATACCCCCATGGGAGATTTTAAATCCCGAATAACATAACGTATTATTTCATCCGCGGATGTTTTATATTGAGGATCATTAGTGGCCTGGTAAGCCTCGGTAAGGGTGATGGTCAAAAGAGCCTGATCATAGAGCATTTTTTCGAAGTGGGGTAACCGCCATTGGTTATCGGTGGCGTAGCGGTGTACTCCTCCGCCGATCTGGTCATAAATGCCCCCCTGTCGAATAGCCTGGAGGGTATGTTCGACCATCCGGAGGGCCTGGAGCTCCTCGCCCCTCCTCCAGTAGCGAAGGAGATAACTTAATTTATGAGGAGTGGGAAATTTAGGAGCATTCCCGAAGCCTCCGTTGCAGCGGTCGTAATTTTTGCTAATATCCCGGTAGGCCTGGTCAAGCAGATTAACTCCAAGTTCTTTGCCGGGTTTCAGAAAGGAGGCCTGCTTCATGGCTTCAATGATTTCACGGGAAGAGTCGATCACCTCCTCACGTCTCTGTTTCCAGATATCCATAACGTTTGGGAGCAGATCCATCAGTCCCACCCTTCCGAAGCGATTTTCCCGGGGAATGTAAGTACCTGCGAAGAATGGTTTTTTTCCGGGGGTCATTATAATAGTCAGGGGCCACCCCCCGGTGCCGGTAAGCATCTGGCAAGCCGCCATGTATATATTATCAAGGTCCGGCCTTTCCTCCCGATCTACCTTGATGGAAACGAATGAATCGTTTAGCAGTCGGGCAACCTCCTCATCCTCAAATGATTCATGAGCCATTACGTGACACCAGTGGCACGTGGAGTATCCAATGGATAGGAAGATGGGTTTGTCTTCAGACCGGGCTCTTGAAAAAGCCTCCTCTCCCCAGGGATACCAATTTACCGGATTATCGGCATGCTGAAGGAGATAAGGACTCTTTTCATTTTTTAGGTTATTGGAAATTTAAAATCCTCCGGGACTATTTTTATTGTTGCTCATTTACCTTAATTGTGCTCAGGGTCTTTATTGCCGAGTCCGCGGGTATTCAGAATTATGCCTATCGGGCAGTGATCGGATCCCATTACCCGGGGAAGAATGAAAGCCTTTTCTATATGGTCCGCAAGGTTATTACTGCAAAAAAAGTAGTCGATTCTCCATCCGACGTTCCGGTCTCTTGCGCGGGTTTTATAATCCCACCAGGAGTAATGGTCTCCGCCTTTATGAAAAATCCGGAAGGTATCGGTATAGCCATGTGAAATAAACTTATCGATCCATGCGCGTTCTTCAGGCAAAAACCCGGATACCTTCTCATTATCCCTGGGCCGTGCTAAATCGATCTCTTTATGGGCGGTATTCAGGTCGCCGCAGACCAGTAATTTTTTCCCCAGGTCTCTATATTTATCAAGTACCCGCAGAAAAGCCTCATAAAAATCCATCTTGTACTGCAGGCGCTGGGGCGAGGCTTTGCCGTTTGGGAAGTAGATGTTGAAGAGTATAAAATCACCAAAATCGCTGACCAAAACCCTTCCCTCGTTATCAAATTTATCCGTTCCCAATCCGGCGATAACCTTCCCGGGTTTAAGCCTGCTGAATGTAGCTACGCCGCTGTAGCCCTTTCGTTCCGGCTGACTAAAATGTTTGTGGTAACCTGGCCACTCCAGTATCTCGGTGGGGAATTGTTCTTCCCAGGCTTTGGTCTCCTGAAGACACAGTATGTCGGGCCTTTCAACGGTAAACCACTTCAGAAAGCCCTTTTTATGGATTGCCCGAATGCCGTTAACGTTCCAGGAAATTAGTTTTAGGCTGGATTTATTTTTTCCCATTTCTTGAGCTATCCTTTAAAAGATTGATGACTTCCCTGAAAAAATAAGGAAGGTCTGCAGGGTTCCTTGAGGTAATGAGGTTACCATCAACCACAACACTCTGGTTAAGATATTCAACACCGGCTTCCTCTAATTCATCCCTGGTTTTGAAATACCCGGTGGCCTTTCTCCCCTTGAGCAATTCAGCGGAGATCAGTATCTGGGGACCATGACAGATAGCGGCAACGGGTTTTTCTGCCTGGAAAAAATGCCGGGCAATCTCTTTAACGATATGATTTTTACGTAATCCCTGTGGGGCCTTCCCGCCGGGCAGAAAAAGCAGATTATATTCCTCGGGCTTTACGTCCTCAAGGGTAATGGTCACCTCCGCCATATAGCCCCTCATACCCCTGATCCTCTCATTTTTAAAGGAGGCGAGATCGAATTCGATTTCCTCCTCCCGGAATCGATAAATAGGGTAGAACAGCTCCATATCCTCAAAACCGTTGGCGCTAATGATTAATACCTTCATTTTGGTTTTTCTTTTCACAATGCCCTCGAATTTCTATTTAAAGTTAACACTCCCGGAAAAAGAAATGGCACTCCGGATTTCAGAAAAAGGAAAATTTTAGAAGAGGGGCATCCCGGTAGAAGGAACACCCCTCTGATAAACAGCTTTAACCCTCCAGGTCGGTGATCTCTGCCTCGGTAAAGAGGTAATCCTTCAGCTCATGGGCAAATGCCTGATCGAATCTTCTTATCCATTCGATAAGCATGGCAGCATGTTCTTTTTCTTCATCCCGGTTATGTTCCAGTATCTTGCGGAGGGATTCATCTTCGGTGGCATCCACTCGCTGCTGGTACCAATCGATGGCCTCCAGTTCCTCTTTAAGGGATAGTATGGCACGGTGCAGGTCAAGGGTGAAGCGTCCCATGTGTTTGCCATTTTCGGTTAACCCGTCGTAACCCATAATGTTAGCTCCTTGGGTTTATCTTATTAATAGGTTTTACACCAGATTTCGTAGTATCCTTGAGGGTGGGCGCAGGCCGGGCATATCTCAGGAGCCTCTGCTCCATCGTGAATATAACCGCAGTTCCGGCATTTCCACTTTACTACCTGTTCCCGTTTGAATATTTTACCGTTTTGAATGTTTTGGAACAGCGCGAGGTATCGTGCTTCGTGTTCCCTCTCTACCCTGGCAATGCTTTCGAATAATTCGGCTATTTCCTCGAAACCCTCCTCCCGGGCGACCCTTGCCGCTTCGGGATAGAGAACAGTCCACTCCTCATTCTCACCAGCAGCAGCAGCTTTAAGGTTTTCGGTAGTGCTGCCGATCACACCGGAGGGAAAAGAGGCTTGAATCTCCACCATTCCACCCTCCAGAAACTTGAAGAATCTCTCAGCGTGCTCCTTTTCATTATCCGCGGTTTCCTGGAAAATGGCCGAAATCTGTATGTAACCCTCTTTCCTTGCCTTGCTTGAAAAAAAGGTGTACCGGTTTCGGGCCTGAGATTCACCCGCAAAAGAGGCCAATAGATTCTTTTCGGTTTTAGTCCCTTTTAGGCTAGTCATATTTACTCCTCAATTAGATTTCCAGAAACCATGGATGTTACAGTATGCCCGGGCATAAATATGTTCCTTGCAGTCCGCGCAGGATGAAAATTCAGCCTGGGGCGCCTCTCCCGGTTTTAGAAACTTTATACGGATGCGACCGCATTCCTCATCCACCAGTTCAATCCACTGAATATAGTGTTCCTCGGTCATAGGGTGGGGCACGCTTCCAACCTTGACAAGGATATTGTCACCCTCCGCCTCTATTACCGGCACATGTTTTTCAAGCGCTGCATCGACGGTGTTTGGTGCTAACAGGGTCATTGGTCTGCCGCAGCAAACCAGTTGCCCCGCGCCACCCAATAATACCTCAACAGTATTACCACAGGTGCTACAGCGGTACACTTCAAATCGCTTTGCCATTTCTTCCTCCTTATAGTTTCTTATGACATAACCACCAATCGAAACACTCGTATTTTTGAGTCCTTTCTTTTGCGGTTTTGATATCCTTTGCCGGGGGAATGATTACATGGTCGCCTATTATCTCGTTATTCGGCCAGTTTGCGGGCATGGCTACCTTTTCCTGGTCGGCGATCTGCATTGCTTTAACCACCCTGAGTATCTCGTCCATATTGCGGCCCAGCTCCTGAGGATAGTAAAGGATTATCCGGATATACCCCTTGGAATCAACTACGAACACCGCCCGAACGGTATTGGTACCCTTTCCGGGATGAATCAAACCCAGGGTATCTGCAATCTCACCGGTATCTGCAATTATGGGGAATTCTATTTCGATATCCATATTATCCTTGATCCATTCCACCCACTTGATGTGAGAGTACACCTGGTCAACGCTCATCCCCACCAGTTCACAGTTCAAGGCCCTGAATTCCTGGTACCTTTTCTGAAAAGCGATGAATTCGGTAGTGCATACGGGTGTGAAATCAGCGGGATGGCTGAATAACACGAACCACTTACCCTCGAAATCGTCGGGGATGGTCATCATACCCATAGTGGTCTGTACTTCTAACTTGGGCAATTTATCGCCCAGCAGGGGCATTCCATAAAGATCATCACACATTTTAACCTCCAGTTTTGAAATTAGGTAATAAGATTATTGGCAGGGATTATTTACCATGCCAGGCTTCACGGGGAAGCTATTCAACTAGTTCGAATTCGCTTTTATCGGCGCCGCAGATAGGGCATACCCAGTCATCGGGCAACTCGTCGAATGATGTACCGGGATCGATTCCAGAATCCGGGTCGCCTTCCTGGGGGTCATAAACGTAACCACATACGGTGCAACGGTATTCTCCCATTTTTTTCCTCCTTGTTTAAATGGTTTATTTTTTGGTTTTTTCCTTATAGTCCCTGATGGCAACATGCAGGGCATCAGCAGCCAAATTGGAACAATGCATCTTTTTGGGGGGCAATCCATCCAGTTCATTGGCGACATCGTCACGGGTGACCTTCAAAGCTTCATCAACATGCATTCCCTTGACCATTTCGGTGACCATGCTGCTGGTTGCGATGGCAGAGCCGCAACCAAAGGTTCGGAATTTAATCTCGGTGATGATGTCGTTTTCAACTTTGATATAGATCTCCATCAGGTCGCCGCAGACGGGGTTGCCAACTTTGCCGTAACCATCGGCGTTTTCAATAACCCCAACATTGCGGGGATTCATAAAGTGATCCAGCACCTTTTCACTATAACCAATGTCTGCCATGTTTTCTCTCCCTTATACAGATTTTGTTATTTATAATGGTGATAACATTCGTAACTTTGCGACCGTATTTTTTACCGCTTCCACGGTTGGCGCAACCTCTTCTTCCCTGTTTTGGCGGCCCAGAGTGATCACCATGGAGCCATGCGCCTCCTCGTGTTTCAGGCCGATGGCCAGCAATACACGGGAAGCCTCCAGGGTTTGAGATGAGCAGGCAGAACCCGTAGCGATCTGGATGTTGAACATATCCATACTGAGCAGTATGCTTTCACCCTCTATCCTGGCGAATCGGAAGCTGGCATGATGGGGAAGGCGCTCGACAGGATGGCCGGTTAGGTAACTATCCTCGACTTTTAGAATACCCCTTATTAGTTCGTCCCGAATTTTCAGGTCATTTTGACGGTCTTTCTCCATGTCTTCTTTGGCGATCCGGGCTGCTTCACCCATTGCCGCGATCCCGAAGATATTTTCGGTACCCGAACGCAGCCCCCTTTCCTGTCCGCCACCGGGCATAATGGTTTGTATCTTGACGCCGGGCTTGATATAGAGGGCTCCTACCCCCTGGGGCCCATAAAGCGCATTGGAAGAAAGACTTAGCAGATCGATGCCGTCGGATTGCACATCAATGGGGATGTGACCAGCGGCGGCGCAGGCGTCAACGTGAAAATAAATCCCCTTACGGTGAACTATCTCACTGATCTCACGGATAGGCTGAATGGTGCCGATCTCATTGTTGGCATACATGACCGAAGTAACTATGGTTTCAGGGGAAACGGCTTTTTCAAGCTCCCGAAGGTCTATATGGCCGTAATGATCAACGGGTATTATGGTAAGCTTAAAACCCTGTTTCTGAAGCTCCTTCATAGGGTTGAAAACGGAGATATGCTCGATGGCACTGGCAACTATTTCCTGTCCCTTTGCCATATTCCGAAGGGCAGTCCCTCTGATGGCCAGATTGCTGGATTCCGTTGCTCCGCTGGTGAAGATGATGGACTTTTCATCCTCGGCGTTGATAAACCCGGCCACTTTCTGACGGGCCGATTCGATAGCCGTTTTAGCCTCCAGGCCAGTACTGTAAAGGGAGGAAGGGTTGCCAAATGTGTCTTCCAGATATTTTCGGCCAAAGGCCAGAACCCTCTGATCCAGAGGGCAGGCAGAAGCATGGTCAAGGTAGATAATTTTCATAATAATCTCCTAAAAGGTGATTACCGCGTCGGCATCCAGGGCAAGATCGTTTAATGTACCGGCTCCTACGATCTTTGCGCCTGGGATTAACTCCACGTTATCCCAACCCAGCATCTTTTTGGAAGCCTCACATACGAAGATATCCACACCCATATCCATTGTTTTTTTCAGCATTTCCGCCACCGTTGGGAAATTGCCGACCTTGATCTTTTCGGCTTCACCCCTCCGGAGAACCCTCAGCCCGTTACCCAGATAATAAACCTGCGGTTCAATATCCATCATCTTGGCAGTCTGTGCTAAAATTAGGGGAGAATACTGTCTCTCCGGCAGATCGGTCGTCTGAATATAAAGTATCTTAGACATTATTGTATCTCCTAACTGCGCTTTTTAATATAGAAGGTTAAGATATTACCCTTTTTTTCGAGCTTGAGAACCTCGTGGCCGGTTCTTTTTGCCCATCTGGCGATATCCTCTTCGGCGGCTGGATCATCGGCTTCTACTTTAAGTACCTGACCAGCCTCCATTTTATCCATTTCCTCCTTGGTCATGGCAATGGGAACGGGGCAAAAAAAACCTACACAATCAACTTCCCGGTCAAATAGTGGTTCGGGTGACATCTAATCGCCTCCTGTTTTAAACTCAGGTAATGTTAGGTTTTTTCTGTGAACCGGGAGGATGAAATTCCCGTTGGGCCAATTCCCGGTCCAGTTCGCCGTAACCTCCGACTAATCCTCCAGCCCTCCGGGCTTTCTCAAGCAGCTCTTCGGCGGATTCCTCTTCCTCTTCCTGTTCGTCCAGAAACCACTGCAGCATATTGCGGGTATTCTGGTCATTTTCCTTCTCGGCCATCATGGCAATATCCTTTATCATTGCTGTTACCGCCTGCTCGTGTTCATATACATTAAGGGCAACGGCGGTGGGATCGGCCCATTCCGGCGGGGGGGCTTCTATAGCATCCAGAGTAACCCGGGCTCCCTGATCATGAATATAGTCAAATATTCTCATGGCGTGAGTCATCTCTTCCCGGGCCTGAACCTTCATCCAGTTGGAAAATCCGGGTAATTTCCGGGATTCCAGATAAGCCGCCATGGAAAGGTATAGATAAGCTGAATACATTTCGCGGTTAACCTGGCGATTGAGTGCCTTCTCAAGGTTGATATTTAGCATCGAAGTTTCCCCTTATTATACTGATTGAACTTCTTTTACTTCCGGGATTTCCTTTTTCAAAAGCCTTTCAATGCCCATCTTAAGGGTCATCTGGCTCATCGGACACCCCTTGCAGGCGCCGGTCAGTTTGACCTTGACGATACCGTCATCAGTGACCTCTACTAATTCCACATCTCCTCCATCTGCCTGAAGGGAGGGTCGGATTTTATCCAGGGTTTTCTGTACCATTTCCAGCATTTTATTATTCCTTTGTTTTAGGTTGTGATAATTTATTCTGAATTTTTCAGCAACGATTTTCCCATCTCGACCCCGATTTCCCGAAAGGAAATCAGATCATCGGGGGAGGGGATATATGCTATTTTACCCCCTGGTTGAAAAATTTCCAATCCTGCGTTGACGAGTTCCCTTTCTATCTCCTGCACGCTTTCGCCGCTCCAGCCGAAAGAGCCAAAGGCAAAGCCTATTCGATTTCGGGGTCGCAATCCCCGGAAATAATTCAGGAATCCGGCTACTGTGGGCAGCATGGTTCGGTTCAGGGTGGGAGAGCCCACCAGTACTGCCCGGCTAAAGATAACGTCGGTCATTATATCGGAGATATCTGTGGTTTTAAGGTTCCGGATTACCGCAGGCACCCCGGCGTATTCAAGGCCCTCCATAAGGGCAAGGGCCAATTTCCGGGTAGAACCCCACATGCTATCATATATGATGACCGCACGTTTTTCGGATTGATAATCCGCCCACTTCTGGTAAGATTCCATTATTTGTGGAAGGAGTTTTCGCCAGATCAAACCATGGCTGGGGGCGATTACCTGTATATCCAGTGCCGATGCTGCCTCAAGGGCGCGTTTGACCTGATCCCCATAGGGCATCACGATATTGGCGTAATATTTGGCGGCTTCCTCGTGTAGTATCCCCCAGGAATACTGATCGTCAAAGCGTTCCGGTGATGCTATATGCTGGCCGAAGGAATCATTGGAAAAAAGGACCTTATCCTCCGGGCAGTAACTGACCATATTATCCGGCCAGTGAACCATGGGCGTAGGCAGAAAAGTAAGATTGCGTTTTCCAAGGTTGAGGGTGTCTCCCCCTTTCACGGGTTGAAGATCCCAGTCGCTTTTATAATGGGCCATTAATCCCTTTTCGCCCTGAATGGAGGTATAGATCCTGGCCTGAGGGGCAAGCTCTTTGATCCTGGGCAGGCCGCCGGAATGATCCATTTCAACGTGATTGGATATGATGTATTCGATTTTTGAGGGCTCCACGATTTCCTTTATCCGTGAGATCATCTCATCTACCATATAATGCTTTACGGTGTCCACCAGGGTGATCTTCTCGTCCATTATCAAATAGGCATTGTAAGTTGTACCCCGAGGGGTGGAATAACCGTGAAAGTTCCGGATATCCCAATCTATCCCTCCTACCCAAAATATTCCCGGTTTGATTTCAACTGGTTTCATTTTAATCCTCGACTTTCTCAAATTTGTCTTTTGATACCCCGCAAATAGGGCATACCCAGTCTGATGGCAGCTTTTCAAAAGATGTTCCGGGGGGAATGTTCGCGGTTGGATCCCCCTCTTTCGGATCGTAGATATAACCACATACGGTGCAGCGGTAACGGGGCGATGCTTCTTCTTGTGCAACGGCCTTGTCGGCGACGGGTTCTTCGATATAGGTGGGCGCCGATTTGGGTGCTTTGCCGCGTTTTACCCGGTGATAGTAAGAATAGGTCATGGGTTCGCCCTCGCCAAGTAGTTCGGCCTCCACCACTTCACCCATGAATAGCGTATGAGAACCGACATCCATAGTAGCCCTTAATTCTACTTCTAAATATCCTGCTGAATAGTTGGTGGGTATCAGGGAACCGGTTTTGCCGACTTTATAATTAATCCCTTTAAATTTATCAATATCACGACCGCTTTTAAATCCGAACAAACCGATATGGGTCATGGGTGCCTCTTCGGTAAGTATGGATACGGTGAAGACCCTGTTTCGGGTGATAAATTCATGGGTATAATTCTGTTTATTGATACAGACTGCTATCTGTGGCGGATCGGAAGTAACCTGGAAAACGGTATTGGCAATCTGCCCGTTACACTTGTCTTCCGTTCCGGAGCTGACAATGTAAAGACCATAGCTGATCTTGTGTAGTGTTTGTGGATTCAAGTGGGGCCTCCTGTTTAACGGCCTTCGATTTTCTTCTTCATTTTATTCAGGATTTCAATATGCTTCTGTTCTTCTTTTACCAGGGCTTCGACCACGGCTTTATCGGCGGCCGGCACAAACTTTCCGAGACCCTCGAAAAAGCGGATGGAATCCTCTTCAAATTTTAAGGCAAGTTCAATGCCTTCAACCGGCTCCTGGATCTCCATAGCGGCTATTTTGCCGGCATCTTGTCTGGTGAAAACATGGGTCTCGGCAAGGGAATTTAAATAGCCCTCGTATTCACCAGGATAGCTTTCCTGGGGCTCCACCTTTTTTAAGGGTTCAAGCATTTTTTCAAAAATTTGAATATGTTTTTTCTCCTCATTCGCCAGAAAATCAAACACCTCCTGCACCTCGTCCTCATCCGCGATCTCCCGGAGCATGGTATAGAACTCCTCGCCATTCTTTTCAATTTTCACTGCGGTTTCGATAACCTCACTCACCCTGAAAAGATAACCCATGTTTCCTCCTTATTAGATAATCCTAAAGCTGCGCTAATTTGTTTTCGACAGATTTAATTTTACCCTTCATCGTAATGGTTTTGTCCCTGCGGTCGTCTATATTAATGAAGGTAGCCACTCGTTGGGCCCCTTTTGCGAATGGAGATTCATGCATTTCCCGTATTGCCCTTAAAATCAGGTCCAGGTCGCCCTCGATGACCGTTCCCATTGGGCACAATTGATGCTGCAGTTCGGGATAGCCAGCCAGGATTTTCTGGCAGTTTGCCACGTACCGGCTAAGGCTGGGACTTTCGGTACCCAGGGGAACCACTGAGACTTGTACAACGGCCATCTTGAACTCCTTTTATTCTATGCCGGTAAGGGCTTTGATGTATTGCAGCCTTTCGTATGCCTCGGGTTTATTGCTAAGCTTCTGGCTCATTATTCCCCTCATCTGGCCCAGGTTCTGAAAGTTGTGTTGCTCCATCCAGCCCTGAATAAAGTCCAAAATCTGGTTTATGGAAACTAAGCCTTGCTTATAAAGCACTGAGCATAGTTGGGTTACGGTTGCCCCGGCCAAAAGATATTTGACCGCTCCTGCCCCGTCGTGAATACCCGTGGAGGCAGCTATCTGGGTTTTCAGGTTTCCGGCAAGAAGGGCGATCCACCTGAGGGGGAAGTGTATTTCGGCAGGAGAACTGAATTGATATGAGTAAGTGAGGTCCATTTTATCAATATCGAAATCCGGCTGGTAGAACCGATTAAAGATCACCAGTGCATCCGCCCCGCGTTTCGACAATTCATTTGCCACCCGGGCCATGGAAGTAAAATAGGGCCCGATTTTTACTGCAATAGGGATATTTATCCCCTTTTTAACCCCGTCCAATATGGTAAAATACTGCTCCTCGATCTGTTCGCTGGTAATATTAGGACGGGTTGGGATCATCGATATGTTTAATTCCAGGGCGTGCGCACCAGCGCTTTCGATCTGACGGGCGTAGTCCACCCACCACCTGGGTGAAATACAGTTCAGGCTGGCGATAATGGGTATATCCGTTGACCTCCGGGCCTCCTCGATCAACCTCAGATAATCATAAGGCCCCAGTTCCATTCCCATTCTTCTAACATATTCAAATGCCTCGGCATGCTGGTAAACTCCGAGGTGTTTTTCGATTATGCCCATGGGTTCGATCTCAATCTGCTCCTCGAAGAGGGACTTTAAAACAACAGCGCCAGCTCCAGCATCTGCGCATTTTTTAACCCCTTCCGCCGTTTTGGTCAGCCCGGAGCTGGCCACTAACAGGGGATTTCTAAGGGTTAAACCCATATAACTGGTTGACAGATCGGGCATAGAATGACCTCCTTTGGTTCTTTTATGCAATAAAAATGCTTATTCGTTTTCCAAACGAGCCTTTTCTTTTTCCTTTTTTAAACACTCCGGACAAAGTCCATAAAGGTAAGCCTGAACTTCATCCACATAACAACCCCCAATTTTGACCTCCTGGATGATAGGACAACCATTGGGACAATCGAAATGAATATCCATCACTTTTCCGCAGTTCCGGCAAAGTAAATGATGATGTGATTTCTGACCCAGCTCAAAACAGGCCTTACTTCTCTTTCGAATGGATAATTCCTGAATTTCCCCCAGGTTCTTCAGCAGTTCCAGGGTCGCATAAACGGTGGCCAATGACATTGTAGGATATTTTTTCTTGATAGCCTTGTATATGTCATCTACAGTGGGATGGTTATGAACCTTTTCAAGATATTCAAGCACCGCAATTCTTTGGGGGGTCAGCTTGACCTTCTTGCTTCTCAAGCGCTCCAGAATCTCTTTCATTTAAGACCTCGATGTCTCTATTCTGTTTGAATTTTGCGAAAAAACTATGATAGCATTATGTTTTGTCAATGAATTAATTTAAAAACAATTTTTTGTTTTATCATAATTGTTTTAAATTTTATGAAAACATAATAAAAAAAAAGAACTTGTCAAGAATGATTACGGAATAATAAAAGTTATTTTGTATTCATTAAGATGAACAACCCTACTAAAACCCCTTATAATCAGGGATTTATTAAAATGTTGCCCTCTTTGTTATTAATGTTAAATCTAAAAAATTTTAAAAGTAAATATTGCAGAATTGTTTTATATTTTGCTGGTAGTATTTTGATCAAAATCGAAAATACGATAATAATTTACAGAATACGAAAGCGAATTCTTAAAGTTTTATGACTTTATTTTGAAAGCGCTCAAACCGGCAAATGAGCACCTACTTCCAAGTTCCTCTTCAATTCTTATAAGCTGATTGAACTTGGCAATTCTCTCGCTTCGCGATCCGCCACCGGTTTTTAGGTGACCCGCTCCCACTGCGACGGTCAGGTCTGCTATTGTAGTGTCTTCGGTTTCACCAGAACGATGGGAGATAAAGCAATTATAATTATTTGAATAGGCAAGATCAATGGTCTGCAAGGTTTCGGAAACCGTGCCTATCTGGTTAAGTTTGATAAGAATCGAGTTGGCTACTTCTCTATCGATTCCCTCTTTCAGTATCCTGGGATTGGTACAGAAGATATCATCACCAACAAGCTCGATACGGTTTCCGATTTCCGCGGTCAATTTTTGCCAACCATCCCAGTCATTTTCAGCAATTCCATCCTCGATCAGAATGATGGGGTAATCGTTGACCCATTTTTCCCAAATGTTTATCATAGCGTCAGAAGAAACCAAATGCTGATCCGACTTGAAGAACTTATATTGTCCGTTTTCCCACATCTCGCTTGCGGCGGGGTCCAAACAGATCGATACATCATCGCCCTGTTTGTACCCGGCTTGAAGGATCGATTCAAGAATTATCTCAATCGCCTCTTCATTTGATTTAAGATTGGGTGCAAATCCACCCTCGTCGCCTACGCCGGTTGAATAACCCTTTTTCCTCAGTATTCCTCTTAAGGTATGAAAAATTTCAATACCCATTCGGATCGACTCTTTAAATGAATCTGCATTATGAGGGGCTATCATAAATTCCTGGAAATCGACGTTATTATCGGCATGTTTTCCTCCGTTAATAACATTCATACAGGGTACGGGCATAATATATTTATCTTTATCCGCAAGGTGGCGATAAAGGGGAATGCCCTTGGATATTGCCGCTGCTTTTGCAAAGGCGATAGAAACGCCCAATATTGCATTTGCCCCTAATTTTTCCTTGTACGGGGTACCGTCAAGGTCTATCATCTTTTCATCCACTTCGTTTTGTGAATGAAAAACCTTGCCGGTTAATGAACCGGATATAATACCGTTAACGTTGGCAACGGCTTTTAATACGCCCCTGCCCCGGAACCTTGCCATATCACCATCACGAAGTTCAACGGCTTCTCTTTCACCCGTGCTTACTCCGCTTGGAACGCTTGCCCTTCCCCGGAATTTTTCATCGATTGTCAAATCTACTTCAACGGTCGGATTTCCCCGTGAGTCTATTACTTCCCTGCCAATTACTTTTGTGATTTTCATATTATAATTCCCCTTAATTTTAGTCCGTTTTGTTATTAAATGTTTTTACGTATTGTGGGCTGGCAATATTTATTTTAATCGATAATCGTAAACCTCGGACGAATATCTATTCAATCATTACCTATATTTTATTACTTTTTTCCAGAATTAAATTCCAATAGTCTAATCCAATCTATTGAAACAAATTCTTACGATTAACATATTTAATTAAACAAAATTAATAAAGACCTGTCAAGTACAATATACAAAAAACCCAAAACCGTACTTTTAAGATGCATTTTATTTTGTAATAAGGCAAGATATTTATTCTATTTGGCCTTCTACAATGTTGTTTAAGATAAATCCCAGGTTTTGAATTTCAATCCGGACAGTGTCGCCGGGCCTTAAAAAGATGGGGGGATCCCTGAATACGCCAACCCCTGCCGGGGTCCCGGTGGCAATAATATCGCCCGGACTGAGGGTGATCCCGGAAGAGATAAAATTTATCAAATAAGGTATATTGAAGATCAGATTACTGGTATTTGAATCCTGCATGAGCCGGTCGTTAACAATGGTTTTAATGCTCAGGTTATGGGGATCGGGTACCTCCTCCCGGGTGACCAGGAACGGACCCATGGGGGCGAAGGTATCGAATGATTTTCCCCTCAGCCATTGCTTGTCTGCGAACTGTATATCCCTTGCCGTTACATCATGAAAGATGCTGTAACCGGCTACATATTCAAGAGCCTCTTCTTTTGGAATATATCGGCCCTCCCGCCCGATAACAACGGCCAGTTCGCCCTCGAAGTCCAACTTCTCGGTTTGCTCAGGCTTGAGCACGGGGTCATAGGGTCCGGTCAGGGCGGTATTATACTTTGAGAAGATGATCGGGTTAGATGGGATCGGTTGATTTTGTTCCCGGCAATGGTCCCTGTAGTTTCGGCCGATGCAAATTATCTTCTCCGGGTTAAGGATAGGGGCTGTAAAGTGGATGCTGTCCAGTGGATAGAGGATCTCCTTCTCCAAAAACGGGCGCAGGTCATCGGAAGAACCGAGCAGGGCTTTGAGTTCGTGGGCGATTTTCTCTGCCCCCTCCATGCTTTCCTCCTCGTAATACAGAAAACTGAGCATGTCCTCGCACCAGTCGGGCGCGGATTCTTTAAAAAGATAGGGGTAAACCCGTTCCAGGACCACCGCATGATCCCCTAGTTTAAATCCAAGATAGGGAATGTTATCTACTTCAAAGGTTAAAAGGCGCATTTTTGCTCCAGTGTATAATGATTCAAGGTTTATATTTATGGACTATTCATCAGACGGAGTTTCATCCCCGGTCGATCTTGCCAGCTTTTTCAGTAACAGCCTTATCAGCAGGAAAATAATCAGTGTAATAGCACCCAGTATCCAGACCAGTGATATGGCCAGGCCCTCCACCGAGAACAGGCTGGCGACCCAGTAAAGGAGAAGCAGTTCGATGAACCCGAAGATCAGAATCTTTAACAACTGTCCCACTATTTTCTTCTGGATCAGCTTGAACCGGTTGATGAACCTCATGATCGCTTTTGCAAAGTACAGAAATCCCATCAGGGCTAAAATCACCACGATTGCTGTGAGAACGGCCTTTATGCCCTTTTGGGAATACCGGACCCTGACTTCGGGATAGGGAGCCCGGGAGTCCTCGGGCACAACATATTTCTGAAACCGGTGTAATGTGCCAACTTCGGGAATGGAGATGCGTACCGGAAAGACCCCCTTATCGGTGGAGGTGAAGCTCTGGGCGTAGTCCCGTACTTCTTCCTCCATTGCCACCTGCGCTTCCAGCATTTCCTTCATAGGGGCAGATTTTTGGGCCATGGCCGGGATATTGGACTCCATATCCATCCCCCCTAAGGCACGGCCGGCTTCATCGTAAACCACCCCGAAAAAAGCCTCCTGCATGTTGCCCCCAAATCCCGTATAGCTGAAACCATGGGGTAGATACAAAGAGAGGTTGATAACGCTTACCGGCACATCTACCTTGGGAAGAACTACCTTTCTGCTGCCGAAAGAGCGTAATTTGCTGCCCCTTACAAAATATATGATCTCCACAGGGAAGGTGGTTGATTCCCCGCCCCCTCTGGATTTCTCCATGGGTATCAATATCTGGTCAAAGGTCCCCTTTCCGGGCTTGGCCGGTTTGCCGTTCACAAAAAGCGACCATAGTTCTGCTTCCCGTGGCAAAAGCAGGGCTAAAAATTGTTTCAGGTTGTTCCTCACGCTGTAGGTGCCCTTGACGATATAATTACCGTCGGTGGTAAGCAGGGCGATAAAAGAAGCATTATCGGCAGTGGCGACTTTTACCGGGAGATCTTCGTGTTTTTCAACACCGATAGGAATTATATAAGGGGTCTCCAGATACTTGAAGGCAAGGATGATGGGAAATGCCGCCCGACCCCAAAGGGCCTGGGGCAACTCCGAACGATCCACACGGGTAGCCGTCCTTAAGGATTCCTCTAATAGGCTGATCTCTACATTCGTGGTAGCCTCTACTCCCACATAACCCTTCTCCCGCTCTACATTGAGACACCGTATAACCGGGAGGTTGACTGCTGCGGTGACCGCCTCCATGGTCAATTCCAGTTCGGCGTGAACGTTGACCGATCCGCCAGTTGGAAATTTTAAATATGCGTTTATCAGACGGACCCCATCTCCCTCCTCCATCTTCCAGTCCCGGAGATTGGCGGAGCTGATACTCAGGATCCGGATTTCCTGGGGGACCTCGAAACGGAGTACGTCCACCTTGCCCTGTACAATGGAATAATTGAGCTCAACTGAGCCCTTCACCATTCCTTCCCCAACCGAGAAAAGGGAATGAGTTTCGCCATAGAGCATGGGTTCCACATCCGCCTCCTGTTCCTCGGGGATCGCGGTCATCCATTCACAGAAAATGTAATCGGTTGAAGCCAGAAAGGCTTCTATTACGGTATTTCCGCCCGAAGTTCTGCGGAAAACCCTTCCGCCCGGGCTAATTCTGACGTCTTTGTCGGTGCCCGGCAGGGATAATTGGAAAAGTGTAGAGGATGACTGGGGCACATTCAAACGGAAATTGGCGACCTGCTCAGGTAGTTCCATGGCGAAACCAGTGGTGAATTTGAATTCGCCCGGGCCTTGTATCAGGATGGTATGCTTGTGGTTTCGGGGGGTAATGGGTGCCGGCGTCCCGTTCAGCAGGGGATCCTGCAGCGGCAGGCTGAGATCGAAAAGGGGAATCTCAACGTATCCGGCCTTCAATACTATTATCGAGAACCGGGCCTGGCCAATAATGCTCTCCCCCTTAATTTCGGCATCGTATTGGCCGCTGGGGAGAAGGTAGTCCACCGGGGGCCTGAGAAGGGTAGTATCTATCCTCATTGAAAGTTCGATAAGCTGGCGGAGCTCGGTCCAGGGGATCTCCACGTTGGTTTGGGGCAGTCTGGGCAGTGAATCGATCTCGGGATAAGCAAGAGTGGTGAAAAGGGACAGGAGCATAACAAGCAAAGCTAATTTTTTCATTTTACTCCCCTTGTGTTCTAAAGGTGTATGTTTTATAGGTTAACTCAATATTATAGTGCTCAAGTTAATTTGGTTCAAGGGCAGGTAAACTCAATTAAACATTATTTATAGACGGGATCTGGGCATCCGTAGTAATATTCATACGGAGCTTGACCAATCCCGCCTCATCCCCTTCAAGTGGGAGGTGCGTAACATGCATTTCGCAGTTGTATAATTCCCCCAGTTTCCACACTGCAGTCCTGGTTTGGGGATTATACCTGGCGCTGGTAGCCAACGCAATAAGGGTTTCATCAAGGTTAAGGCTTTCAGATGCACCTTTCAGAACCTTTTTTTTAAGAAGGCTTATATTTTTAAGGATTTCGGAATGTATCAGGTCGGCATCATCAGGAATTTGGGCCAGAGCCTTTATGGCATTGATCACTGCTGCCGCTTCGGCATGCAGGAGGGGAGAGTTTTTCCCCGTGACCATTTGTCCGTCGGCCAATTCGATGGCTGCTCCACAGAATACACCCTTATGCCCCTTGCCCGAAGATGGCCCCTCGTCTGCGGCCTTACGCGCGGCCAGAACTACACGGCGGTCCTCCGGCTTCAGGCTCAGCTTCTGCATTAAATGCTCCGCTCGCTGGATTGTATCCGGTTTCTCGATGCCCAGGAAGACCTCTTTCTTATAGCGGAAGTACCGCCGAATGATTTCCTGTTTGGCGGCTTCCCGGCAGATTTCATCATCGGTGATGGCAAATCCGGCCATGTTCACCCCCATATTCGTGGGTGAATTATAGCGGTGGATGTAGTTGCCTTCCGCGGCGATCTTTGCAGTTATATTTTTCATAAGATCAAAGTTTTCAACGTCACGATTGTAATTGACGGCAATCTTATTATAATTCCTGAGATGAAATGGGTCCACCATGTTGAAATCGCCCAAATCGGCAGTGGCAGCCTCATAGGCAATGTTGATGGGATGGTTCACATCCAGATTCCATATAGGGAAGGTTTCGAACTTGGCGAATCCGGAGTTTATTCCGTGTTTGGTATCGTGATAGATCTGGGCGAGGCAAAGGGCCATTTTTCCGGAACCGCCACCCGCTCCCGTTACAATGACTATGGGCTTGGTAGTAGGAATATAGGTCATTTTCCCGAAGCCTGCCGGACTAACCACCCGCTCAAGATCGAAGGGATAACCCTCGATTACCGGCTGCGTATAAACCCGGTAACCATAATTTTCAATTTTACGCTTGAACCGCTTTGCGGTCTCCTCACCCCCGAAAAGCGAGAGGCAGATTGTGGAAATGTTCAATCCCCTTTCCCGGAGATCGTAAAGGTCCTTTTGTACCTGGCGATCGTAAGGCAGCCCGAAATCATTCCTCATTCGGCCCTTCTGAATATCCCTTGCGCTCACACAGTAGATTATCTCAATATCATCGCCAAGGGCTTTCAATACCTTGACCTTGGTGTCCGGTTCGTAACCCGGCAATACCCTGGCGGCATGAAAATCATGGCAGAGCTTCCCCCCAAATTCCAGGTAAAGCTTTTCCCCGAACCTGGATACCCTGTCCTTGATCTCACGGGTCTGGATTCGCAAATATTCTTCTGTGCTGAATCCGGCCCTCTTATCTTTCATTGCGGGAGCTCCAACGATTCCCCGAGCACCGGGAGGTAAGTATTGAAGCCTTCTGCCCGAAGCTTCTCCTGGAAGGCGGAAGCGGAGGTTTCTTCGCCGTGAACTACAAAGACCATCCGCGGTTTTTGTTTGAATCCCCCGGCCCACTTCAGCAACTCCCGATAATCAGCGTGTGCGGAAAAGCTGTTGATCTTTTCAATATCTGCCTTGACCACGATCTCCATGCCCATCATCTTCACCTTTTTTGCGCCCTCCAGAATGTAACGCCCCAGGGTTCCCTCCGCCTGATAACCCACAAAGAGAACCGTATTTTGAGGATTCCACAAACCATGTTTGAAATGGTGGCGGATCCGGCCACCGGTACACATTCCGCTGCCTGCAATGATAACGCAGGGCTCCTTGCTCTCATTAAGAGCGGCTGATTCACGGGCGCTGTGAACATAAACCAGATTGGAGAAACTTAAGGGATCCTCGTAGCGGGTCAGGGCCTCATAATCGTAAAGCTCTCTGTGCTTTTTAAAGATCTCGGTGGCCTTGATTGCCAATGGGCTGTCAAGGTAGATCTTTTCGTGGGGCAATTTCCCCTCCAGCTTCAGCTTGTTTAATGAATAAAGTAACTCCTGGGTTCTCTCTATGGCGAAGGAAGGGATGAATAGCTTGCCCCCCTTTTGGTAAGTTTCCACAATTACCTTTAAAAGCAGCTCATCTCTTTTGGTGATATCTTTATGAAGCCGGTCGCCATAGGTTGACTCGATGAACAGGTAATCCGCCTCCTCGATGAAAGTAGGGTTCTGAATTATAGGGACATTCCACTGGCCCAGGTCGCCGGAAAACACAAGCTTGGTCTCCTGGCCATTCTCCTTGATAAATAATTCAATTATCGCGGAACCTATGATGTGCCCGGCATCGCGATAACGGACGGAGATCTCCTTTGTGACAGGGTATAGCTCATCATAATCCGCCTCGAAAAAATTCTTCATTGCCCTCTTGGCTGCCTTGACCGTGTAAAGTGGCCTCCGGGCAGGCAGGCCCAACCTCTTGCGGCGGCGGTTCTCACGCTCCGTTTCCGATTCCTGAATACTGCCACTGTCCTCTAACATTATCTCGCAAAGATCGATTGTCGCAGGTGTGGTAATTACCTTGCCATTGAAACCCATGGATTTTAACTTGGGGATCAGGCCGGAATGATCGATATGAGCATGGGTCAGGAAAACATAGTCGATCTGCTGCGCATCAAAAAGAAAGGGCTCATAGTTCAGCTTGGTGATCTTTTTACTGCCCTGAAACATACCGCAATCCACTAATACCTGAGTCTGATTAACCTGAATCCAATAGCAGGAGCCGGTTACGATCCGGGCCGCCCCGCAAAACCTTAATTTCATTTAAAACTCACTTTCGTTATTGATTCTTAGCATCATTTTTTTGTAACTAATTCGTACATGAACCTGAAAATGTAATTTATAACAAACCGCAAGGTTTAGCTATTGTTTTTTTATATTTGAGCCATAATTTACGCCGGCTTGCCATGTAACATCCGGCCAATCAACCGTTATGTTTGTCTTATTTGCCGGATCAAGGTATTGTTCGGTTCCCTTTTTTGCTGGGGATTCATAGGTTGACCATTATTGTTTTGACAAAGAAAAGATTTTGTTTATTTTCATTATAAAACAAAAGTTTTGGTTTAAATGAACCTGATTTCGATCATAATCTATTATCTTCTGGCTTTTATAGCACTGGTAGTAACCCCCTTTGCTATACCCGGTACCTATGTTATTCTGGGCGCCACGCTGGTTTTCAGTTTTATATATGGTTTTGATCCTTTTCCCTGGTATATTCTGGTTATCTTTGTGGTGCTTACAGCCCTGGGTGAGTTGATTGAATTTGTGCTGGGGATCTATACGGTAAAGCGTTATGGTGGTTCTAAATGGGGGATGATTGGCGCCTTTATCGGGGGCATCGTAGGGGCCATGGCGGGATCGGCAATTGTGCCCCTTTTGGGCACCGCGATCGGAATGTTCGTCGGGGCCTTTGTGCTGGCGATTATCGGTGAGTACCTCTATACCAAAAAGCAGTACCAGTCCTTCAAGGCGGGTTGGGGCGCCTTCGTGGGCCGGGTGGCAGGACTTTCATTTAAATACGCCTGCATATTTGCCATGATCACGATATCGGTTTTCTATGTTCGCTAAAGGGAAATTTATTCTTTTATTTTATATTCTTTACAGTTGACAAAGGCTTCATGGACTTTATCTTTTCAAAAACCAGAAGGGTTAAAGCAGTAATATAACAGGAGCTAATATGAAGGAAGCAATGACGGCGGGTGAGATCAAAAGATCACTGGCCCGTATCGCTTATGAAATCCTGGAGAAGAATGACGGTGTGCAGGATCTTGCCCTGATCGGGATTCGCACCAGGGGTATTTATCTGGCCGATCGGTTGGCCACGACCATCGAGCGGCTGGAGGGCAAGAAACCGCTTCAGGGTACCATTGATATCACACTTTACCGTGATGATTTCAAGGAGATTATAGCAATACCAACCGCCCAGGGGACGGATATAATGTTCGATCTGAACGGGGTTAATGTGGTACTGGTGGATGATGTCCTATATACCGGGCGGACTGTCCGTGCGGCAATCGACGTGATAATCGACTTTGGCCGGCCACGAACTATCCAGCTTGCCGTACTGGTGGACCGGGGCCTTCGTGAATTCCCTATTCACGCCGACTACATTGGCAAAGAACTATTTACACAGACAAACCAATTTGTGGAGGTGCTGGTCAAGGAAAAAGACGGCGCGGATAAGGTGTTGATCCTGGAAAAAGGGGAGGCGGTAAAATGAGTTTAAAATCAAAGAACTTGCTTGGTATCGAACAACTGAGCAAGGGCGAAATATTTGAGATACTGAATGCGGCCACCTCCTTTCGCAAGATACTCGACCGCCCCATCAAGAAGGTTCCTACGCTGAGGGGTATAACCGTTGCCAACCTGTTCTTCGAGGATTCTACACGCACCCGAACCTCCTTCGAGCTGGCAGAGAAAAGGCTTTCGGCGGAAACAGTAAATTTTTCGGCATCTACTTCAAGCCTGAAGAAGGGCGAAAGCCTGCGGGATACCGTGGAGAACATCGAGGCTATGCAGGTGGACATAGTGGTCATGCGTCATTCCGCGCCCGGCGCGCCAAACTTTCTGGCACGGCGGATCAAGTCGGCGGTTATCAACGCAGGCGACGGCTGCCATGAACACCCCACACAGGCGCTCCTGGATGTCTATACCATGAGAGAATACTTCCCAACTTTCGAGGGACTACGCGTAGTTATAGTAGGGGATATCAAACACAGCCGGGTTGCCGGTTCGGACATCAGGGCACTTAAAAAGCTGGGCGCCTCTGTAGCAGTGTGCGGCCCCCGTACGCTCCTCCCAATTGGCATAGAAAAGCTGGGTGCTGAGGTGTATTCCGATCTGAACAAGGCCATTAAAGGCGCTAATGTACTATATCTGCTGCGCCTGCAACTGGAACGGCAGCACGGCGGGTATATCCCATCACTGAGGGAGTACACCCAGCTCTATGGCATAGATGTTGATAAGCTGAAACTGCTTTCCGATGATTATATCGTGATGCATCCCGGACCCATGAACCGGGGCGTGGAGATTACCCAGGAGGTCGCCGACCACGAACGCGCAGTTATCCTGGAACAGGTAACCAACGGGGTTGCCGTCCGGATGGCTATCCTCTATCTGTCCGCCAGCCTGATAAGGGACCTGGAAAAGTAGGCCCGAGATGAAAGCAATCTACATCCAGGACATCGAACCGGGCCTGGTGTTTACATCCTGCTTCGCATTGCGAAAGGTGGAACTGCGCGATTCCGGCGGGAAACAATACCTCGTGCTGGAGTTGGGTGACCGGACCGGGCGCCTGCGCGCAACATACTGGGGCAGCAACTCATCACGCCTTGCAAGGTCGCTCTCCCTCTACGACCTGGTAGAGATCGAGGGGCAGGGAACCGTCTTCAGGGACGAACTCGAAATAAAGATCGATAATATCCGCCAGGTTGCCGCCGGAGAGTATGACAATACCGACTTTATTCCAACAAGCGCTACCCCGCCTCAAAAGCTCATGGATGAATACCGGAAATGGGTCAAAAGCATTGAAAATGAATATTTATTCGGAATTTTCAGGGAACTTTTCCGTTCCAAAGACTTCAAGGGTCGCTTTATGCTGGCGCCCGGCGGCAAGCTATGGCACCATGCATATTTAGGGGGACTGCTGGAACATACCATGAGCGTCGCTGGTATCTGCCAGAAGGCCGCAGAACTCTACCCGGGCGTTAACCGGGACCTCCTGATAACCGGCGCACTGCTGCACGATGTGGGGAAAGCCTATGAAATGGTATGGACCACCTTTATCGATTACTCGGTACGGGGCCGGCTGGAAGGACATATCTCCATCGGCGCGCAGATGGTCAGGGAGGCAATCACACATATAAAAGATTTCCCGGAAGACCTTGCCAATAAAGTCATACACCTCATCCTTGCACACCAGGGGGAAAAGCAGTACGGCTCACCGGTAGTCCCTATGATGATGGAGGCCGTTATACTATACTTCGCCGACCAGCTCGATTCCCAGGCATCCGCATTCAGCAGGATAATCGAATCGGAACGTGATGGCAAAAAGGTTTGGAGCGACTGGGTACACCTCATCGATCGCTTTATCTACCTTAAATAAAGCATTGAGGATAGATAATCCCCGGAGCTATTTACTATTCAATAATAACAATTTCCCATAGCGGCGAAAACCTAACGTATAAACTCGTAAATAGTGGTATCGTCATGGGCAGTAACCAGGAGCAGCCGGTATGATGTACCCGTGGTGAGATCCGGGGCGACGGATGATAGCGGCACTAATTGGGTGGCGCCCCGTGGAGGTTCCCCATAGTTTACCGGGGATGTGAAACCGGCCGTGGAGACGATGGTCCAGCGGGGGACGGGCAACGGAGTCAGTTCCTGGACTGATAGTTCATAAGCGAATTCCGATGGTGGCATCCAGGTTATTTCGGGGCGAGGCCCGGGCCCAAGAGTCAACTCTATATTGACCAATTCATAGAATTCGATTTCCAGGGTATCACGGGCTATTCCGCTTGCGGCGGCCAGGATGGCAATCCCCGGCGTTTCCGGGGCGGTAAGCGTTGTCCGGGCAACACCACCAGCCGTGGGCGCCGAGGACGGTTCCAAATGACCAAGCGTGGTCGAAAAATAAACCGGCGTACCATCTGAAACAGGGGAAAGATATTGATCCAGAGCCTCCGCCTCGATAAGCGTTTGGGTACTCCCATCAGCAGCTATATAATCGGAATGGGCGAACAATGTCAGGTGAATGGCGTCACCGCTGTCCGATTCCTGGGGAATGATAAGTGTGGCTGCCTCGAAAAGAATGACTATCCCGCTACCCTCAGACGCAAGGTCCCCGGTGAATGGAATGGGGTTGAAGACCGCAGAAACGCTTATCCAAAGCTCTCCCTCGAGGTCGGCGGTAGCGCTGGCGGGGACATTGTGGCTGGTAGTGTTTCCGTTGAAAACGGCCTCAAGACTGAAGATGGTGTCACCCTCGCCATGTTCGGTAGCCAGGCACAACTCCACGCTGTCGGGCGAGCCGCCGCCGGTGTAGCTCCAGCTAACAAAAAGCGCTTCGCCCGGGGTGTAAGTATCCGAAGGTGAGGGCGAATCTATACGCACCGAAGTCATGGAGGGGGTGGTCAAGGCACAGGTGGCGGACTTGCTTCCAAGAAACACCTCGGCCTCGTACCCGGATGACGGCCCATAACCGATATGATCGATCAGGAAAAGGGCATCGTCGGCGTCGCTGAGCGAGTTCTGAATGGGCGCGTCTTCGGCGTTGAGGGTTACGGTAGCCTGGTTGACGGGCAGGCTGAGGGTGTCAAGGCGTGAGACCCAAAGCTCAAAGGAGCCGTCGGAAAAGAGAACGGTGCCGATATTCCCCAGAATAAAACACCGCTCTTCAGTTGGATTATTACCGTTCCCGTTGGGGTCTTCACCCTCGGTGCCGCAATTGATAAGTATCCCTAAAAGTCCTACGCATAACAATGCGTTAAACCTTAAAGCCTTCATGCTCACCCCTGTTTTTAAAATGTATTATTGGCAAATTCATTGTTTTAAACCATTGCACAACAACATGTAGGGGCGAACCTGTGTGTTCGCCCGTTTTGTAGGGTTTGTCCGTTTTATTGGGGCAGACACGCAGGTCTGCCCCTACAACGGGGCCCATATTTACCACAATAAAATGAACGTGGTTTGGCATGCATATAAATTCATCATGTTGTATATCGGGGAATTTATTTTCTAATTCATGGTACCATTGCGTAACCATATGTCCTGCATCATTTAATTTCATTTCTCCGTTGCGTATATACCCGAACAAACATGCCCGGTTTTGCACGCAAATGGTTACGAAATATCCACCCGTCGATGAATAATCGCAATGTTTTAACCGTATGGGCCGGCGGCGGCTTTTTGCCGTCCGTTGCAACGCCTTGTTATACGCCAACATTGTTTTTTATTCTTTTTGAATGATTGCTTTATCAGGTTTAAATTGTATTCCAAGTCTTCGTCAGTCCGGATGAAAAACACATAGTCTCCATTAACCCAATGTCCAACCGAAGAAACGTATCTAGCTATCCCTTTTGGGTCGTCAAGGTCGCCTTGTTGAAGATTGAGCCACATTTTTAAGGCACTTTTTTGTATGTGAATGTCAACAACATTCGAACCTGAGACAAAAGCAATATACTTTTTCTTTGGCTCAACTTCTAACTCACCAAGATTAAGAATAGCACTTTTAACTATGTCGAGACCAAATATTGAATTCAGGTTTTTTTCTGTCAACGACTGCAATTCCTTTTCAAGTTTGAAAGGTTGTTCTTTGATGACTGCCTAATCTATATTCCTTGTTAACTGTTTACTATTATTACATTTAATCACATTATTTGAGCGGAAGCCGGCTTGTCCAGCCGGAGCTGCATAGTCGCTGTTGTCGGATCATTTTGGTACGTTTCTCTTCTTTTAATTAGAGTAAGCTGGCAAATACAAATCAAACTTTATTATAGCAATAATAGAATTTATTTTATCATTTACTGAAACAAATGACCACCAAAAAAATTAAAACTCAACTCCTATGCCCATTTCAGAGCCATGCGTAATATCAGGTAAAATTCCAAAAGCATAGTTAGCATATATATTAAAGAGTTTATAGTTAAATATTAGTCCCATAAGAAGACCATCAGAAACCTCTTCTTTTGTAATTAAATGTTCATTTTCCAGTCCAAATCCGATTCCCATTTTCTCATTAATTTTAAACATTTTTTCAAGAGTAAATGTATTTACATATTCAAATGATTTGTCATTGAAATTATATAAAAATTCATTTTCATCTTCTAACAATAGGCCGATTTTTTCCAATTCATACCCAAAAGTTACCATTCCGTCAATTCCAAAAGTTATTGAATCTGAAATTAATATTTTTGAAGCTATCCCGATTGACAAAAAATCCAGTAATCCGAGACCTGCGCCTATTGTTATTTCATCTGTTAAATCAGGTTTTTCAAAAATAACAAGATTTTCAAAGCCTAGTGTAAGGCCTTTGAATACATCAA
>JAFGGQ010000107.1 GCA_016930435.1 bacterium
AAAACCTTGATCAATAAAAATAGATATCATGATTACTGAATGAAGTCTATAATAAATATGTAGGTTGATGTTATGGAAATATGATGAATGATAAACTCACTAAATTTTTCAAGAACAATCATCACTCAACAATACAGAAGAGGCAACCATCCATTCATCGAGTGGCAGTTATGGTAAATTTCAAATAATACCATGCGACTAAATTGCATATGAACCAAAAATAATAATAATACAAGGAGTAGTTGTAATGAGTAAAAATGAACCCTTCGAATCCATCCAGTTCGAGGAAGATCCCTTACTAAAACCCGGTTACAAGGTGATCGCAAAAGAGGGGGATCTCTCTTTGGATTCGGAAACAAAGTACACCCGTGAAGAATTTACAGGTCTTCTGGAGCTTTATGATTCGACCTTTAAGCGCCTGGACGAGCGAAGTATAATCAAAGCGGTGGTATTGGCTATAACCGCAAACGAGGTGATCGTAGATATCGGATTCAAGTCCGAAGGGATAATCCCCAAGGATGAGTTTACCGAGGAGGTTAAACCAGGGGACGAGGTCGATGTTTACCTTGAGGAACTGGAGAACAAGGATGGCCAGGTTGTGGTTTCCAAGGGTAAAGCCAATTTCATTAAGACCTGGGAAAAGGTTCAGCAGGCCTACGAGGAAAATCGCCTGATGAAGGGTTCCATCAAAAACAGGGTAAAGGGCGGCATGATGGTGGAACTGGAGGGTAGCATCGAAGCTTTTCTGCCCGGCTCCCAGATCGCCCTAAGACCGATAAAGGATTTTGATGAACTGCTTAACCGGGAAATGGACTTTAAAATCATCAAGCTAAGCCGTCTCAGACAAAATATAGTTATCTCCAGAAGGGTGGTACTTGAACAGGAACGGGCCAAGCGCAGACAAAGCCTGATCACCGAACTGGAAGAAGGCACTGTTGTTAACGGCGTCGTGAAGAATATCACTGATTTTGGCGTGTTCGTTGACCTGGGTGGGCTTGATGGTTTATTGCATATAACCGATCTGTCCTGGTCCAAGATCAATCACCCCTCTGAAGTGGTTAAAATCAATGATAAGATCAAAGTTAAAGTGCTTAGTTTTGATAAGGAACAGGAAAGGGTATCTCTGGGGATGAAGCAGTTGGAACCCAGCCCCTGGGAGATCATCGCCCAGAAATATCCCCCAAACACCAAGGTAAAAGGAAAGGTTGTAAATATTACACGGTATGGAGCCTTTGTTGAACTTGAAGAGGGTGTAGAGGGCCTGATCCATATCTCCGAATTATCCTGGACCAAGCATATTGAGCATCCTTCACAAATACTCCAAGTAAACGATGAGATCGAGGTTATCCTGACGGATGTGGACGTCAACGAACAGAAAATCTCGCTTAGCCTCAAACGCATGAAACCGGATCCCTGGTCAGAACTGGAAAAACTCTATCCGATGGGAAGCAAGGTAAGCGGTATAGTCAGGAATATAACATCTTTTGGTGTATTTGTCGAGATAGAAGAGGGGATTGACGGGCTCATCCACATCTCCGATCTGTCCTGGACCAAAAGGATACTGCATCCCAGCGAGATATTAAAGAGGGGCCAGAAGGTGGACGTCGTGGTACTCGATATTGACAAGGAAAACAAGCGCATCTCCCTTGGCTTTAAACAATTGGAAAAGGATCCCTGGCCTGAATTGGCAAGCCGTTACGGTGTCGGGAAAGAAACCGAAGGAAAGATCGTCAAGCTCATCGAAAGAGGCGTTATTGTAGAACTACCCTCCGGGGTGGAAGGCTTCGTTCCGGTAACTCAGTTGGGCAAAAAACTAAATAAACCTTCCGATGCCTTCTCCGAGGGGGACATTTTGCCCCTGAAGATCATTGAGTTTGATGAAAAAGACCGGCGGATAGTCCTTTCCGTGAATGCTTACTTCGAAAGCCGGAAGGAGGCTGACCTTGACCAATATCTCTCACAGCACCCCACAAAGGTGATTAAAATTGAAGAACTTACCGGCAATAGCAATATTATGGAGCAGTTCGACGAAGCGGAAAGAAAGGATGCATCAGACAGGGAACGGGATAATCAGGATTATAAAGATGATAATGACTATAGTTCCCTCGAACCGGATGCCCAGACTGCCGGGGAAGAACCATCGGTACCCGAAACAAATACTTTCGAACCCATTGAACCTGAAACAGACCCTGAACCTGTTACCCTGGTCGAGGATGAAGAACCGGATAAAATAGTACCGGATGAATTACCCGGGAATCCTGAGGACGCAACCGAGGAAGAGTCATCTGAGGAGGATTCCGAGGATGATTCGGAAACTTCAAAAGAGCAGTAATAATCGTGTATCGGAAATTCAAAATGCGGTATGTTCTTAAAACTATATTTCTATTGGTATTAGTGTTGACAGGCACGTCGGGCGCAGGGGGCTTTAAATCCCGTTCCGGATTTTCGATTGGCCCCCTGTACGGAGGAGTAAGGGCAGAAACCCGCGGACCCGGAGCAGTATTTTGTTACTCCAAACCGCTTGGAGATCGTCTGACAATCACTCCCCAACTGTCATGGGTCAAGCTTGACCAGGAACACCCGGGTAATATGCTAAACCCATCACTGCTCCTTTATTACAAGCTGCTGGGAGCCGGAAATGTCCATCTTTCTGTAGGAGCAGGAGGGGAATTTCTGGTTTTCAAGGGGGAAGACAATTCAGCCTCAAAGTCAATGGGTTTCGGACTATCCAGCCGTAATTCCTATATTCTCAACCAGCGTTGGGGGTTATCATTCCTATTCCAGGTCTGTCAGCCCCTGGCTCATCTCCAGAAAGGGATTTCCGGGCCTTTTTGGAAGGCAGGTTTTTCCATTGATTACTTTTTCTACCGGGATCAGGACAAGGATGGCGTACCGGACGATCAGGATTCCTGTTTAGAGACCCCTTCCGGAGCGCGGGTGAACAGCCATGGTTGCGCCTTGGACTCCGATGGAGACGGTGTCTTCGATGGTTTGGATCAATGTCCCGGTACCCCCTTTGCAGCGCTGGTTGACCCCCGCGGTTGCCCACTGGATAGCGATAATGACGGCGTCTTCAATGGAGTAGATCTTTGTGAGGGTACCCCGGAAGGGATCAATGTGGATAGCCTCGGTTGTCCATCCGATAGCGACGGCGATGGCATTCCTGATTTCAAGGATAGCTGCGCTGCTACACCCGCCGGGGCGCTGGTCAATAAATGGGGTTGCCCATCCGATAGCGACCAGGACGGAGTACTGGACGGCCTTGACGAATGCCCAAATACCCCCACCGGATTCGAAGTGGATAAATACGGATGCCCCGCAGTTAAACCCATTACCAAAGAAGTGATTATCGACCTCTATGATAATAGCCTCAACCTGACTGCCAAAGCCGCTCAACAGCTGGAAATAGTCGCCGAAAGAATATACGCCTATCCTACTTCCCGTTACGAATTGAAGGTACATACCGATACTGAAGGAAGTAGTGTTTATAACCTTAACCGCTCCAATGAAGTAGCTAATAAAATAAAACAATTTCTGATCGCCAAAGGGGTTAAGGAAAGCCAAATAGACCTGAAAGGTGTCGGTAAAAATTACCCTATCATGAAGGGATTTTCAGAAGAAGCTAAGGTAAAAAACCGGCGACTTGAAATAGAGCGAATTATTGATTACAATTAGGGAGGAATAAATGCCCAAACTGATCTTGGTCTG
>JAFGGQ010000108.1 GCA_016930435.1 bacterium
GATCATCGGCAGGCTTAAGAGGGAAAAGAATGCGGTTATTCTCGCCCACAACTACCAGCCCCTGGATGTCCAGAAAATAGCCGATTATCTGGGTGATTCATTAGCTTTAGCCAGGAAGGCGGCGGAGACCGGCGCGGACATAATTCTTTTCTGCGGGGTAACTTTTATGGCTGAGACCGCTAAGATACTTTCCCCGGATAAGAAGGTTCTGATTCCCGACCTCAGCGCAGGCTGCGCCTTGGCTGACTTTATAAGCGCTGATGATGTGATTAATTTCCGTAAGGCGAATCCCGGGTACAAGGTGGTAACCTATGTAAATTCCTCTGCGGAAGTGAAAGCTGAAAGCGATATTTGCTGTACCTCTTCCAATGCTATCGGTGTAGTGAACAGCCTGGGGAAAGTGCCTGTATTCTTTATTCCCGATTACAATCTGGGGCATTATGTCCGCAAGGAGACCGGTGCCGATATACGGCTCTGGGATGGCCATTGTTACGTTCACAGCTATATAACAATTGATGAGCTGCAATCTGCGCGGGACCGTTATCCCGGTGCTACAGTAATAGTGCACCCGGAATGTAATCCGGATATTGTGGAGGCTGCGGACAAGGTCGGATCCACCGGTTTTATGTATAATTACGCTGCCAACTCCGGTGATGAACTGATCATCGGAACCGAGATCGGTCTGATCCAGCGTATAAACTACGAGTTTCCCCAAAAGAAAGTTCATCCACTAAAAGAGAGAGCGGTCTGCCTCAGCATGAAAAGGATCACCCTGGAAAAAGTGGCATGGGCGCTGCAACAGGAAAAATGGGAGATCAAACTGGCTCCCCTCACCATTAAAAGAGCTTATAACTCGATTAAAAGGATGATTGAAATTGGATGATCGGGAATATTTGATCCAGCCCAATAAAAGCATTTTTAGCGATGCAGATTATCTGGCTAAGGTACTTTACCTTTATTAGAAATCTCTTAGCTTTTTCAATCAACCTTGTTTGCTTAGATTCAGGAAAGTAGTTTTTATAGAAAGAACATATTAATTTGCTAATTACCTAAGGAGGCTAAGATGGCCGGCATAAATTTTAAAGGCACCGAGCAGATCTGGTTTGATGGAAAGATGGTGCCCTTTGAGAAAGCGCAGGTGCATGTTTTATCGCACGTGGTTCATTATGGCAGCTCTATTTTCGAGGGAGCGCGGTGTTATGATACTCCCCGTGGCCCGGCTGTTTTTAGGTTAAAGGACCATTCCAAACGGATCTATAATGGCTGCAAGATATACCGTATAGAGGTTCCTTTCACTAAGCAGCAGATTGATGATGCAGTGGTGGAAGTGGTTAAGGTTAATGGTTTCAGGTCGGCCTATTTAAGGCCTATTGTATTCCGGGGATATGGCGGACTGGGTGTAAATCCCGCGGGTTGTCCTGTTCATGTGGTAGTAGCTGCATGCGAAATGGGTGATTATTTGGCTGGTGCAGCGAACGGGGTCAAGGTGCAGGTTTCATCCTGGACCCGTATGGCTCCCAATACCTTCCCCGCTATGGCCAAATCGGGCGCTAATTATATGAACTCCCAGCTTATTAAAATGGAAGCCATTGCCAATGGTTTTGTGGAAGGGATTGCCCTGGATGCCTTCGGATATGTTTGCGAAGGAAGCGGCGAGAATATCTTTTTGGTCAAGGATGGCAAGGTCTTTACGCCGCCGGTAGGAGCCTCTATCCTGGTTGGTATTACCCGCGATTCCATCATCAAATTGATCAAGGAGAGCGAATTAGAGCTGGTCGAACGCAATATTGCCCGGGAGGAGCTTTACATCGCCGATGAGGTCTTTTTTACGGGAAGCGCTGCAGAGGTTACCCCAATAGTTGAGATCGACCATATCGGTATAGGGGAGGGCAAACCGGGCCCGGTTACTATGCAGCTGAAGGAGAAATTCTTCGCTATAATCAACGGAGAATCGCCGGATAAATGGAATTGGCTGACCTATGTTAACGAATATTAAATATTTGTAAACAAGAGTAATGCGATTTAAGGAGATAAAAGATGAACCTCAATATTTCTAACAGGGCTTTAAACACCCCGGCTTCGCCTATCCGGAAACTTGTACCTCTGTCTATGGAAACCAAAAAACGGGGAATCCAGGTCTTTCACCTGAATATCGGTCAACCGGATATCGATACACCGGTTCCATTCTGGAATGCCGTTCATTCTTATCCGCACCCGGTTTTGAAATACGGTAATTCTGAAGGCATGCCCGAATTTATCGATTGGCTGATAAAATATTACGAGAGCATTAATATCAAGGTTGCCCGTGATGAGTTAATGGTGACAATGGGCGGCAGCGAAGCGGTTATTTTTGCGGTCCTTGCTACATCGAATCCAGGCGAAAACTATATTGCATTTGAGCCTTATTATACCAATTATAATGGTTATTCTGCTATGGGTTCAGTGGAAATACGGCCTGTTACCATGTATCCGGAGGATGGATACCGTCCCCCATCAAAAGAGGAAATCGTCAAGAAGATCGATGACAAAACCACCGGGATAATTGTAATCTCTCCCAACAACCCCACCGGAACGGTATTCACCCGTGAAGAGATGGAGATGATCGGCGAGATCGCCCGGGAACATAACCTGTTTATTATCTCCGATGAGGTTTACCGGGAATTTCTTTACGAGGGTGAACACACCAGCGTGCTTGATCTTAAGGGGGTTGAAGACCGGGCTATCCTGATCGATAGTATGTCAAAACGGTTCTCCATTTGCGGCGCCCGGATCGGTTGTATGGTATGCCGTAACAAGGAATTGATCAAGGCCTGCATCCGGTTCGGCCAGGCCCGTCTCTGCGCCCCTACTATCGAACAATATGCTACCAAAGCCCTTCTGGAATGGGTCGAACCCAGTTACTATGAGGAGATGAGAGCGGAATATAAGAAACGCCGCGATATCGCAATCGAAGAACTGCTCAAAATTCAGGGAGTAACCTGCAAGACCCCCAGCGGGGCATTCTACATAATGGCAAAATTCCCTATTAATGACATTGAGGATTTTGCCCAGTGGATGCTCACCGATTTTGCGGTGGACAATCAGACCACAATGATAGCGCCCGGTCCGGGATTCTACGGTACAAAAGGTCTTGGGAACAGCGAAGCCCGGATAGCTTATGTACTGAAAGAGGAAAACCTGCGCAAAGCCATCAAAATCCTGGCACAGGGGATCGAAACCTATAACAGGCTGAAGACAAAATGATAGATGGGGTTTTTGTAAAAGAACTGAAAGTAATCCCCGATGAACGGGGAAGGCTGATGGAAATAATCCGCTGCGATGAAGAATGTTTCCGGAAGTTCGGACAATTGTATATGACCACTACCTATCCTGGCGTGGTTAAAGCCTGGCATCTTCATTACAATCAGGATGATTATATAACCGTGGTCTCGGGTATGATAAAGCTGGCTATGTTCGATGCCCGTAAGGATTCTTCCACTTATGGTGAGGTGAACGAGCTGTTCGCCGGGGACAATAATCCCATACTGGTTAGGATTCCCCGAGGGGTATATCATGGCTGGAAGGGGATAGGCACCCGTGAAGCCATCATAATCAATTGCCCTACCCAGCCTTATAACCATCAACAGCCAGACGAACAAAGAATGGATCCCTTCGAAAACGATATACCCTATAAGTGGGATCTGAAGCACGGTTAGAGCAGCAGCGGAGTCTGACCAAAAAGCCGTTTTACATTGTTATGTCGGAACAAAGACTATTGATCACAGGGGGAGCCGGTTTTATCGGCTCCCATTTCGTCGGACTTATCCGGAAAAAATACCCGCATCAACCGCTGGTAATCCTGGATAAGTTGACCTATGCGGGTAATCTCCGCAATCTAAAGGAGGTACTGAATACACCGCACACCGAATTTATCAGGGGGGATATTACGGACTATAAAGGAACCCGCAGGGCAATGAAGGACTGCGCCGGATTAATTAACTTTGCCGCTGAAACCCATGTTGACCGCTCCTTAAAAGAACCCGCTCCTTTTATCAATAGTAATTATGTTGGAACCTACAATCTTCTGGAGCTGGCCCGGGAACTGCACCTTGAGAGTTTTATTCAGATCTCTACTGACGAAGTATATGGACCTTGCTTAGAGGGTGCGTTTAATGAGGAAGACAGTTTAAAGCCTACCAATCCTTATGCTGCCTCAAAGGCTGCCGCGGATTTACTCTGCCGGGCATATTGGCAAAGCTACCAGGTGCCGGTTACCATCGTGAGGAGTACTAATAACTACGGTCCCCGGCAATATCCCGAGAAGTTCATACCGACCATGATCGGAAAGGGAATCAAGAATGAACCCCTGCCCATTTACGGGGATGGAAAACATATCCGGGACTGGATATTCGTAGAGGATAATTGTCAGGCTATACTTCTGGTCTGGGAGAAGGGTATGCCCGGTGAGATCTATAACGTGGGTAGCGATGGTCAGCGTGAAAATCTAAATGTAGCAGAGTTAATATTGGAGCGATTAGAGAGATCCAATGAACTGATAAGCCATGTCCCGGACCGGCCCGGGCATGATCGCCGGTATGCACTGAAATGGTCAAAAATCAAGGCTCTGGGCTGGCAACCCCGAACATCATTCGACGATGGCCTGAAGAATACCGTTAAGTGGTACATGGATAATCCTCATTGGTGGGTTTAGTAAATATCAAAAAAAATGCACTATTTTCAAAGTTTTTGTTGTTTATTTTACTTATACATATAGTTTAAAAAATTTATTGGAAACACGAGAACTCATTAGACTGAGGTAACTGATTTGAAAAAAGCGGTTCTGATTGCGATTCTGCTAATCTTTCTTTGCGGATCATGGGCTGTTTCCACCGCTCAGATTCTGGATTTTGATTTTAGCAGGGAGGAGCAGAAAAGTAAAACTCCCGTAAGTTCCCCCCAACTCCAGATACCGGATGTGAGAAAGGAAAAGAAGGAATTGCCCAAACAGGAGGACCGCCAGGTTTTGGCTCTCGAAGGAAGTATCAACCCCCTGGAATACCAGGTGGGACCCCTGGATGAATTTAAAATATATATCTGGGGTGAGTTAGAAGAAGAGCTGGAACTTACGGTTACTACCGAGGGATTTCTTTTGATCCCCTATGTAGGCCCTGTCGAGGTGGGTCAGAAAACTCTTCAGGAAGCTAAGGAACTGGTAACTTCCCGGATAATGGAAAATTACCGTGAGGCTGTAGTCTCGGTAAACCTGGTGAATGTCCGGTATATCCGCGTTCATGTAGTGGGAGAGGTGAAGCATCCGGGTATATATGAGATGCGCGCTATAAGCCGGGTATCCGACGCCCTTGCCTGGGCGGATAGCTTGACCTCCTTCGCGGATTTGGAGAATATCGAGGTCTATCCCCACAGCGGCGCGCAGAAATTTCAGATCAATCTGCTGAAATACCAGTTGGAGGGCGATCTGAGTAATAATCCCCTGCTACATGGCGGGGAAGTGGTCTTTATCCCACCGGTAGCCCTGGAAAACCAGAAGGTGGAAATCCATGGAGGTCTGCGTAATGAAGGAATGTACAATATTCAGGATGGACAATCTCTCCGCGAATTGGTCCGGAAGGTCGGAGGTTTAAGCCAGAATAACGACCTTTCCAGGGTGGAGGTTTACCGGAATGAAGGGGCAACGCTGATAAACCTCCGGGAAGGAAACACCGATATGGTACTTCAGGATAACGATCTGGTAATCATTCCCCGTATCCCGGATAGCGTATATGTGGAGGGTTTCGTGAATATTCCCGGGGCTTACCCCTATTATGCCGGCCATAGTGTGATGCAATATGTGGGCTTTGCAGGCGGCCCGAACGAGAATGGCTCATTGCGGAAAATCTACATTAGAAGGGGCAATAAATGCTATAAGAATGGGGAGATCGTATTTGTCCAAAGGGGCGATGTGATAACCGTTAAGGAAAATTTCGCTTCTCAGCTGTCCGATGTGATTTCCATTGTTTCTCCGCTGGCAACGATTGTACTAACAGCTTATGCTCTCAATATATTCAAATAAAAGGTAATCCCATAATTATGACTGAGAATCAGGAAAAAAAGCAAGCAGGTTTATTTGATTGGTTATATGTATTTCTGGCAAACCGCCGGCTAATAATTCTGAATACAATAGTTGTCGGGTTGATCGCGATGGGTTTATCCTTTTTACTGCCTAAGTGGTATCAAGGCGAGGTAGTGGTTTTGCCGCCGCTGTCCGAGGATGCAGGCTCAGCGGGAATTTCCGCTTTTTTAACCGGCGCCGGTTTCTCTCTGGGTGGTGGTGAATTCAGTTTGCCAATGATGACCACCCCGGCGGATCTCTGGAAGGCCATGATCCAAAGCCGGGGAGTAGCTGATAGTATTATTGCTGCTTTCGACCTGCAGAGCCGCTACAGGAAAAAAAATATGGCAAAAACACGGAAGTCCTTTCTGAAGCATTCCGAACTCGAGGTGACCGGAGAGGGTATATTGCATATCCGTTTCGAGGATAAAAACCCGGAAATCGCTGCCCAGGTTGCTAATGCCATTGCCGACCGGCTTGACCGGCTGAACCGCCAGATTAAATCGGGGTCTGCAAGAAATACCAGGGAATTTATCGAAGAACAGAAAAATAAATGTCAGGAGACACTGACCCGGGCCGAGGAAGCGATGAAGAATTACCAGGAAGAATACGGTGCGCTCGTGATCGATGAACAGGCCAAAATGATGGTTCAGAATGCAGCTCAATTACAGGCTGAATTGCTGATCTCCGAGATCGAACTGGGCATCCTTAAAAAAACCTACCTACCCACGCACGACGAGGTGAAAAGGGTCAACACCAAAATCAATGAGATAGAGCTTAAACTGCAGGAAATGAAATTTGGGAAAGAAGGTGGTGGTCAGGAATTTGATTTCCCATTAATGGATATCCCTCATCTTTCCATGGAGTATCTTAGGCTGGCTCGTAACCTTCAGATCCAAGCCATTCTCTATGAGTTCCTGGTGCAGCAGTATGAACAGGCCAAGATACAGGAGGCGAAAGATACACCGGTAATCAATATACTGGCACGGGCAACCCCGCCGGAGATCAAACACCGCCCTAAAAAATCCATCGTTACTGTTGCCGCCGCCATGGCCGCATTTATTCTTACCATTATTTTACTCGCTTTCGGTCAATTGCTTAAAAAATACCAATACGAGAATAAAGATAATTATGATAAATTAAAAGAAGTTTTCAATCATAGCTTAACCGATATCCTTATCTGGAGAAAACGAAGAGAGAAATGATCAAGTTAGGACAAGTAGGTTTGGGGGCATGGGGAAAGAACCTTTTCAGGACTTTCCTTTCACTCGGTCAGGTGAAAATGGTCATGGCTTGTGATAATGATCCGGAAACCCTGAATAAGTTTAGTGAAAGATACCCTGACATCAAGTTTAGTTCTGATTGGAAAGATCTTTTAAAAGAGGATATTCAGGCCGTTGTTGTTGCCTGCGATCCCGCCCATCATTTTGAGGTTGCAAGGGCTGCAATGGAGAACGGTAAAGACCTGTTTGTTGAAAAACCTATTACCCTGACATCAGAAAAGGCTGAAAGGTTAGTTGAGTTAGCCAGAAATAAACGGCGGATCCTGATGGTCGGGCATATAATGGTTTATCACCCGGCTACCCGTTATTTAAAGGGGTTCATAGACCAAGGGGGAATCGGAAAGGTCTATTATTTCTACTCGACCAGGGTTAACCTGGGAAAGGTACGCAGTGTAGAAAATGCACTTTGGAGTTTTACCCCTCATGATCTTTCAATGATCCTTTATCTATGTGATAAAAAACCGGTTAGGGTATCCGCTACCGGAGCAGCATACATTCAAGAGAAGATCGAGGACGTCAGTTTCCTGACCATTTTCTTCGAGGATGGGGTGATTGCAAATATCCATACCAGTTGGCTGGACCCCCACAAATTAAGGCGCTTGACTATCGTAGGGGATAAGAAAATGGTCAATTTTGATGATACTCAGCCCAGCGAAAAGATCCGGATCTATGACAAGGGTGTAGATAAGCTGGATTATGAAACCTTCGGAGAGTACCTCGCTCTCCGTACCGGGGACATCTTTGTCCCCAAGATCGAAGCTGTTGAGCCCTTGCAGACCGAATGCGCCCATTTTATACATTGTGTAAGTAAACGTGAACAGCCTGATACTGACGGAAAAAATGGATTGACCGTTGTAAAAATACTGGAGGCTGCCCAGATATCCATGGATAGGAACGGTATGCCAATCGAGCTTGAATAGTCCGCAATAAGGAAGGAACTGTGGAAAGAGTCGTTTCGGATCAAGCCAAAATTGGGGTGAATTTAAAGATGGGGTATTTTGTGATTATAGAGGAAAATGTTGAAATTGGCGATAATGTAATTTTAGGCCACAATGTAGTGATTCGCAAAGGGTGCAGGATAGGCTCGAATGTGGCTATCGGCGATAATGCTGTAATCGGGAAATTGCCCATGAAGGCGGCTCGAAGCGCCACGACCGAGGATATTACCCCGCCTCCTTCCATTATCGGGGATGATTGTACTATCGGTACCGGGGTGATTATTTACAGCGGGGCAACTCTGGGCCAAAAGGTGCTTGTGGCCGATCTGGCTACAATCCGTGAAAATGTTACCATTGGGGAATTGACTATCGTTGGCAGGGGAGTTTCCATTGAAAACCAATGCTCCATTGGCAAATGCGTCAAACTGGAGACCAATTCCTATATCACAGCCTATTCAGAGGTAGGTGATTATTGTTTTATATCCCCCTGTGTTGCAACCTCCAATGACAATTTTATGGGCCGGTCCGAGGAGAGATTCAAGCATTTCAAGGGGGTTACTATCAAGAAGGGAGGCCGCATCGGTGTGAATTCCACTATTCTACCGGGCAAGGTAATCGGGGAGGATGCTATGGTTGGAGCGGGTTCTCTTGTAACCAAAGATGTAGAACCGGGAAAGGTCGTAATTGGTGCACCCGCAAGGGTAAAACGGGAAGTCCCCGAAAACCAGAAGCTGAACAATCAGAACTGGCAACCTTAAAAAAAAATGATATAAGTGTATATGAAGGATAATTTTACGAACTAAATAATAAAGAGATCTGCAAAACTAAATATCGTTTATAAGTGTTTAATTGGAGAGTTTATTTAACTAAGAAACATCGCTAAATGACTATTTTAACTTGTTTTTTAGGAGGAAAATATACGATATTGATAATTTGACTTCATAGAAACAAATGAGTTACGTAAATAGCAGGATTCTATAAGGAGGATATTATATGGAGAAAAAAAATGGAATAATGGGTCAGCTTCGAGCCAGAATGACCATAATTTTCTGGGTTGTGGTGGTTCTTTTCGTGGCTATGGTAATCGTGCAATGGGGTATGAATTATACAGGGAAAGAGCAAAATCTCAACCCTAATAAGCAGTTAGTAGCCAAGGTGGGAGAAAGGGAAATTCCCATTACCGTTTATCAGAACGCTCTGGAGAACGCCCGTCAAAGGGCTGTTGACCAGGGAGAAGAATTCACCGATCAACTGGAATCCCAGATTAAGGAACAGACCTGGAATGAACTGGTCAACCGTGCCATTATAGAGAAAGAGTTTAAGGATAAAAATATTACCCTTGGTGAAAGGGAGATGTTCGAGGTTTTGAAAAACGATCCCCCCGATATAGTCAAGAAGGTAGAGGCATTCCAGACCGATGGGCAATTTGATTCCCAGAAATTTCAGCAAGCCTTGTTGAATCCGGAGGTCGATTGGATGCCCGTTGAAAATTACCTGAGGGCAAACATCCCCTTTGAGAAACTTAAACAACTGATCGAATCAATGGTTTACATCACTACACCGGAGATCCGCGAGATATTCATCAAACGTAATGCCCGGGCAAAGGTCAAGTACATGAGCCTGTCCAATTATGATTTTATGGATGCAGTAGTGGATACATCCGCCAGCCGGGTAGAAGAGTATTACGAAACCCATAAAGATGATTACTGGCGCGATGAAACGGTTATCCTCAAGTATTTGGAGTTCCCCATCGAACCCAGCAAAATGGATAGCATCGAATTGCAGGACAAGTTTGCCATGATCTATCAGCGCTTATCGGATGGAGAAGATTTCAGTTGGTTGGCCCAGCAATTTTCCCAGGATCCGGGCAGCGCTGAGAATGGTGGCAGTATAGGTTTTTTTGGCCGGGGCCAGATGATCCCCGAATTTGAAGAAGCTGCCTTTGCATTGGATTCGGGTGAAGTATCCGAACCGGTTCAAACCGACTTCGGATGGCATATCATCAAGCTGGATGACCGCATCGAAGAGGAAGGCACCGAAATGATCAGTGCCTCACATATACTTTTACGTCTTGCACCCAGCGCAATTACCGTTGATTCTATCAGGACAATCGCGGATAGTATCTATGAATCAGCTAAGAAATTTGGCATCGATTCGGCGGCGATAGTTATGAATCTTGAAGGATTGGTAACTACACCACCCGTTAAGAGAAATGAGTCAATTGAAGGGGTTGGATATCATTCCGGCCTTTCTCATTTCGTATTTAATAATCCGGTTGAATCGGTCTATCCCCCGGTAGCAGGTCCCAATTCCTTCTTCGTCTATTATCTGTATTCCAAACAATCCGAAGGGATTCCCCCTCTTGATGAGATCAGTTCCCAGGTTAAGTTCGACCTGGCGAATGAGCAGCGCAAAAAGCTGGCTTATCAAAAACTGGAGACTGCATACCAGAAGATTAAAAGCGGCATGAATTTCTTCGAAGCCGCCGATGAATTGGGTATTCCTGCTGATACTACAGAATACTTCTCACGATCCGGTTATATCTCCGGGATCGGTTTTGAGCCAGTATTTATAGGAACAGCATTTGGTCTGGATTTCAATAAACCCTTAAGCGGTATTGTAGAAGGCAGCCGTGGCTACTACTATATAATAGAATTAATGGACAAGGTGGAGGCTGACTTCTCCAGATTCGAATCCGAAAAACAGCAGATCGTACAGGAGATCTATCAGAACAGGAAAAAAGAAGCATATAACCTCTGGTTTAAATCACTCCGTGATAATGAAATTATTGTGGATAACCGGATGGAATATTTTGAACCATAAAGAAAAGGGAAGTTTAAGCAGGACCTGGGAATGGGTATAATCAGGATGAACAATATGCGGTTCTATGCCTACCATGGAGTATCCGCTGCTGAAAAGGAGGTAGGGAAGCATTTCGAGGTAAATATAGAAATGGTTACTAATACTGCGAAAGCGGCCAGCAGTGATAATCTAGCCGATACTGTTAATTATGAAGAGGTTTACCGGGAAGTGGAGAGATTCATTACGGAGCACAAGTTTCACCTTGTGGAGACCCTAACCGAAAAGCTGGCAGACATCCTGTGGAGAAAATTTGAAATACAAGGGATCAGGCTGAGGGTTATCAAACATACACCCCCTTTTCCAGGCCATCTGGATTACATTGAAGTGGAAGTCAGCCGGGGTGAATTGAGGTAACTGAAAGTGATTTTTATTGCTTTAGGGACAAACCTGGGAGCTAAAAGCGATAACCTTATCAGGGCTTGTTTTCTATTGGAAAAGATCGGTATTATTAAACAAAGATCTTCGGTTTTTCTTACGCGACCATGGGGAGGTATTGAACAGCCGGACTATTTTAATTGCGTCCTGGCTTTTGAAACCCTGCTAAGCCCCGAAGATCTGCTGACACACCTCAAGGAAATCGAAGCAGCGATTGGCAGGGAAACAGGCGAAAGATGGGGACCCAGAAAAATGGATATAGATATTCTAATCTACAATGATAAGGTGCTGAATTCCCCAAATTTGACTATCCCACATCCATTTCTGACCAGCCGGGATTTCTACTTAAAACCACTGCTGGAGATCGCCCCGGACTTAATTGATCCCAGGGATAATACCAGGCTTGAAGAAGCCCTCCAAAAATTGAACGAAGAGGGTAAAACTACCATATTAAAAAAGGTTGAGATCGCGCCATGGACCAGCTGAATTATATAGCGGTTGAAGGGGTTATCGGAGTGGGAAAGACCACACTGGCACGTTTGCTGGCAGCAGAGCTGGGGTCAAAACTCGTGGAAGAAAAATTCGAGGAGAACCCTTTCCTGGTCGATTTTTATAAGGACCCCACTCACTACGCCCTTTCTACACAGATATTCTTCCTGATGTCACGATACCGGCAACTGCAATCACTCTGGAATGTCGATTTGTTCAACAGCAAAGTAGTGGCCGACTACATCTTCGAAAAGGATAAGCTCTATGCCTTTATTAACCTGGATGACCGGGAATTAAAGCTGTATGAAGACATCGAAAATAATTTGCGTCAAAAATTACCACATCCTACACTGGTAATTTACCTTCAGGCGGCCACAGAAGTTATCATGGAACGAATCAGCAGAAGGGGTCGGGAATATGAGCACTATATCTCGGTAGATTATATTGAACAGCTTTCAGAGGCTTATAATTACTTTTTCTTTAATTATACAAGAGGCCCATTGTTGGTTGTTAATACCAATGAAATAGACTATTCTAAGTCCCATGATGATTTTAAAAACCTAATCGCTATTATCTCCGAACCACTAACCGGAGTTCAGTATTACACCCCGAAACCAGAGCTTTTTTAGATGTTGGGAGGAAACATGGACCGTATTACGATAAGAAATCTGCAGAAGATGAAGGTGGAAGGGGAGAAGATCGCCGCCCTGACCGCTTATGATTATTATATGGCAAAGTTCGTTGAAGAAGCGGGAATAGAAGTAATTCTGGTGGGCGATTCATTGAACATGGTTGTTTATGGCGAGCCAAGTACACTTTCCTGCACCATGACAAAAATGTTAGCTCATACAAAAGCAGTGAGCAGTTCTGCCCTCCGGGCACTGGTAGTAGGGGATATGCCTTTTTTATCCTATCAGCCCAGTATCAGGGAAGCCATCTATAATGCCGGTTTATTTCTCTCAGAAGGGGGTGCACAGGCTGTGAAGCTGGAAGGTGGATTGGAGTTCGTTCCCACGGTAGGCAAGATAATCGAGAGTGGAATACCGGTAATGGGTCATCTGGGGATGCTTCCCCAATCCGTACATAAATACGGAGGTTATCTGGTAAGGGGTAAAACCGACCGGGAACAGGAATATCTTCTGGAAAGCGCGCTGGCCCTGCAGGAGGCAGGATGCTTCGCCATAGTACTTGAGAAGGTCCCCGCTAAACTGGGTAAAAAACTGACCGAAAGCCTTGCTATCCCAACTATAGGAATCGGAGCGGGACCATACTGCGACGGGCAGATTCTTGTGTTAAATGACATGCTGGGACTATATGATAAATTCTGCCCTAAATTTGTGCGCCCTTATGCCAACCTGAAGAAACTGATCCTGAAAGCAGTTAAACACTATCGGAATGATGTAAAATCAGGTGACTACCCCTCAAGCGAAGAAAGCTTTTAAAATTTGGCAGCAATGAAATTAATAAGGTCTGTTAATGAGATGCAGCAGCTTTCGGCTTCCCTGAAGGCGGAAGGCAAAACGATTGGTTTCGTCCCCACAATGGGCTATCTGCACGATGGTCATCTGTCCCTGATCAAGACCGCGCATGCCGGAGCCCAGGTTGTGGTGGTCTCTATATACGTTAATCCTGCACAGTTCGGGCCTTCTGAAGACCTTTCCAATTATCCCCGGGATATTGAACGGGATCAATTGCTCTGCAGGGAAAATGGGGTGGACATAATCTTTTACCCAGACGACGGGCAAATGTACCCGGATGCCTATGCTACCTATGTTGATGTTGAAGGTTTAACACAGCATCTGTGCGGAGCAACCCGACCAGGGCATTTCCGGGGAGTGACCACCATAGTAAACAAGCTGTTTAATATTGTGCAACCGGATTGCGCTGTCTTTGGCCAGAAGGACGGCCAGCAAGCTCTGGTCATTAAAAAAATGGTGAAAGACCTACATATCCCGGTTCAAATTATCATTGCCCCAACAATCCGCGAAAAAAATGGCCTGGCATTAAGTTCCAGAAATAAATACCTCACTCCAAAACAGAGAAAAGAGGCATCCGTACTCTATAAGGCGCTGCAATTAGGAGAACACCTGATACTCGATAAAGGTGAACTCAAAGCATCTGTTATTATTGACGAAATATCAAAACTATTCCAAAATAAACCGGATTTTACAATTGATTATATTACAATAGTCGATACCCTTAAGGTGCAACCCATTGAGCATCTTTCGGGTGAAATAATGCTTGCCCTGGCTATTTACGTTGGTAAAGCCCGGCTAATCGATAATATTATTATCCAAGTGCCCCGGGATCAGATCCCGGAAATCCACTGACTATTTCAGGTAAATTAACTTATGGCTGCTGGTATCGCTACCCCTGGTAGCTTTAACCAGGTATGTGCCGCTGTTCAGCTCCTCTGAAGGCTGCCAGATAATAAACTGGTCGGATATCCCGGAATTGCTGAATGGGGTTCCTACTAATTTGCCGGTCAGATCAAATATGCGGATGTCAGCGCCAGCCGGGACGCTTATTCGGCAAGCTGCATTAAATGGATTGGGATAGGAACTGACCTCGAAGTCACCCGGAAGAAAGATGCTGTATTCATTAATACCGGATAGTTCATAATCAACCAGGGCGGCGGATGAATTGGAAGGAGTGCCCCCCATAAGACCGCCAAAAACATCATTTTCATGGAAATAAACCTCTCCAACACTATAAGCCATCTTGGAAATGGTCTGAATGTCCACTCCCGAATCCGCAAACATCATTCCGGCATCGATCTTCCAATCGTTCGTAGTCGTTACAACAATGCAATTTTCAAAAATACCGTATGGAGTGGTGACATCCTCATAGCCCTCAAATACAGAGGTTACCAGCATATTTACATTGATAAGGATACCCATGAATTCCAACGCCGTGTCAATCTCAAATGCTTGCCATTCATCACCCACATTCATCTCATGAGGTAAATACTTGACCTCGATCATATCGAATTCAAGACCGAACTCAGCTACCGGAGGCAGGAAGTAATTGTAGATACCATCCGAACGGTTCTGATAATAGGAAGTATCCGATTCTTCACCATGATCGGAAACATAAACATAAGTTTCGTAACCGTCCATCATGGTAGTTCCTTCAATGGTCTGAACATAATTTTCATAACCAGTTTCAGTGGAATCACGATAGGTCCAGTTATTACCAACAGCCATCGGATAATAAGGGGCAGTGTCAACGGCATAAGAAGCTGCCGCTAAAACCAGAACCAGGAAAACTCCCAATACGTACTTCATCTTTTAACCTCCTGTAAATTAATACGTTATTTTAATTTTAAACCAATAATTTATAGGTTGATTTTGATTTGTAAAGATGTAAATTAAAAAATGTAAAAAAAACCGAATCGAGGATTTAACAATGTCTGAAAATAGCTATTTTACAATAGAAAAGGAATCACTTGGAGAATACACGGATAAGGGCTCCAGGTTTATCGGGGTGATTTTTCCACTGGAAAAGGGGGACGAAATTTCAATCCGCCTGGATGATCTGAAAGGACGTTATCCCGGTGCCACGCACTATGTTTACGCCTACAGGCTTATGGAAAATGGTGTGGTGGAGGTCTTCCGGGATTGTGGAGAGCCTTCGGGAACGGCTGGTCTGCCCATGATCAATGTACTCCGTAAGAATATGTTGACAAATACTGGAATTATTGTTATAAGGTATTTCGGGGGGAAAAAACTCGGGGTAAGCGGTTTAAGGGAAGCTTATACGGCAGCAAGTGAAGCTGCCCTGGCAAATGCCCGGATACTTGAAAAATTCCATGAAGCTCATTTTAAAATGGTCCTGCCCTACACCCAGTTGGATCGGGTTTCAGCCATGATAGAGCCTGACCTGGGCAAGCTTGAACAAAAGGAGTTCACCGATAAGGTTACTCTGTTTGCAGCTATCAAATTGGATAAGTTGGATATTTTCCGCTCCCTTGTAGAAGCACTCCCCGGGATCGAATTGTATGAATTGGATTGATCACCCTCTTATTTCATTAACACTATTTTCCGCGCGTATTTTTTGTTTTCAAGATTAAGAACTGCCATATATATTCCGCTGGGAACTGCATGGCCGAACTGGTCTGCACCTTCCCATGTTACCCTGATCATATCCCCGTTAGAAAATGCTTTATTAACCCTTAAAGCAGGAGTAAGGTCATAAACCAATTCTCCCAGAAGGTTAAAAATGCTCAGTTGAAATGCGCCCGTGGAAATATCTTCAGGAACCGCAAAGGCAATTGAAATCTCACTGTTAAAGGGATTGGGATAAGCATTTAGGCCCATACTTAAAACCCGGGAAGGTTTCTCTGAGACAGCGGTGGTAGTTCTTTGAAAGGTACCCCGGATCATGTTGTAACCACAGTTATCCGGATAACTCCAAAAATCATAGTGTTCCCACCATTCGGAATCGGTCCAGTAAAAATTGATATTCCTGGGGATGGAGGTGTGGTCATCACATAAAATAGAAGGTATTTCCCGGTAGGTTCCGCTGGTATATTCAAATCCCACGATTATCCCGGCTTCATCAGGAATGGTGATATCCAGACCGGATACATCGACGGTGGCCCAGTCCGGGTAGAAATCGGTAATTACAAATTCATCGCTCACGCCAATCTCGTTGAAAGGCATTCCGTCAGCGCCTACGTTATATGCACGGATCCGGATGTTTTGAGATCCTGCGCTGGCCAAATCGTAGAGCATGACGGACACGGTTAGAAGTTTGTATTCCATGGTGGGTTCCTCAGGAAGAAAGCGGATGCAGACTATATCGTTCATGTTCCAATATGAGCTATAGGTAATGCCTTCTCCATTATCCAGTATAATATCGACGGTATCTACATCACCTACACCACGCGGGGATGCGCTGATTATATTGGAATATGCGCTTTCTTCCTCGCCATAAAGCGCGGTTACCGCATACTGGTAGGTGATGCCATTAGTTACGGTGCAATCGATATACATAGTATCCAGGGTGGATGCGATCCTTTCCATGCTTGCAGCTGGTAAGCGGCGGTAAATATAAAAGCTGTCAGGGGCACTGCCGGGAGTGGCTCTCCAGTATAGGGGTACCTGACCATCCTGGCCGCTCACCGCGTTTAGATTTAGTGGAGCGGGGTAAATGTCACTGCCCACCGAAGCCGAATAACTGTAATCGTAGCTGCTGTATATAGATGTTCCTACCGGCGCGGGTATCATTATAACCGACCGGTAATTCTCAAAGCTGGGCACAATCATATTGCCGGAACCTGAGGGGTTAACTGGAATATTTATGATCTCGGGAACGCCGCTATCCGGGAATTTGATCACCTTCATCTTCCAGGTGGTGGATTCGTCGCCGGTAAAGGAAAGTGAAAGTGCTCCGGAATAGCCGCTATTCTTGAAGCGGATATAGTTTGAAGCCAGGTTCTGTGGCCTGTGAGAGGTACCGCCGGAGGTAACCGGGTAGGTATTATGACTGTTTTCCATGCGGACAGAAGGGTATCTTGCGCCATCGTCATAGTATTCGGGACCGTGGAGGCTATCGGTGAAGAGGTTCCAGACCGTGAACTGGGAAAAAAGGTTATTGAAATCATCTCCCAATCCCCATCGCAAGGCGTTCTGAGCGTCCCGATACATACAGCTTTCCCAGAGATAACGGATAGTATCCGCTCCCAGTGTTTTCTCTAAAAATATATTAAATATTCCGCAGCTATACATATGAGTGCCCGAAGTGCTGGTCAGCGACAGGTGGGGATCGTCATAGAAATCTTCCACATAGATCAGGTAGTCATTGACATAGGGATAGCCGTACTCCTCCATCCACACGGAGCTGATCTCCATCCACCAGATCGCTTCATATTGGTCGTAAGCGACCTGGACGGCATGAAAGAATTCGTGAATCGAAGTAACCTTCTGAGCCCCTATGATGCTTCCATCCGGGTCGTCATTGTGTGGAAAACCATCGTAATTGTTATGTACTTCGATATATGAGTAGGCATCGTCCCATGGATTCGGCCCATCTCCCTCCGGATAGGTAATGCCATAGACGTCCAACAGGTTCCTGATATAAATATCGAAACGTCCGTCGCCGCCAAGACTGCCGTCGGAGGGAGGCGCCATATATCCCATGGTATCCACGATCAAAGCCCATGCGCGGTCGAAGTACCGTGCGAAGCGGAGCATAAAATCCTCTTCGGTTGCACTATAACCGGTGTTCGTATAGTGGAGCTTGAAATGGCCGCCTTCGCTGTTATATTCTAAAGGCAAGCCGTAGGGCCTGGTTAAATAAGAGGATATTATTTCTTTTGTCTCCCGGGAGAGCTGCTCCCAGTTTTGCCGAACTTCAAGGATCACCGGGGTGCCGGATTTCAGGGCATGATCACCCCGGTACGCCATAGGGACTTTGTCCGGGGAATAGAGCGAGTAAACCTTGAATAGCAAAGCCTCCTCGTAGGTTAATGAACCCTGAATATAAGCATCCTCGATCCTGTCCAGGGTGCTTGCCGCTGAGGTTGTCCGGGGCAGTATGCTGCAGGTTAACAGTATCAAGCTCAAAGACCATATAGCAAATTTAGCCGTCATTTATTATCCTCCAGTATTTTCAGCTTATATTTTTCAAAACAGAGGCCAGCAATGGCAGCATAATTTCGTGATGTCCGGTAAAGGAATAGCCCTGGCCGTTATCTTGAGTAGGACGATTGACCACATTTACATTGGGGCGGTAATGTTGGATCATATCGAAATTAGCGGTAGTAAAATCAAAGGCGGGATACCCCAGGTTCCGCACATAGGAGAGGGCTTTCAGGAATACTTCGGGGAGAATAACGGTAGAGCCCCAGTGAAGCACAACTCCACCTTTGAGGCCGGTTAGCACATGGGCCAGAATCCTGAAGTCCCTCAGGGATAATGTCCCGATAGCAGCACCATCGGCAGTGGGATGAGGATGGTTGATGTCAGTGCCTATACCTACATGGACGGTGACCGGGACATCTCTATCGAATGCTGCGGTTAACAAACAGTTGTTTTCGTATCTGGGCCGGGCTTTTTTAAGGGCTTGTCCCATCGCTTCCCCATAACCCGGTAGTGATAAATCGCGGTAACCGGCTGTAACCGCTTCATTGATAAAATCGTTTGTTTCAATAACCATGCCGAAACTTCCGTCCTTCAATGTTTCGCCCACTTCCTCTGAAGTGCTTCCATATAAAGCCAGTTCGGTATCGTGGATTACACCCGCACCGTTCAGTCCGATAAGTGAAACCCAGCCATCCCTGAGCAGATCGATGATCAGTGGATTGAGTCCGCATTTGATTACATGTGCACCCATTAACCAGATTATTGGTCTGGATTCTGCCCGGGCTTGTTTTAAATGTTCGATCAGGAGTGCAAAATCCCTGGCTTTCAATATGCTGGGTAGTGAATTTAAAAAACTATCAGCAAATTCACCACTCCTGGACGGTTGGGCAAATATGCCCTGGTCCACCTTACTGCCTCGATCCGCGATGGAATATCTTTTTAATCCTTCTGGTTTCAGTTCTTTATATTTTCCCATAGCCTTTCCTGTTTTGTTCAAATGTGATTAAGTAATATAATATGATATTCTGATTATAAATCAAGTTTTTTGGTTGAAAAGAAATGAGGAATTAATAGTTTTGTTTTTATCTTGACTGAAAGACGCAGTAAGTTAAATTGTATTCTCTGTAGAAACTATCGGTGCCGAATTGAAGAGGTCTTTGAAATTAGTGTATTTGAGGGGGATTAGCTCAGCTGGGAGAGCATCTGGTTCGCAATCAGAAGGTCACGGGTTCGAATCCCGTATCCTCCACAAGGGGAATGATTTCCGCCGTGCTAGATGGGGAGTTAGCGGTTCCCTGTACCCGAAATCCGCTATATGCGGGATTGAACGGTTACCCGCGGTTCACCGGTTCCTGCAATTGAAACTGATGGAAGTGATGAAGTCTGGACCCTTCGCAATGTTGGTCTATTGAACCCCGTCAGGTCCGGAAGGAAGCAGCGGTAGATAGTAACCAGCATGTGCCGTTGGATAATCTGGATGGAGCTCCCCACAGGTTAGATTGGGGGAATCCGGAAATCAAAGGTAATCCCGCACGGCGGACTATATATATTACTGAACCCAGTTTGTTTATTATTCTAAGTCTTTTGGGCTGAATATAGCCCGTGATAGTTAGAAAGTATAGAAATAAAAATGTCCTATTTAGTTTTAGCCCGTAAATGGCGCCCTCAAACTTTCGAGGAGATGGTTGCGCAGGAGCATGTAACGCGAACCTTGATGAATGCTATTAGCCATGACAAGGTAGCGCATGCATACCTTTTTGCCGGCCCCCGCGGGATCGGCAAGACCACTGCGGCCAGAATCCTTGCTAAAGCACTTAACTGCCATGAGGGGATTTCGCCAACACCTTGCAACCATTGCCCTTCCTGTGTTCAGATAACCGAGTCGCGAAGCCCCGATGTGTTCGAGATCGATGGCGCCTCCAACCGGGGTATAGATGAAGTGCGCTCCCTCAGGGAGAGAATTCAATATGCTCCTCAGGACCGTTACAAGATATTCATCATCGACGAGGTGCACATGCTCACCAAGGATGCCTTCAATGCTTTGTTGAAGACCATCGAGGAGCCGCCACCCTATATCATCTTTATATTTGCTACTACCGAACCCGAAAAAGTAATCGGGACAATTCTATCCCGATGCCAACGCTTCGATTTCAGAAGGATACCGGTAAGCATGATCAAGCAGAGGCTGGCCGGGATCGCTACCCAGGAAGGGATTAAACTGACCGAAGAGGGAGCCCTTATGCTGGCTAACCGGGCCGATGGAAGCATGAGGGATGCCCTGTCCCTGTTCGACCAGATTTTAGCATACGCCTCGGACCAGGAAATCAACCCTGACCTCATCGCAAGGCTCATGGGAATGCTCTCTTTCGATGCATTCTGCCAGTTAGCACAGTTTATCCTTGATCATAAACCCGCTGAACTGCTCTCTGTCTTCGACCAGTTGCTGGAACAGGGTACTTCCCTTCAGGAGATCTGCAGTGGATTGATCGAACACTACCATAACCTCCTTCTGACCCGGTTCGACTCCCTATCTAACCAGTATCCTCAATCCATGATGCAAAAGTATAAAGGTATGGCCCAAAAATTTCAGGTGGAGGACCTGCTCCGTATCCTGAAAATATTGTCAGGTCTGCAGCGGGACCTTAAATTTTCCGCAAACCCCCGCTATAAATTTGAGGAGGACCTGGTTTACATGGCATCCCTTGAATCGATGTTCAGTATCCAGCAGTTGATCAAAATGGTGAGCAGTGGACGTTCAGTGGAAATAGCCGGCAAGGATTCATCGCATTTGTCAACCCCCGGGGGAGATGAACCCCCCATGGATGATAATGATTTCAGGGAGCTGGTTTACGACCCCGTACCTAATTATGTTGAGGAAGGGGAGTATCATCCAAGGGACGAAAAGTGGCAAAAATTTATGCAGCAGGTTCAGCACGAAAAAGGTGACGGGTTTACTGCTCCCATCAACAAAGCCAAGGTGATCTATGATGAAAACAGGATTATTATAGAATTCCCGGAGGCCTTCGAAATCCAGATGCAATTTCTTGCGATGAAGAACAACTATCACTATCTGGCCAGTTTGGTTAAGGAGATTTATAGCGATAATACGGAGTTGGAATTTTTATTGAAACCGGTGGATCGTCCCCTGAAGGATTACGAGGAACAATTACCCGGAAAGGTTATGGAGTTGTTTAAAAAATTTGAGGCTAAGCCTGAAGATTAGGATGTTTGTATTTTAAATATCTAAGGAGTTATCAGATGAACAAGAATATTCGTGACATGATGAAGGGCATTCAGAAAGTGCAGAAACAGATGGAGCAGGTTCAGGAGGGGCTGGCAGAGCTTACTGTGGAGGGCACTGCCGGTGGGGGAATGGTCAAGGTTCTGATAAATGGCAAGCAGGAGGTGCTGGAAGTGAAGATTGATCCGGAGGTCGCACAGCCTGAAGAGGTGGAGATGTTAGAGGACCTTCTGGTAGCTGCTTTTAATCAGGCTCTCCAGAAGTGCAATGAGCTGGTTACAGATGAAATGTCCAAGGTCGCCGGCGGATTGCCCATCCCGCCGGGTATGTTTTAGGTAACCCGATGTTCTCACGCAGAGTAAACATCCCGGAATCTCTCTCCGCAGTATGCGACCAGCTTAGCAAGCTGCCAGGCATTGGCTACAAAACAGCATACCGCCTGACCTTTTTTATTATCAGCAGGCCTCCTGAGGAGTCCCTGGCACTTGCCCGAAGTATTGAAGAACTGATCGGAAAAGTAAAGTATTGTTCTGTATGCTTTAATCTTACCGAAAGCGATCCCTGCCCTATTTGCAGCGATAAATCGAGGGATAGGGGCGTCATTTGCGTAGTCGAGAATCCCAATGACCTGTTTGCTATCGAAGAAACCGGCGAATACCACGGATTATATCATATTCTGGGCGGAGCAATAGCCCCCCTGGATGGCATAGAACCCGACCAACTGCACATCACTGAACTGGTGGAAAGGCTCAAGGATGATGAAGTCCGGGAGGTTATCCTGGCCACCAATCCCAATACGGAAGGGGATGTTACAGCGGCATATCTGGTCAAGATTATAAAGCCTTTAGGGATAAAAATAAGCAAGATCGCCCGTGGACTGCCCAGCGGAAGCGACCTGGAATTCGCTGATAAATCTACGCTAAAACGAGCCCTGAAAGGCAGAACGGACGAATAAACAAAAAAATTTAGACTATCTATCGTGGGACCTTAAAATTAGGGGTGGTAAAATGAAAAACCAGTCGTTTATGTTGTTAGTTGCTCTGCTATTGTTTGTGTCAATCACCGGGATTTTTGCCCAGGACGAGGGAGAAGAAAGCTTCTTCTATAACATTTACCTTAGCGGGAACCGCGCAGGTTATCATAGATACACCATCTCCCCGGAAAAGTCCATCTTCCTGGTCAGCGGAGAAACTTACCTCAAAATAAAGATCATGGGACAGGAAGAAGAGCTGAGCTTCAAAGAACGGACTACCCTTGACCCCAAATATCATCCTCTTAATTATGACCTGACCATTGAAACATCAACCGGCATTCAAATGATCTCGGTTCAATTCGGGAAAGAAGGGATATTCGAGGTTATTGAATCTGAAGGGGAAACAATAGAGAAAGAATTCGAGATGAAGGAAAAGGGGTTTCTACTTGATAATAATATGCTGAGTCATTACAATATGATTTTGCAGCGGTTGAATTATGATATCAACGAGTCGCAATCCTTTTTTATTATGGTCCCTCAGGCTATGCAAACCTTTACTCTTTATATGCAGGTGGCTGGTGCAGATGAATATGAGGGCCATACTTGTTATAGTGTTGAAGGCAATCTGGAAGGTATCGAGATGAATATGCTGGTGGAAAAGGAAACCCACATTCTGAAAAAGATATCCATTCCCTCACAAAATTTTGAAGCAATGCTTGAATCTGAAGGGACTCCACCGGATGAAACCCCAATCCAATCTCAGGAGGTGCTCGAGCCTATCCTGGAAAAGCTCTTTGTTGAAAGTAATGTTGACATGGGTGATTTTAAACTCTTAGAGATGCTTGAGGCTGATATTGAAGTAGCTGTGCAGGTTTCAGATGGAGAGATCTACCTGAATAATTTTAATCAGGCATTCACAGGGGCTATTGATGGTAACTGGGTTAAGGGAAGGGTTAAGGTACAACCCCTGACCTACAGGCCAACCAAGCACATTGAATACCCGCCTTATTATCCCTTTGAGGGGGATTCCCGGTACCTGGAGCCCGAAGCCGGGATTGAATCCGGTGATCCGGAACTGGTGGAAAAAGCCCAGAAGATCGTGGGTAATTCGGAAACCTTATGGGGAGCGATCCGGCGGATCAATATCTGGGTGAACAGGCACATTGAATACAAGATAACCATGGGTTCAGCAAAGGATTGTTATCTTAGCAAGGAGGGGGACTGCGGCCCCAAATCCTTGTTGCTCATTGCTTTTCTGAGGGCTGTGGGTATCCCTGCCCGTCTGGTGGGCGGATTGCTCTACGCGGATGGCAAATTCGGTCAGCATAATTGGGTTGAAGTGTGGGTCGGGGAGGACCCCGGATGGGTTCCTATTGACCCTACCGTCGGAGAGGACGAAAAGATCAACGCCGGGCATATCACCCTCTGGCAGGGAATGGGAACGGTGGCTCCCTCAGCTGGCAAAATGAAGGTGGAAGTGGTGGATTTCGATTGACCGATGCAATTTTTCGATTAAAAGGGCCTTTTATAATAACTTGACATTTATTAATACTTTTTTAAATTTAAAAATAAGCAATATACGAACAGAATAAACTAAAAAACTGATAACAAAATTGAATAAGTACTCCGGATAAGGAGGTCGAACTTGAGAAATAAAGTGATAATATTTATTGAGATTTGTGTTATTTTCTTGTTTTTAATGGGAATAGCAGTTAACCGCAAGCCGATTCTGCGTGAAGCCTGTGAGCTCGCAGATCCTACCTGCAAAACCCAGCCTAAGAAAGGATTGCTAACCAAAACCATATATGATCCTTTGAGCAGTACTGAAGAGTCTAACATTCCCGATTGGGTAAGGCAAGCTGTAACCGATCATTTAAATAAGGCATCTTATTCGGACTTGGTAAGCGGTTACAGGGCTATCAGGCAACACAACTGGGATGATTTTGAAGCTCTTGTGGAGCGTTACAGGCGTTTATCTATCCGGCGGGAATCCCCGGGGCTCGATGAGTCGCCAGCCAGTCCCCTGGATTTTACATCCGACCGCCGGGTTAACGATGTTAGTTACGGTATGCAGTTTCAACCCGCTGTATGTACCGGGAGCGATGGAATAATCTATGTAACCTGGGGCGATGATAGTTACACAGGGAACTGGTCCATATACTTTTCCAAATCGACCGATGGAGGCGCTACTTTTACTTCCCGGGTATTGGTAGATGGAGTGGGCCAGAACATGCGCCCCCGTATAGCCGTGTCTGGTGTTGGCAGCGCAGCCCGGGTCTATATCGCATACACCTATATATATGACGCTGAGTACTATGATTACGATATCTACCTCTCTTATTCGACCAATGGGGGAACAAGCTTCGGCTCAATAGTAGGTATTGGAACCAGTACATCCTACGAGGATATCTGTGATATTGTGGCCGACAATGCCCATTATGTTTATCTGGCCTATACCTATGGTTATACAGAAGGCGGCGGCTGTGATGCAGAGGAGGCGGAGGTGGATATTGTCCTCCGGGTTTCCCCTACCGGCGGGACCAGTTGGTATTCAGGGGTATATATCGCCTCCCAGGGGGACCGGGATGAGTACCTTCCTTCCCTTGCTGTCAGCGGCTCAGGATCCGGCGCTACATTACATTTTGCATATACTTATGACCCGTCAGGCGGCGGCGGCGCAGACTATGATGTGTATTATAAAAAGATCACCAGCGCGGGTAGCGGGAGCCCAAGTATCGGGCCTATGATCCCCGTTGCTACTGATGTCTATGACGAGCTGGTAGTCCCCGGCGGAATCGATGTCGGCACCGATAATAATCCCCAACTGGCATATATTTATAACTCACCCAGTACCGGCGATGAAATATACTACCGCCGCTCTTATGATTATGGGGGCTCGTTTGCAGGAGCAGTCCCCGTAGCCGTATTTACCAATGACCAAACCGATGCTACAATCGCACTTGATCCCCTGAACAACCCCTTTATTGTTTACCGGGATTCCCGCACCGGGCCACCACATATCTACCTGACCTGGTCCAGTGACCAGGGTATTAGCTTTAATTTCCCCCGTATAGTCAATACTCCACCATCGCCATCTGCAGACTCCGCATTTTGGCCCACTATTTCCATGTACAAACCGGACTGGGTCCGAAGGGTCGATATAGTATGGTGGGATAAACGCTATGATGACGGTGATATCTACTATAACGGTAATCTCCAGAACGCCGTATCTCTGGATGTCAATTTTATTCCCGATACATATACCTGGGGCAATGTGCAGTTCCAATGGTGGGCTTTCGGAGAACACCACGATACCACCCTGATGGACGCCACCTACCAAATATGGTACGATCCCGATCCGGTGAATTTCCCACTGCTGGACCAATACTGGAGCGGTTCTTCGGCATCGGAAAGATGGGCCTCCGTTGTAATCCCCAGCGCCGGCTGGAATTACTATCCACCCGATTATTGGGTTCCGGTAAGCCCTGGCGCCTATACCGTAAATTATTACCACCAGTATTACGTTACTTTCCACCCCCAAAAGGGAAATCCCACAACATGCCCCCATACCATGACAAATGCCTTTATCACGTATTATTCTTTTGGCGCGATGGTCGATACTTCCGCCAATAATATCTCCCCCGTGGCAACCTGGTGTGATAAAAATTCCGCATATACCTTTGTTGATACGATGCTGCTTTCACCCCATCAGCGCTGGGCTTCGGTTTCCGGAGTATTAGGCGGGATCATCACCGGCCCCATTACCATAGATCCTTTATTCTATCACCAGTGGAAACCGGTAGTCTTTTTCGCGGGATTATCAGATACCAATACAGTCTGCACTATCCAGCATTATCAATGCAATATTCCACATCTGGAATGTGGTCTCTGGGATAGCTGGAGCGAATGGACCGATTGCGGTTCCTATGTTCAGTTCGAAAGCCTTTCTACAGCAGGTTACTACGCTATCGATCCAACTACTATTATGGACACCTCTTATTTCACCACTACAATTCGTTATCTCCATGAGGTAACCGTCCGTGTCCGTAACGATTTTGGCGCGGGTACGGTAATAGTTGACGGAGTTACTTATCCCTCCCCTTATGTTGCCGAATGGGGTCCCTCCACGGTCCATAGTATTGCCGCCGTTTCACCTCAGGCGTTCGGGGATTCTGTACGCTATATCTTCGACTATTGGTCCGATACCGGCGACAGCGCTCACGATGTTATAATTCCTACCTACTCTATAACCTATACCGCTTATTTCGTCGCCCAGTATCATGTGACAATTACCTGGACCGGTCCGACCGGAGGACATGTCCCCGAACTGCTGGGCGAAGGATGGTATGAGGAGGGAAGCCTTATACCTATTTCAACTACCCCGGTGTTCGATAGTCTGGTTGATATCAGGTACGGTTTCTCACACTGGAGTTCCTTTCCGGAAGGGGCATATATCGCCGATATATCTGATCCTTCCACTAATCTGCTGGTGGATGGCTGGTACGACCTTACCGCAAATTACAGCATTCAGTACCTCTTTGCGGTATATAATCCCGGTGGTTACGATTCCCCCTATCCACCGATAGGGGAATGGTGGTATAATGCCGGCACTGCCGTTGCAGGGAGCACTGCTGCAGAAGACCCCATCCATTGCGTATATTGCAGTGGATATCATGGCACCGGTTCACTGGGCGATGGCACAGGCAACTCGTTCTCTTTCTATATAGGAGAACCTTCATCTGTAACCTGGCAATGGTCACCGCAATTAATACTCCAGGTGATCTCCGAATATGGCACCCCTATGCCACCCATGGGTTACAGCTGTATTACACCGGGCACCGAAGTAACTGCTTTCGTACCATCACCATTCTATATCGGCTCGAATATAAGAGCAACCTGCATCGGCTGGACTGGTACCGGTTCGGTTCCCCCATCCGGCTCCGGGAATATGTTTACCTTTACCATGAATGTGAATAGCAGTATTACATGGTTATGGGTATTAGAATACCGCTTCACCGTTAATAACCCCCTGGGGATCGATACTCCAATTCCACCCGTTGGCTCCTACTGGTATCCAAACGGTACAGAAGTTACAGGCTCGGTTACTTCACCCTTCGGGGATTATGTCTGCATCGGTTTTATCGGAACGGGTTCACTGCCCTCTTCACCCATGCCAACCTTCGCTTTTATAATCAATAGCCCATCATCGGTAACCTGGCAATGGGCTGATTTCGAGGAAACATTCTCCCTCACCGTAAATTCTCCATACGGTAATCCCCGGCCCTTTGGCACTACCTATTATGTACCCGGCACAAACCTTTCCGCAAGGGTTACCTCCCCATACTATGATACGGTTACCGAAGGCGTTCGATATATCCTTGATAACTTCGTGGGAACGGGATCCGCCCCCAGTGGCACGGATACATTATGCACTTTCATTATCAATATGAATTCAACAATTACCTGGAACTGGCATACACAATACCGGTTCGTTGTAAATAACCCTCATGGGTATGATAGCCCGGTTCCGCCGGTGGGCGAATATTGGTACGACACCGGTACACTCGTTACCGGAAGCATCACCTCCCCGGTGGAAGACACTATAATATGTACCGGATATACTGGAACCGGTTCCCTGGTCAGCGACACCACCCTGAACTTCAGCTTTAATATCTCCAGTCCCTCCTCGGTAACCTGGGAATGGCTGGTGGAAATTTACCGTTTGACCGTGTATTCCGATTACGGCACCCCGGATCCCCCGGTAGGCGAAAACAACTATAGTCCGGGTACCGAGATCACCGCTACCGTAGATCCATCAATCCCCCTCGCAGAAGGTGAAAGGATGAGTTGTACCGGTTATACCGGTACCGGTTCGGTCCCGCCATCGGGCACCGGAAATTCGGTTACTTTCACTATCAATGCCCATTCCTCTATAACCTGGCATTGGCAACATCAATATCGCCTCGTCGTGGACAATCCCGGCGGTTATGATACCCCTGTCCCACCCGAAGGTGAGAACTGGTTTGAAGCAGGAGGGTTTGTTGATGCCTTTGTTACTTCACCGGCAGGGACCATGTACTGCGTGGGTTATTATGGCGCCGGCGATCTGCCCGATACCGTTTATGGGTATGACCATGCTGAATTCTTCATTACTCAGCCCTCACAAATCTCATGGATCTGGCTGGGTCAAAGTTCGGTAGTACGGCTGGATGTTTTTTCCAGTTATGGCGAGCCTTACCCGGATGTCGGACTGCATTATTATCCGCGGGGTGTTAACGTAAACGCCTTTATTAACCGTTCAGATAGCATCGGAGTGGGCCGCCGTTATTTTTGTGAGGGGTTTACTGGCAGCGGATCGGTACCATCATCAGGTTCGGACACACTGATTTCATTTATTATCAATTCGAATTCGACTGTATCCTGGCATTGGAGCCTTCAATATCGCTTTATAGTATATAATCCGGGTGGGTACGATAGCCCGTATCCCGCTGCCGGAACCTGGTGGTTCGAGTCAGGCAGTGAAATCAACGGCTCAGTGGTCTCGCCCGATGATACCATGTACTGCATTGGATACGAGGGTACCGGCGCTCTGGGTAGTGGGGTAACCCCGTATTTTAGCTTCAATCTCACTAGTCCATCCACAGTAGAATGGCTCTGGGCAGGCGAAAGTGATGTAGTCAGTTTAACGGTAAGCAGTGAATATGGCAATCCCGATCCCCCTGTAGGAACCTTCTATTATCTCCTCGGTTCATTGATCGAAGCTCAGGTGGAGAGTGAACTTCTTCCTTCACCCGGAGTGCGTCAACATTGCACCGGCTGGGAAGGTACCGGTTCGGTCCCCTCCACAGGCGATACCGCATGGCTGATCTTCGCTATTAGCCGGAATTCCGTTCTGGACTGGTCCTGGGATCTGGAATATTTCCTGGATCTGGATTATTCCGGGACGGGCGGACTGGTACCATGGCAGGTCGGCGAAGGATGGCATGCCGCAGGTTCGGAAGTTACTATCAAAACCGAGAACCCCATCGATGGAGGATTCCTGTATTACGGTTTTATCAAATGGGAATCATTCCCGCCAGGAGCTTCTATCGCCAATCCTTTCCGCGATTCCACCTCTATACTGCTGAATGATACTTATCTGCTTACAGCCGAATACGATATCGCCGTTCCATGTACAGTACGAAAAGAACCACCACAGGAGCTTGGAGTGATCTATATCGATGGTACGGAGTATTACGATCCCGTTGTACCGATGTGGTGGGCAGAACGATCCGTTCATAATATCGGGGTTTCCACACCCGATTCATCCGACGAAATTAAATATACATTCAGCCACTGGAACGATGGGGGGGCGCTTTTCCATAATACCCCTCCAATAATCGATACTGCTAATTTTGTCGCTTTTTACGATTATCAGTACCGCTGCCGAATCGAAAAGGACCCCCTGCATGAAAACGGCTGGATACGCGTTGACCGGGATTATTACTATGATGACACCTGGGAAGGATGGATGGACCCCTCCGTTTATCACGAAGTGGAGGTCAGTGAGATCGATGAGGATACCGACCTTGGTATTCGCTACCTCTTCAACAATTGGAGCGATGGTGGCGACCGTATGCACATCATCGATTTTTCGGGCGGACCACTATTCCTTACCGCCTATTACGATAGACAAGCCAAGTGCACCATTCTCAAGGAACCCTACCAGCGCTATGGAAGCATAACCCTGGGCGATTCTACATATTACGGAGTAGGGGAGTTGGTTTCCTGGCTTGAGCTGGGAGAAACTTACCAGATGGGCGTGAGCTGGATCGATATAAGCAGCGATTCCTCTTATACCTTCGCTTTCTGGAGCGATGGAGGAGCAAGGTTCCACGAAATCGGACCTATCGCTCATGAAGTTACTTACATCGCTTATTATAACCAGGCTTTCTTGATTTTCGATTTCGAGATAACGCCTCCTGAATGGTATATCGGACTAATGAACGTTTCCGAAACCAAGAGTATGGACCCCCGGGATGGGATCTTCATCGAAAATTCCGGAAATGTCCCCCTACAGTTCTCTCTGAATGTATCCAATCCAGGAGCATATTGGACGCCAGGGGTCAGGATCGGTTATAATCAGTTTGTTCTACGGGGGCATTTTAATGATTTAACCACGCCACCGGATGAGTTCCACCCATATTTCGACGTAATAAAGGGTTCACCAACCCTGGCTACCGACTTTATCTTCGGCCCGGAGGGGGATTACCTGGCTCCCGACGATGACCTTTACCTGTGGCTGCAATTCCTTTCCCCTATAGCGAGCACTGTTTACGAGGAAGAACAGATACTGATACTGACCATTACCGGCCATATCCCACTCGAGTAGTTGGCCTGTAAGGTTTCGAGTCGGTATCAAGGTCATTTGTAATTCGAGTATAAAGTATATACGCGAGAAACATCGTAGATGTTTAATTATTGTAAAAAAAAACCTATTCCCGGAAATGATCATACCCAAAACGGGTAAGTTGGGAACGGGCTTCGCCCTCGATTAGAATGATCCCTTTTTTCTTTGTGATTTCTCCCACCAGATAACCGGGTACTTTCCCCTTTAAATTTGGTGGAACGGTATAGACCAATTCGAAATCTTCCCCACCGTAGAGGGCGTAATCAAGTGCTGACTGGCCCAACTTCGCTGCCGCGTCGCTGACCTCAGCTTCGATAGGGACCTTATCCGCATAGATCAACGCGCCGGTTTTGCTGGCTTCACAAATGTTGCGGATTTCAGAAGCCAGGCCGTCACTGACATCCTCCATTGCCGTTGCAGAGGCGGAAACCTGAGCGGAAATATCGAAGCGGGGAAATGGCTCGGTATGCATCAGCTTTACCCTATCGAACCCTTTTATATCTTGACGGTGTAAGTTCAAGCCAGCAGTAGAGCCCCCAAGCTGCCCTGAAACATAGATCAGGTCGCCTGGTTTAGCCCCCGCCCGGGTAACCAGCCGGGACCTCTCCACTTCCCCTATCAGGGTCAGGGAAATGATTACCTGATTGCTGTGAGTGGTATCACCTCCGATAATAGACCCGCCATATTCCCGGCAGGCGAAATACATTCCCTCATAAATACCCTCAATGGTCTCAACATTGGTATTTTCAGTAAGGGCCAGGGAAACCAGTGCATAAAGCGGAGTGCCACCCATGGCAGCAATATCGGATTGATTGCTGACCATAGCCTTTATGCCAATCTGACGGGGAGTAAAGTAATCAAGGGAAAAATGATCCCCCTCACAAAGCATATCCGTTGTTAAAAGAAGATATTTCTCACCCATTCTGATTACCGCAGCATCATCCCCTACATCAACAATGATATTAGGATCATCACTCTTGCGGGTTAACCTTTCGATAAGCTTGAACTCTCCCCCTAATTCCGATATTTTCATATTTTCCGCTGCTTTTTTTAATTTTTGAACTTTTTTCGCAATTTAGTTTAAACAACGTAATATTGCAACGGAATTTTTCAGGCTATTTCATAGCAGTTTATAGTCCTACTTATCCGATACAGGGCAAATGCCCCGGGCAGATCAGCCCACAATAATCTCATTTCGATGGGTAGTACCCTCCAATGCTCTGGAACCAGGCCACATCACGCAGTTTTCAAGATGTACCCCTTCCCCGATCCGGCAATCGCGCCCGATAGAATTGTAGCCCTCTAATTTAACATTTGCGGCGAAATTGACGTTATCCCCAGAATAGAGATTATTATGGATAGCGGGAGAGGATGGTAACGTAATAGAATTATTAACCAGAATGTCCCGGTGTAATTTCAGGTAGCTTTCCGGGGTTCCGGTATCAGCCCAGTATCCCCTGTGTATATAAGCCATTAATTGACCGGGCATCTCGGAAAGTGCCTTAAGGTAGAAGTCGGTAATTGGGAAGGCAGTTTTATCCGGAAAGAGTTCGAAAATCGCAGTATTTATAACAATAATTCCAGTAAATGTCAAGTTATTTATGGACGATTTATTCTCTTTAGATGCACCTCCGATAGCCACAATTCTGTTCTCGGTGTCAAAATAAACGGTGTTAAAAGCTGGTGAGTGTGTAAGGACCAGGGTGGCTAAAGGTTGGTGTCTCTGGTGAAACCTGATCACGGCGTCCAGGTCGATATCGTTTATAACATCCCCGTTATGGACTAAAAAACTGTCCTGGCCAAATACGAAATCCCTTATGTTTTTTATCCCTCCGCCAGTACCCAGAATGGGATTTTCCGGATAGATTTGGAATTCACAGGTTCTTTTTTTCAGGCTATTTACATAGGATTCTATCTGTTTTCCCAGGTGGTGTGTATTCAGCGCAAAGGACCTTATTCCATGATGCTCAAGGTGATCGAGTATATGACCCAGAACCGGTTTATTTAGTACCGGGAACAGGGGTTTTGGTTTAAGATCGCTGTATGGTTTCAACCGGTTGCCGTATCCTGCGCAGAGTATAAAAGCTTTCATCAGGGTCTTCAGGTAGAGAGTATCTCGGAAATTTTCAGTAGTTCTGAGGATATTTGCCGTTTTTTTGACCACACATCTTTGAGGTGAACAAAAGATATCTCGTTTCGGTCTAATCCCACCATTTTCAGGGTTATTCCTTTCCGGATCGCTTCTACTGCGGCGACTCCCAGCCGGCTGGCGTTGATCCGGTCTATAGCGGTGGGCTTGCCCCCACGTTGAATGTGTCCCAGTATTGAAACCCTGGTTTCCCAGGCAGTTTTCTTTCGGATCTTTTTCTCGATATCAAAAGCACCTCCGGCATCATCCCCCTCGGCTATCACCACGATAGAGCTGATCTTGCCTTTTTGGTGTCCTTTTTTGAGTTTTTCTATTAGCAGATCGATGTGTGAAATGGTTTCCGGTACCAGGACTTCCTCAGCGCCCCCGGCAATTCCGGTATAAAGTGCGATATAACCCGCTTGTCGCCCCATTACCTCGACCAGGAAAAGGCGTTCGTGTGAAGTGGCTGTATCCCTCAACCGATCAATCGCATCAACCGCTACATTCAAGGCGGTGTCAAAGCCGATGGTATAATCGGTGCCGTAAAGGTCATTATCTATTGTTCCCGGGATGCCTATCCCTGCTATACCCGTCTGTTCAATCAGTTCGGAAAGACCGTGCATGGAACCATCCCCTCCGATCACTATCAGCCCTTCCAACCGATGCTTTTCGAGTACTGCTGCCGCTTTCCTAATACCTTTAGTCTCGAGAAATTCCGGGCACCTTGCAGTTTGCAAAATAGTGCCGCCAAGATTGATGATATTTCCCACCGTCCTGGAATTCATGGCGACTGAATCATCTTTTATCAAGCCGCAATAACCCTTTTTGAATCCTATAACCTTGATATTGTACACCCGTGCGGTGCGAACAACTGCCCGGATAGCAGCGTTCATACCCGAGGAATCACCCCCGCTGGTCAATAAACCGATCTTTTTCATGCCTTACTCCGGTTAACACTTTTGTTAATATAAGATACATTTTTAAATAATCAACTTTTGCTTGCGTTTTTTGGTATTATGAATATTATTAAAAATTTGGTTTTAAAGCAATAGCAAATTTAAAGGAGGATCATGGCCAAAATTCTGGTGACCGGTGGAGCGGGTTTTATCGGTTCCTGGGTTGCCCAAAAATATATGGAGAATTTTCATGAAGTTGTAGTCCTTGACGATCTTTCCATGGGCTTTAAAAGCAATCTGCCCGAAGGCGCTAAATTTTACCAGATCGATATTCGCAGCGCTGCTCTGGATAAGCTTTTCGAGATGGAACGTTTTGATTATGTAAACCACCACGCAGCCCAGATCAGCGTTCGAAAATCTGTCGATGATCCCGCTCATGATGCGGATATTAACCTGATCGGCACCCTGAACCTACTGAAGTCGTCGGTGAAGTGGGGGGTCAAAAAATTCATCTTTGCTTCTACAGGTGGAGCTATATACGGGGAACAGCAAACATTTCCCGCAGGGGAGGAGCATCCCGCCAATCCACTCTGCCCTTATGGTATCCATAAACTGACCGTAGAGAAGTACCTATATTATTTCAGGTATAATTTCGGCTTGAACTATGTTATTCTCCGTTACGCCAATGTTTACGGTCCACGCCAGAATCCTTTCGGTGAGGCCGGTGTGGTGGCAATATTTGCCAAGAAAATGCTCCGCAATGAACCAGTTACTATTAACGGCGAAGGAAAACAGAGCCGCGATTTCGTATATGTTGGGGAGGTAGCCCGTGCAAATCTCCTGGCGCTGGAGTATCCTCAATCCGATTTTTTCAATATCGGGACGGGTAAGGAAACCGATATCAATACTATATATGAACATTTGAGCCTGTACTGCAATTATCATCAGGCGGCGCGGTATGGCCCACCGCTGGAGGGCGAACAGCTCAGGAGCAGCATTTCTTTCGCAAAGGCCAGGGATAATCTGGGGTGGTCGCCGGAGATCGGCATTGAGACCGGGTTGGATTATACTGCGCAGTATTTTAAAGCGTTGCACAAGAGTTGAAGCATATATGAAGAAACTGGGCAAAATACTGTTTAAATACCGTGGTTATACACCGGTTCCCCTGTTAATTATCCTGGCTTTAGTCGTTACCAAGCGCTATCCTTTTCAGGGTTACTGGAATGAGTTATCGGATCTGGCAGGATTAGCTGTCGCCATTTTGGGTGAGGTTATAAGGCTGCTGGCCGTGGTTTCAGCGCCCAAGGGTACCAGCGGACGGGAAATACACCTGAAGGCTGATTCCCTGAGAACCTCCGGTATTTATGCCTATACTCGTAATCCCCTTTACCTGGCGAATTTTATCATTGGACTGGGTTTCTGCATTGTGGTCGGAGTGTGGTGGGTTTATATTGCTTATCTGTTCCTGTTCGCTTTTCAATACCGTTTAATAATAGCTGCTGAAGAGCATTTTCTGCTGGAAATATACGGCAACCAATACATAAAATGGGCGGGTCAGGTTCCCCGGTTTTTTCCTACCTTTGCCGGTAATCCCTATAAGAATCAGAACAGCCCGGAAAAAATAAGCATTAAAGGCATGGTCATGCGTGAACAGGATACTACTGCGCTGATCTTCCTGGCAGTTTTATTCTGGAAACTCTGGGAACATCTCTGTATTTCCGGCTTCAAGCAGAAACAGAGTGAGATCACCGGATTACTGGTTATGGTAGGTGCGGTTCTGGTGTTATGGTTTGTTCTTCGTGTCTGGAAAAAAGGGTGGTTCTTTTTTAAGGAAAGGGGGTCCAAACTATGATCGAAGACATTGTGCGTGGGATTTTAGCCGAATTGCCCGAAGGGGTTCAACTGGTGGCGGCAGCGAAGACCCGTACAGCAGAGGAGATCCGTGCGGCAATTGCTGGGGGATTGAGAATAATAGGTGAGAATTATTATAAGGAGCTGGAGGATGTTTATGCCAAGATCGATGAACCCGGTATAGAGTGGCATTTCATAGGGCATCTGCAGAGAAACAAGGTCAAATATGTGGCCCCCCTATGCGATATGATCCAGACATTGGATTCCCATCGTTTGGCTGATGAGATCAATAAACGCTGCCAGGGATTAGGGAAGGTTATGCCCGTTTTAGTGGAGATCAATAGCGGGAAGGAGGCTCAAAAAAGCGGGGTTCTGCCCGAGAGGGCTGTGGACTTTATAAAGGGAATATCAACACTGGAGAATATCAGGGTTCAGGGATTAATGACAATGGGGCCATTTACAGGGAACCCCGAAAACAGCCGGCCTTATTTCCGGACAACTAAAAAGCTATTTGATGAGATTAAGGGATTAAAGCTCCCAAATGTTGAGATGAAAAACCTCTCCATGGGTATGACAAACTCCTACAAAATAGCTGTTGAAGAAGGCTCCAATATGGTGCGTATTGGGACGCGGATATTCGGAGAACGGATACACTGAATTTGGCTAACCAGTATGGTGTTAAAAATATTGCTTCGTGAACAAACTCGTTGGGAAAAAATGCTACTGAGGGATCAATAAATTAAATAATTAGGACTAATGGAGAGTGTATGACCGATTATAACGCCGCTCAAGAGGCTCAAATCGAGGTTCCGGAGGGTGTCAAACTGCAAACCATCCCCTCCGCCGGAAAAAACCCGGTGATCGAGCTTTCTTACCCGGAGTTTCAGAGTTTGTGCCCTGTATCCAACCGGCATGATCAGGGCAAGGTTACTATAAGGTACAAGCCCAGTGAGAGCATTTTGGAGCAAAAGTCCATTCGGGATTATCTGGCATCCTGGCGGGAGCTTCATAGCTGGCAGGAATATATCACTGAGGAGATCGCTACTGCGATTCAGGCTGCCTGTAAGCCGGAATGGTTGATCGTGGAGATCACCTGGGCCGCCCGTGGTGGAATCTATGTTAAGACCCTGGCCAAAAGACCTGAATAGCTATCCAGAGAACAATGATAAATAGAGATCATAATGCAACCTGAGCCGAAAGTAGAAAGATGACCCTGATTATCTGGTTGGGATTCCTGGTTTCGCTGGCAGTCCTGCTGGTGGTAGGCAAGAAAAATATCGGCTTAGGCCTGATCATTGCCGCCCTTATCCTGGGTATATTTAACCTCCCCTTTTCGGGGATATTGGATTTGGTATTGACTACCCTGACCGATTGGTCGGTTATATTATTAGCCATTGCAGTGGGCCTGATTCCTCTTATCGGAGGATTAATGGAAAGTTCAGGCCTTATAGATGATCTGGTTGAAAACCTGCGCATGGGTAAGAAGCTCTTCCTGGCTACCACGCCGGCATTGATCGGGATGCTCCCCATGCCCGGCGGAGCATTGCTATCCGCACCCGTAGTCAAAAAAGGTAGCGAAGGAGTACCCGCAGACCAGAAGGTGGCGATCAATGTATGGTTCCGCCACGTTTTAATCATGATCTATCCATTGGCCGACCTGTTGCCCTCATCCAAGATGGCCAATCTCAACCTTTATAAAGTTATTCTATACCTCCTGCCTGCTTTCTTCCTGATGGTGCTTCTGGGATTCATCTTCCTGCTTAAGGGCATTAAGGGAAGAATCGAATACCAGTCCGAATTCAATTTAAAAAGCTTGATACGACCCATATTGGTACTTTTTTTAGCCCCTCTCATTCATGTAACTTTAATGAATGTTTTTAACGGTATTATTCCCGAAATACCCCTGCTTATAGGCGTTAGCTGCAGTTTGCTGCTGGTCGTATCCTATGCTAAACCCGGATTGAAGGGCTTTTTAAATAATTTCAAGAAGATGAAACCCTGGAAATTCTTCTTGATTATTATCGGCATGTTCCTTTTCCTGAATATGTTCAATGGCTCGGGCTCACCCCAGGTAATCGCAGATATCGCCTTCTCCAAAAGCTTTCTGATAGTGATTATCGGTGCATTCTTCGGCTTTATTACCGGAAGGGTGCAGGTGCCGGTATCCATCCTGCTTCCCATCTATTACTCCGGGTATGGCCGGGAAACCATGAACACCTTGACCTTCTCCATTATGTTTGTCTCTATTTTCATGGGTTACGTTATCTCACCCGTACACCCCTGTGTATCGGTCTCCATAGAATACTTCCGGTCGGACCTGAAAGCTTATTTCAGAAAGCTGATCATACCCGCTGCGATCATTTTATTGATTATGCTTGTTTCCTCCTTTTTTCTACCCTGAAGGTTTTAGTTTGGATAATTGAAAAGCAAAATATTGACTTTATTTTTGAATAGAATAATTTAAATCAGTTCAATTTATAAGGAAAGGAGCAGATAAATGCCTAAAATTATCTATTTTACTTTTTTATTTATTTTACTCTCAACCTGTTTATGGGGTCAAACCGAGGATGTATATCAATTTGAATCAATTCTGAGGGACCAGGGGATAACCACTATAAATCCCCAATTATTAATGTTCAAAAACCCTGCTGGGCTGGCAATATCCAGGGATTATGGATTGGCTTACTGGGGCAGCTTCTATCCTTCACCAGAAATGAACCTGATAACCGGGAAATGGGGGATTTTCAATGGGGGGATACTTTTTCGGGAGGGTACCCGGAAACTTTATGCTGGTATCGGTTTTGGGATACGCAATTTTTCCATCGGCACTTCCTTCTTCAGGGGCATCGGAAATATCGACGGATTCGAACAGCTCAATTTCGGGTTCCAGTCGGATTTTGACAAGGGGACCATTGCACTCAACATTTACGATATCAATACCGACCATTATTTCGATGGTTTTTCCTTTATAGAGACCGGATTCTCCACAACAGCTTTATGGCATCGTTTGAACCTGGGGATGGAAGCCCATATCTCAGGCGGAGATACACATGTGGGTAAGGATATCAGTCTGGCTTATTTCGCCCGGGTTGAGGTATTGGAATATCTTAGTATTATCGCCCGTTATGATGATTTTGACAAGCATTTTAATCTCGGTTTGGATGCTGGTTATACTGCCGGGAATTTTCTCTATCACCTAAGTATGAACGAGGGTTTCAAGCGTTCCATAGGAAATGTGGCGGGGATGGAGGTCTCCAACCGGTGGAGAACAAAGCGCTTTAAACCCAGTATGTTATGGCGAACCTATTATCCTGGATGGAGCTGGTTTGATGTGGACCTCGAATCCGATAAGATGGTAAAGATGCTGCTTGCTACCTGTCCGGAGACCTTTGCCTTCCTTGATGACAGTGATTATTCAAGCGTCGCTGATGTCCGGGAACGCATACGGGATAAGTATTATTCCCGCCGCCTGAAAGCAGGGGAGTTAGCCCAGGGTACCGACGCTATCCGGGCCGGAGAAAACAATATTGTGTCCATCCTGAATATTGACCCATCCCAATACCCCGAAATATCACTGGTTGTGAGTGTTAACGATGAATCCGGAAATTTCGTCTCGGGACTTACCCGGGATGATTTCTCATTTGCAGCCGATACTATTGAGATATTGAGTGTCGAGGAGATTTCCAGTAAATACCAGGTTCCGGTGGATGTCGTATTCGTGATCGATGAATCGGGCAGTATGGATGATGACATTGAAGACCTTCGTAAGAATATACACCAGACCGTGGTCGGACTCAAGGAAGGTGGGATCGATTTCCGGATCGGATTGATAACTTATGGGGACCAGGTAAATCGAATCTATGAACCGGTTGAAGACTCAGATGCCTTCGATTTCTGGCTATCCAGGGACCTTTTGGGCGGCTTCCGGGAGGTTACCGAGAACGGGATTGCTGAAGCCAGTAATCTGCCATTTCGCCAGAGTAGCCAGAAGATCATTATCCTGACAACCGATGAGGAAGTTCTGCAGGATTATGGCGATTACGGACCTTGCGCCTTACTGGATATTCTTTATAAAAATAATGTTTCCCTTTACCAGGCAATAAATCCTTACGAAAATAATGCGGGTTTTATTTCCTGGCTGACATTTGGCCAGGTCTATAACCTAAATGATAATTTCAGCAGGATACTCTCCGATTTCCAGAATGAACTCGTGCAGAAATACATCATAACTTATGTTACAATGACCAGGGAAGAGGAATTTAAAGAAGTTAGAGCAGATGAACTCCCACGGAAAAAAGAGGTTAAGGTTACAATTTCTGGCCGTGTAATGGACCCCGATGGCCATCCTCTTTCAGCCACGATCGTATGGGAAGACCTGTCCACCGGTCAGAAGATATCAGAGATAAAAAACGCAGAGGATTCGGGTACCTACGAGATTGAATTCACTGAAATGAAAAACTACGGTTATTACGCCGAGAGCGAGGGATGTTACCCAATTTCCGGGAATATGAATCTGAAGGATGTAACCGAAAGCCGTCGGATTCACCAGGATATTATCCTGACCCCCATCAGGAAGTTGATTGAAGAACAGATCGGGATAACCCTCAACAATATTTTCTTTGATTTCGATTCGTCTAATCTCCGTCCGGAATCCTATCCGGAACTTAACCGACTGGCAAAGATATTGAAGGAAAACCCAGATCAGAAGGTGGAGATCTCCGGCCATACCGATAGTAAGGGATCACAAGATTATAATTTCAGTTTATCAGACCGTCGGGCTGCCTCCGTGGTTGACTATCTAATATCGGTAGGATGTGATCCGGATAACCTTGTTTCTAAGGGTTATGGCGAGACTAAACCAGTTGCTACCAATGACACCGATGAGGGCCGCCAGATGAACCGCAGGGTGGAATTTAAGTTTATAAAGTAAATTTTAAAATGGAATAGCCGGTCTATTGCAGATAAATCGACCTATTTGTTCCTTTATCTCCCCCTATTTTCCTTTTGACGAGATATGTAAAGCTGTCGAGGTTCGCCTATGGTTCAAATCTCGCAGTAACCGGTACCAAAATAAAATCAGGGATCAGATCAGCGGCTAAGTGCCCATGTCCCAGGATGCCAGATATTTTTCCTGTTCTGTTGTTATCCTGTCGATAGTGATCCCCATGGTTTGCAATTTAAGACGGGCTACCTGCTGGTCGATCTCGGTGGGGATATCAAGGACTTTATGCTCGAACTCGCCTTTGTATTTAACTACGTGTTCAGCGGTGAGTGCCTGAACGGCAAAGCTCATGTCCATCACGCAGGCAGGATGCCCTTCGGCAACAGCCAGGTTAACCAGCCGGCCTTCTGCGAGCAGATAGATGGAGCGTCCCTCTTCCAGAATATATTCATCAATCAATGGTTTGACCTGCCGGTTTATATTCTTGGCCATTTTTTCCAGCCCGGGAATATCGATTTCAACGTTGAAATGGCCAGAATTGCAGATAATAGCGCCATCCTTCATCTGCTGGAAGTGTTCAGGCCGGAGCACATTGAGGTTACCGGTGATGGTGCAGAATATTTCACCGAGTGGGGCGGCATCATTCATGCTCATAACCTGGAAGCCGTCCATTGCGGCTTCGAGAGCCTTTATATCATCCACTTCAGTGATGATGACCTTAGCGCCGTGTCCCTTGGCGCGCATGGCGAATCCCCGGCCACACCAGCCATAGCCGGCAATCACTACCGTCTTCCCGGCAAGTAACGCATTGGTCGCCCGGATGATGCCATCCAGGGTAGATTGCCCCGTGCCATACCTGTTATCGAAAAGGTGCTTGGTCTCAGCATCATTTACCGCAAATACAGGGAAGAGTAGCCTGCCCTGATTGGATAATGCTCTCAGGCGTATCACACCTGTGGTGGTTTCCTCCATGCTGCCCCATATCTCGCCGGCGCGTTCAGGATACTCGGAATGAAGCGTGGAAACCAAATCCGCCCCGTCATCGTGAGTGACTGAAGGATGATGGGCCAGGGTCTGGTGAATGTGCTCGTAATAAGTCGATGTGTCCTCACCGGTGATGGCATAAACCGGGATGCCATGCTCCTTGACCAGATATGCGGCGACATCGTCCTGGGTGGAGAGTGGATTGGATGCGCATACTCTGATATTGGCGCCGCCAGCCTTGATTGTGATAGCCAGATTAGCCGTTTCAGTGGTTACATGGAGGCAAGCCGCAACATTTATATTCTTAAGGGGCTTTTCTGCCTCAAATCGATTCCGGATCATTCTTAATACGGGCATATCCCTTTCCGCCCAGCGAACCCTTTTCCCGCCCTGCTCAGCCAGACCGAGGTCTTTGACATCATATTCCATTATTTTTTTCCTTTATTTAAATCGTTATGGTAAATATTTCTTTAGTTCTTCAACCTTATCCAGCTTTTCCCAGGTGAAATCCGGATCGTTCCGCCCAAAATGCCCATAGGCAGCGGTCTTTTTGAAAATAGGCCGCTTGAGATTCAGGTATTTGATCATTTCAGCGGGTCTCAGCGGGAAATGCTTTCCCACTATATCAGCGATTTGATCTTCGGGCAGCCGGCTGGTGCCATAGCAATTGACGAGGATGGATACTGGTTGGGGCACGCCAATCGCGTAAGCTAACTGCACTTCGCATTCATCACATAGCCCCGCGGCGACAAGGTTCTTGGCGATGTAACGGGCCATATAGGCGCCGCTCCGATCAACCTTGCTGGGATCCTTGCCCGAGAAACAACCGCCGCCATGACTGCCCTGTCCCCCGTAAGTATCAACGATTATTTTGCGTCCGGTTAGTCCGGCATCGGCCACGGGACCCCCCAAAACAAATATTCCTGTTGAATTGATGTGGAGCTTGGTATTCTCATCAATCATATCGCCGCAGACCGGCAATATAACATGTTCCTTGATATCCGCCCGTAACACCTCTTCGTCAATATCCGGATCGTGCTGAGCGGCAATGACTATCGCTTCAACCCTCAATGGCTTTTTGCCATCTTCATATTCAACAGTAACCTGACTTTTGCCATCCGGCCGTAAATACCGGATGGTCTTATCCTTCCGAACCTGAGCCAGTTTTCTGGTCAGCTTATGGGCCAGAGTAATGGGCAAAGGCATATATTCAGGTGTCTCGTTTATGGCATAACCGAACATCAAGCCCTGGTCCCCGGCCCCCTGTTCATGATCGGGAAGAGCGTCAACTCCCATAGCAATATCCGGACTTTGTTCCGAAATGGAAACAAGAATGCCGCAGCCGTCGGCGTCGAACCCGAATTCGGGATCATCATAACCGATCTCGCGAATGGTATCCCGAGCCACCCTCGGTATGTCCACATAGGTACCGGTAGTCAGTTCACCTGCAATGACCACAAACCCGGTTTTAGTGAGGCACTCTACCGCTACACGGCCATTGGGATCCTCTGCTAAAACAGCATCCAGTATGGCATCCGAGATCTGATCGCACATCTTGTCGGGATGGCCCTCGGTCACACTTTCACTGGTAAAAAAGAAATTTCTCGTCATTTTATCTACCTCTTATGATTTAAATATTATTTTTCGGATGTGATCATTACTTACATTCTGACATGTCGCCGAGGATTACCGAAGAGAATCCATCCTCAAAGATTGCCTCCTCGCCCAGGATGCTGTCCTGCAGGCAAGCATTTGTTATCTTGCAGCCTTTATCGATAATACAATCCCGAATAATGGAGTTCTCAATGCTGCAATTCTCTCCGATGGAAACATAGGGTCCGAGTATGGAATTGGAGATGTTGCAACCGGGAGCAATGCTAACCGGCGGGTTTATCAGGTTTGAGGGCAAATGCTCCTGGCTGCTGCTCAGCTTGAGTAATTCACGGTTAGTTTCCAAAAGAGTTTCCGGTTTGCCGCAGTCATACCAGTATTTAAGGGGCAATGAACGGAATTTCTGGCCGGATTGCAGCATTTCCCGAAGCCCGTCAGTGAGCTGATATTCGCCCCGGGTTCGCTGATCGTTCCCGATAATCTTATCCATGGCTTCTTTTAATCGTTGAGGTTCTTTGATATAATAAACCCCGGCTATTATCTTGTTGGATTTGGGATGTTCGGGTTTTTCCTCCAGTCCGGTAATAAGACCCCCTTTCTCTTCGACAACCCCGAACCGGCGGGGGTCCTCAACATCCATAGTGCAAAGAATATTATACTCTGAATGCAGTATCTGATCCCAGTCAGTATCGATTATAGTATCTCCCAGTATGATCAGTGTAGCTTCCTGATTGGGCAATTCCTTGAGGGCAAGCCAGATTGCATGCCCCAACCCCAGCAATTCAGTTTGTTCAATGAACTGAGCCTTGAAGCTGTAACGGGATTCAATAAAATCCTGAATTCTGTCACCCATAAAACCGATGATAAAGCTGTAATGGTTAACTTGAAGTTTTAGGGTTTTATCCAGGATATGGGCGATGATAGGTTTCCCGGCTACCGGAAGAAGTACCTTGGGTTTGGTAAAGGTAAGCGGTCTGAGGCGTGTGCCGAAACCGGCTACTGGTATTACGATATTCATATCACTTCCTTTGAATCGAACTGGCTCAGGGTTTCTTTAAGTTTATCCAATACTGCAATCGGAGTTGGGTCTTGCCCGTTCAGAATGGCAAGGTAGAAACTGGTAAAATCGGCCAATTGGATCAGGGAAAAGATGCGCGTCAGTAAAGACTCCCCCCGTGTTTCCAGGGTTATCGGTTCCAGCCCGTTATCGCTGAATATACGCTTGGTACAGAGTATTCTGTTAATCAACCGGGGTTCAAGGCCCCTATCGATAAGGAAGATTGGCTGCAATAACTTTTTCAGTTCCCCTAAGTGTGCCCAGCCAACCAGATCATTATGACACATTTCTGGGATCAGAGAGTGGAAGGCCAATGTTTTGGCATTTTCCTCCAATTGCCCCTGAAACCGTAATGCCACTGCCTCCAGCCACCGTACTGGTGCGAGAAAAGAGGGTATTTTTTTGTATAGCCTCAAAGCTAACATTTTGGCTTTGTTTTCCGGTGCGGGAACACCATTCCCAAGGTTTTGGGCCTCTTTTTCTAAATAAGAGGTGGTTTCATCGAATTCGGTAGGATCGGAGATCATATTTAACCGGTAAAAAATCCCCATCAGTGAGGCGAATGAATACCCAAGGGCGCTTCTGGGCGGTAATCCACCCGGCAGGATTAGGGTGGGATAATTGTTCTCACGAGCTACACTGAGCAGTTTGCCGCCGGTGGTCAGGCAGATGATCCGGGCTTTTTTAAGTTGAGCTGCGCTTAATGCCGAAAGGGTTTCTTCGGTGTTTCCGGAATAACTGCTTATGATCGCCAGGGTCCGAGCGTTTACCCAGCCGGGTATAGTGTATTCGCGGTTAACTGTTAAGGGAATGGGGATTTGGTCTGTCAGGTAGGAACGAAGCAGATCCCCACCGATAGCAGACCCTCCCATACCGCATAGGATCAAATTACTGATGGAATTCAGATTGATCATGCCCGGGTCCAGCGCTCCGCCAAGCCTCAGACCGCTGCTGAACTGCTTGTGAAAATTAAGCAGGTCTTTTAACATGTAACTTCTATCCAGAATCTTTACTTGTTCATCGGGATACTTCATTGCTACTCTCCAAGAAGATTTGCCAATTTAGTATGGCTTTACAATTTTGTCAATGTAAAAAAATATAATGATAATATTAAATGTAGAAAACAAGAATTATATATAATTAATAGAAAATACTTGTCAATATTGAACGGTTAATATATTTTGTCTTATTAATATTTGATAATAAAAGCGGTAAGAAACAAGGAGCGTGCCCCTGAAGCTAAAGATAGTTTATTTATGGGGTATAACCAGTTTATTTTTGAATGTCAGGACAACGTAAACGTAGTCTTTGTAAAAAAAAGTTTATTTTTCCGAATATTTGGTATTGTTATAATTCTAACTAAAGTACCGGAATGAATGAATCCATATTCTCCCTTAGGCAGACCTCCAATTTTTTAAATTCTATTTTAAGAAGTTCAACTGAGTATGCTATAACTGTAGTTGATCTCAAAGGCAGGATTACTTTTTGGAATACTTGCGCTGAGAGATTGACTGGTTTTCCAGCGGAGGATGTCGTCGGGAAAAAGTGCATTTTCGATTTCTTCAGTAAAAAGACCAAGAATTCCGGGAGCACGGATAATATCTGGGAGCAGGCATTAAAGGCAGGCAAGCATAATCTGGAGTTGGAAATAATCTGCAAAAAACGGAAAAAGTTACCCATCTGTTTGACAATCACCCCCCTTTACAATCAGAATCATACACTTATTGGAACCTTAGGCGTTTTTCGTGATATTTCCAATGAACTTGAACTGCGAAAAAAACTGGATGACTACACCAAAAAGTTCGAACATTATGCAAAAGAACGCGCTGAGATGCTGGAGCCCTCCCGGGCCGAATTGACTAATATATTTAAGTATGCAAATGATGGTATTCTGATTCATGGTAATGGTATCATTCAATCGGTCAATGAAGCACTGTTGAAGATGACTGGTTATTCCGAGGATGAGCTTATAGGCAGTTCTTTATTTGACTTTATAATTGCTGAAGAGCAGCGTGAAACAGTTAGGCAAAAAATTGCTGCCCGGCTGTCCGGGGTATCAGTTATAGAGCCATTTCCACTCGATATCAGGGTTAAAAGTGGCCAGGTATTGCATGTTCAGGCAGCTACTGGCCTAATATCCCGGAAGCCTCCCTGCACGGTGTTCATAATTACTAAAATCGAAAAGAAGTAATTATTATATGGCAATTTTATCTTGCCTTTTAAAATGTTATTTAAATCTATTGTTTATATGGGAACTGAAAAAATTATATTCAGTGTCTGATTAATTTGCAGGTATGAAAATATTGAAAAAAATGGAGCTATATGAAATGAGAAAATTTACATTTTTGTTGTTTTTTTTAGGGTTATCCCTTTTGTTGTTTCCCGTTTTTGGCATGGCAAATCCTTCTCCGGAGATCACTCTTGATGAAGCCCTCCTGGATTATCCGGAGGACAGTGCTGCTTACCGGGCATGGAAGCAGAATTTCGCTTTGGAAGAGGCTTCACGACACCCCCGGACTACTGCCCCAATGGCGTTATCCGTAAATAATGGCTATGTGGATTGCCAGATGTCCAATGGTACCGGCGCGGGTGCTTTTGAGGAGGGTGCCAGGCCTACCGGAGGGGGTTCATGGCTGAGATTAACCTACTACTATCCCTCGGTTCCATGGTCATTTTCCATTTATAAAATCGATAGTCACACCCCTGAGCAGGTTTACCGGACCGGACCGGATTGTGCCGCTATACCTGCCCCCAATTCTACTTATGTCTCAGGGGGAATTATCTATACTGTCTGGAATAACCGTTATGGCGTCAAGATCGTTCAAGAACTATCCTGTGTGGCATTGGGAGCGGTGCGCGGCGATAATGAACAGGTAAAATGCACTACCAAGTTCATCCCGGTGGATGGCAGTTGCCATAATTGCGGATGCCTGGTCTATTATGACACCAGGCTTAATAGCAATGATGGCGCTCCGATCTCTACCGCTTATGGTTATACGGGCCTTGCAGAGATATTTTTTGCTCCATCAATACCAAGTATCTGGCGAGCCTATGAACACGGGTACCCCCCCGGTGCCGGGGATCTGCAGGCCCTGGGCATCCTCGTGGGCTTTGAAGCTACAATGCCGGATGTGTTCTGGTGCGGCCGCTGGCCAGCATCATATATAAATGGCTGGGATGACTCATACTGGATTGCAGATGCCACCGGCGATTTCGGATCTGATACCGCAACAATGGTCAAATGGTACCAGCGCAATGTCTGCCCCGGAGATACACTCGTATTCACTACATACTATGGAATCGGCGATATGGGCGAGTTCCCAATCGTACAGATCGTTCATACCCCGCCCGAATTCATCGCTACTTGCGTCGATGTTATCCCAAATCCCTTCACGATTAATGCCCAGATCTCCAATATCGGCAACGGCAATGCCTCCAATGTTAATGCAACCCTGAACCTCTCCGGTTCCGGGCTGTCACTGGTAAGCGGGGCTAATCCACAGAATCTGGGAACACTGGTTTCTTTTACCGGAATGAACACCGCCTCCTGGTCAGTAAGTATCCCCCCAAGCCGATATGGCACTACTGTTTGTTATGATATCAGCGTCAATTACCGAAACCCGGACTACTCGTATTCCACAGAAACCGAGACTTATTGTGTTGATATTCCGGAATTGTATGATGTCACAGCTACCGCAACCTCCGAATTGCCTTCTCTCTGTGCCGGGGAATGTACACGCCTGCACGCATTATACTCGGGGGGCGCCCCAGGCGGCACCGAGGAATGGTCCACTACATTCGAACCTACTAACGGAGGATTCAGCGGAACCGGAAGCTGGGAATGGGGTAATCCCGATCAGTATTTCGACGTCTGGGACCTCGCTTTCGAAGGGCCATCCGATGCCTATTCAAATCCTAATTGCTGGGGGACTGATCTGGATTACATGTACGGAACGGATAATGCCAACTGGGTTTTAAACTCACCTGAGATCAGCCTTGTTTCAGCTGTCAACCCGGTTCTGACGTTCTATCACTACATGGATTGTGAGAGTTACTTTGATGGGGGCAATGTCAAGATATCCACCGATGGCGGGGGTTCCTGGACCCTGATCAACCCGGTTGGTGGTTATCCCGAGGATGCCGCTTCTGGAAGCAATGCCGCAATACCCGGGCAAGCATGCTATTCCGCATCTACCGGGGGCTGGGTTCGGGCCGAATTCAACCTCAATGCCTATATCGGCAGAAATATCCGTATCCGGTTCCAATTCGGCACAGATTTTTCAGTCAATGATTACCCCGGCTGGTATATCGACAATTTCCGGATTACCGGACTGGGTTCAGCCTTCGAATCATTCCGATGGTGGCCATCAACCGGGCTATCCAGCACCACTGCCCCGGATCCCAATGCCTGTCCTACTACTACTACCACCTATTATGTGGAAGTTGATTTAGGTTATGGCTGTATCGATACCGCAATGGTGACCATTGTTGTAAATCCCTCACCAACCGTGGTGGTTTATGACGCCTACCTGTGTGAGGGGGAATCAATCACTTTGACCGCCTATGCAAGTCCATCCACCGGGGTTACCTATTATTGGAGTCCGGGTGGTTACAATACGCCGGAGATCACCGTTAGTCCCAGCGTATCTACGGATTACATCGTAACCGTCTCCGCAGGAGGTTGTTTAGGAGTGGATACCGCACATGTTATGGTATTTCCTTCGCCCACTGTAACCCTGAATACGGATACGATATGCGCTGGCGAGTATGCCCGTCTTGAGGCTACGGTTACCCCACCCGGTGGCACAGTCAGCTATTGGTGGGAACCCGGTGGTTATACAACCTCATCCATTGATGTAATGATAACCGAGACTACCCAGTTTGTAGTTTCCGTAATGCGTGATGGCTGCCCGGGTGCTGATACTACAACCGTTTATGTAGAGCCTACTCCGTTGGTAACGGTTGAGTCCGAAAGCATCTGTGCCGGCGATGGCGCCCGGCTCGAAGCCACTGTAAGCCCTGCTGACGGCGACATTTCCTATTTCTGGGAACCCGGGGGCTATAATACCCCGTCTATAGATGTTTTTCCAACCGAAAATACCGCCTATACGGTTATGGTTACCCGAAATGGCTGCGCCTCACGTCCCGATACCGCAACGGTGTTCGTCAGCCCCCCGATATTCATCGACCCGGGAAGAGAAAATACTATCATGATTGGCGAATGCGTTGAGCTTGGCGGAGCCCCTACTGCCACCGGAGGATTCCCGGGATTAAGTTACCAGTGGATTCCCACAGCCGGATTGGATGAACCTTCCTCACCCAATCCACGGGCTTGCCCACTGGATACCACAATCTATTGTGTGGTGGTCACCGATACTATCGGATGTTGGGACTCCGCATGCGTTACCATTATTGTCCTCTTCGACACCATCGGGCCCATAGCCGAGATAATTGAACCGCTGCCCGGAACCTTCTCCGCCTGTGAAGACCAACGTATTATAATCGTCATTACCGATGATTACGGGGTAGATCGTACTACCCTTGAACTGCAGGTGGACAGGGATATCTATACAAATGATTCACCCGAAATAAGCTGGTCCGGAGATACCGTGTTCTTCACCCCACCCCTCGACTTCTGGGCGGATGGACAGGTGGTATCGGTCAGCCTCATCAGGGCGGATGACATATACGGCAATCCCCTGCAAAGAGCCCCTATCGAATGGACCTATACCATGGACTTCGCCCCACCCGTCGCCTGGGGAGAATTCCCGCCTGCCGATACCATTGTGACAACCTCCTCACCGGTGATCACTGTTTTCGTCGCTGATAGCGGATCAGGACTGGATTATAGCGAAATGGGCCTGTTTGTCAATGGCGTATATTATCCCTATGATACCACCGGAATGCGGTTCGATCCGGTCAGCGGGGAACTTAATTTCGACCCCTCCGCGCTGGGGGTCCGGTTCAATGACGGTGATACAGTGGAAGTATGCCTGGTCGGAGCCCAGGATATGCCAGATTATTGCCGGCCGAACGTTATTATCGATTATTGCTGGGAATTCCATGTGGTTATTGCCGAACTTTATGCCCTGATTATCGAACCTTTCAACGGGGCTTATTCCGCCTGCGATGACCAGCGCATAATTATTGAACTGGTTAGCCCTTATACTATCGATACTACTACCATCGAACTTTTCGTGGAAGCTGAATTCTACGATATCTCCCATGAGTGGCTCACCTTCGAGTATGACAGCCTGCTTATTTTTCAACCGCCTGCAGCATACTGGATCGATGCCCAGGTCGTGGAAGTGGTACTTGCCCGTGCAGATGATATTTACGGATTCCCACTCGATGATTCACTCTCCTGGAGCTTTATTATTGACCTTTCACCCCCTGTATTAACCAATCCCTCCCCGTTCACGGATGATGTGGTAGCCGACTCAACCCCATTGCTTTCCTTTGACCTGGCGGACTCATTGAGCGGTCTGGATGAGAGTACCCTGGAATTGACCATAGGAGGTTACACGGTGAGTATCGGGGACCCCGGCGTAAGCTGGGACGGCTCTCATTTCGAATTGGATTGCGAAACCGCCGGTATAACCTTCCGTGATAACGATACGGTAACCGTTTGCCTTTATGCCGAAGACTCCCCCGATTATTGCGACCCCAATATCCTGGATACATGCTGGACCTTTGTGGTTGTCCTCGCCGGCCCCATCGCTACTATACTTGAACCCCTGAATGACACCTACACCGCTTGCAATGACCAGTGCATTTACATAACCATTGTGGATGAAGATGGGGTGGATATAAGAACCATAGAGCTGGAAGTGAATTCCGTGGTCTATACCATCTCCACTCCGGAATTATCCTATTCAGGGGACACACTGATCTTCTGCCCTCTATTTCTCTGGGAGGATGGCGAGACAGTAAATGTCCACCTTTTGCAAGCCGATGATATCTGGGGTAATGGCCTGCAGAACCATCCCCTGTGGTTCTTTATCGCCGATCTTTCAGAACCCCTCTTCGGAGGGGAGTGGCCCCTGAACAATAGCGTGGTGGCCGATCCCTATCAGGAGATCATGGTCTCCGCCTGGGATAGCCTGAGCGGACTCAGCGATTCCTCGATACTAATCACTGTCAACGGACTTCCTTATTCCCTTCTCACTCCTGGTATGTTCTTTAGCTGGGATTCCACGGGCGCTATCCCGGTGCTTTCGATTGAGGTTGAACCGGAGAGTCTGGGCCTGGAATTCGCCCACAATGAAACGGTATCGGTATGCATCTATGCCCATGATTCACCGGATTATTGTGCCCCTAATGATGGCCAGCAATGCTGGGAGTTCTCGGTAGATCTGCTCGGTCCCGTGGCTGACCTGGAATTTCCTTTTAATGGAGCCATAAGCTCCTGCGCTGACCAGGGCGCTATAATCACTATCCGGGACAGGGAAGAAGACCACGGGGTGGATACAGCCAGCCTGGTTTACCAGGTTACTGTTGCGGATACCATTTTAGCCTATCCTGATTTCCGCTGGGAGCACCCGGAAACCCTCTTCTTTGAACCGTTTGCTCCGATCTGGAATAATAACGATTCGGTAACTGTCAGCCTTTTAGATGCCCGTGACTCGCTGGGGAATGGCCTGGATAGCCTGTACCGGTGGTGGTTCTGGGTGGACCTGGAGCATCCGTGGCTGATAAATACTTATCCCGCTCCAGGTGCCGAGATCGGCGATCTAAGCCCAACAATATCATTCGTTATGCTTGATAATCTTGCCGGCGTAGCCCTGGATTCCACCCGGATAAGCGTAAACGGTGTCTGGTATGAGTTGAGCGATCCGGCATTCTACCGGACTGATTCGCTTTATCGCTTTTCCTGCACCGCTGCCGGGATCCTTTTCGCAGGCGGCGACGCTGTTGAGATCTGCGTCCGTGGAATAGACTGGCCGGACCTCTGTGAACCCAATACACTGGATACCTGCTGGAATTTTGCCATACCCGTGGGAGGGCCCATCGGGATTATCATTGAACCCCTGAATAACACATATTCAGCCTGCCATGATCAAAATATACTGATGCTGGTACAGGACCCCGATGGTGTTCTCGACAGTACCATAGTCCTGGAAGTGAATACCATATCATATACTACCTCCGATCCCGAACTCCGTTATGACGATGACACCCTGCGGTTCGTCCCCTCAGATTCCTGGACAAATGGCGATGTTGTTTCCGTTACCCTCCTCGCGGCAGATGATATTTATTTCAATCCGCTGGAAGCTGTAGTTAGCTGGAGTTTCATTATCGACCTTACTCCCCCGGTGGTAACCGGTATCAGCCCCGTACCGGGGAGCGTAATCTATACTACCTGCCCTATCCTGGAATTTGATTTGACCGACGCCCTGAGCGGATTGGATGAAAGTTCGGTATCGGTGGAGATTAATGCCCGGTCATTCCGGTTGACCGATCCTTATGTGGATTGGGATGGATCGGGCTTCAGTCTTGATCTCTGTGCGGCGGGATTCGATTTCTCGGGGGGAGATGTTTTGAATATCTGCCTTTATGCCGGGGATTCACCGGATTATTGCCCACCCAATGTTCTGGATACCTGCTGGACCGTTCGTATTGCCGGCGGGGGGCCCATTGCAGCTATAATCAGTCCATTGAACGAAACCTTCACCGCCTGTAATCCCGAAACAATTTACGTTTCGCTCTTTGATTCCAACGGGGTGGACGATACTACTATTAACCTAATGGTAAATGGCACGGACTACTCTATCGGGGATGATGAACTGAATTATGAGGACGACCTTTTAATTTTTACCGGCGGCACACATTTCTGGGCGGATGGAGATGTTGTGTCAGTGCAGCTAACCCGGGCTGATGATATACTGGGCAATCCCCTGGAAACCCCCCTTAGCTGGACCTTCACGGTGGATTATTCCCCTCCCTACCATTTTGATGAGCACCCTGGCATCGGAACAGTTGTTGAAGATTTCTCACCTCTGATCTGGTTTTCCCTGACGGATGACCTTTCCGGCCTGGATAGCGCTACGGTGACGGTTAGCATAAACGGCATCTGGTATGACCTTGAGGAAGATGCTCTATGGTGGGGTTCCGAAGAAATTTATTTTGATCCTGACCTGGTGCCCGTTGAATTCCCTCCGGGCTCGGTTGTGGAAGTATGTGTTTCCGCTTATGATCTGCCTGATTATTGCGATCCCAATCACTCTCTGGATTGCTGGGAGTTTGATATCGCACGGGGCGGTCCGGTGGCAGCTATTATCAACCCCTTTCCCAATACCTATTCCGCCTGCGAAGATCAGGGTATTATCGTCTCTATCGTTGATTCAAATGGCGTGGTGCCTTCTACCATACAACTCGAAGTTAATTCGGTAGTCTATACCGTTGATGATGACGAACTGACCTTCGAGGATGATCTCCTGACCTTTATCCCGGAACCCTATTTTGAAGACGGAATGACCATTCACGTCCATTTGTTGGCGGCCGAGGATTCCATTGGGAACACCCTTGAAACTGATCTGGAGTGGGAATTTATTATGGACCTCTCACCCCCGGCGGCCTGGGAATTGACCCCTGCCGGAGGCAGTGTAGTTAGCGAGCCCTCTCCCTCAATCAGTTTCAGAATTGTAGATATCCTGAGCGGTCTGGCAGAAAGCTCGGTTACATTGACCGTTGCGGGAACCCCATTCGACGTTCTCTCTTCCTGCGTTTACTGGGATGGGGAACTGTTTGAACTGAATACCGGTTGCGCTGGTTTGTCCTGGCCGGGCGGTACACGAATAGAGGCTTGCCTCACAGCCTGGGATCTGCCCGATTATTGTGATCCTAATACATTGGAAGTATGCTGGTATTTTAATATCGCTACCGGCGGCCCGGTAGCCGAAATAGTTATCCCATTCGATGGCGCTATCTCTGCCTGTGAAGACCAGGAGATACACATCTACCTGTTCGATATCGATGGGGTGGATCCTGCTACTATCGAACTGCATATCGGCGATTCTATATATTCTATTGATGATGACCGGTTGAGCTACCTGGGTGATACCCTCTTCTTCATACCCGGGTCGGGTTACTGGATGGATAACCAGGTTGTACCGGTAGCCCTTACTGCCGCGGATGACCTCCTGGGCAATGGCCTGGAGGCCGCGCCCGTTGAAGGTGTTTTCTATCTGGACCTTTCCGGGCCGGTGACTTCCAACTTCCTCCCCGATGATGGCGCTGATATCTATGACTGGCAACAGCTTATTCAGGTGGACCTCGCGGATAATCTGCTGGGAGTGGATCCCGCCAGCATTAATCTTCAATTAGAAGGGGTTTACCGGGCAACGGTTCCCCTGCTTTTGAACCTTAGCAATGCAGGATTAGCCTGGGACGGAAGCACCATTACGCTGGATCCATCGTCCGTCGATGATGCCGCATGGGGTATAGTTTACCTCCCCCAGGAAGATTCACTTACCGGAACCGGAATATACTTCCCTGAATTTGACTCGATCAGGGTAACAGTATATGCCAGGGATAACGAACCCGATTACTGCGAGCCCAATTATATCGAGGGGATCAATTACTGGGCATTTTATATCCCGGATGATGACTTGATGGGCCCCCGTTATGCTGAGTTTGCACCACTTTACCGGCCAACCCGGATCCCATTCGAGATATCCTGCAACCTCATAGATTCCTCCGGAATATGGGGTGATAGTGTTTATACAATCTATCAGGATAATCGCGGATCAAGAACAGATACCATAAACCTGGAAGCTGCACCCGGGGCGGATACCGCTGTTGTGAACGGCGAATATGTCATCAGTTTTCTTTCCAGTGAAAATCTACCCGCTTTTCCGGATACTTGCACGGTGAAATTTGTGGTCTATGCTTACGACAATGATCATGATTTTCTGAATCCCCTGGACCGAACCCAAACCCTCGATTCATTCTATGTAATGATACTGCAGGGCCCTACTGCAAACGTGATCGAGCCGCTTCCTATGACCATAACTTCCTGCGCGGACCAGCGCATCCTGATCACCCTTTACGACGAGGATGGCGTCGATCCATCTACAATTAATCTGCACGTAGAAGCGGACAGCTATAATATTGACCATAATTGGCTGGAGTATTTCGAAGCGGAAAGCCTGTTAGTATTCACACCGGATTTTGCCCTGTTCTCTAACGAGCAATTGGTTGATGTCTCTATTGTAAACGTGGAGGATAACCTGGGAAATCCAATGTGGGATACCCTTGCCTGGAGCTTCTATGTTGACCTCGAAGCCCCTGTCTGTTCACTGGAATATCCCTATGTTGGGATGATGCTTCAGGATCCCAACCCTATTATTGAGATCCGTGTTGATGACAATCTGGCTGGAGTCTGGCCGGATACAATCAGCCTGAATATAAACGGATTGGATTATACCGTCGCCGATGACGGTATTTACTGGTATTTCGATGATGACAACATAAATGGAAATTTAGTGGTGAACAGCGAAGCGGCCTCGGTTTACTTCGCCCCCGGGGATACCGTCAATATCAGGTTGAGGGTGGGAGATAAACCGGATTACTGCGCTCCCAATATGTCCCGGTGGGATTGGTGGTTTACCATCGAACCCAGGGTCTCCTGCTACGCCGCTCCCAATCCCTTTACACCGAATAACGATAATTACAATGATTATATACTCTTTCATTATCCAAGGATGTTCAGCACCGATGCGAATGTCTCCATCTATGATCTCCGGAATGTAAAGGTATGGGAAAAAACTGTCCCAAGTGTAAATGAGATCACCGATTATCTTGAACGCACCTGGGATGGGCGGGATACCAAGGGGAAAATCCTGCCGGAGGGGATTTATATCTATGTGCTCCAGGTGGAAGGCAAGGTGGAATGTACCGGTTCCATTATTTTGGCTCGTTAATTTGTGTTCTGATTATAACGGAATCAAGGGTTAGGAGTTGATCAATGGGTAGAGTATTTGCGATATCCCTGCTCTTGTTGGGAGTAATTTGGGCTGTTGGGTATAGTTATGATTATTGGGTTCCTGTTGTCGATACTTCAATCGCTATTGGACTTGTTGTGCCCTCAATGGGAACAGGCTGGGCTGTAGACGCTTCGCAACTGAGTACTATTGGATATGTTTTTGATACTTTACCCAATACATCTGGTATAGGCACGCTGATGGAGTATGATGTTATTATCTTACCTAATTGCTGGGGATATTACCTGACTGATTTTAATACTTTCGAATCACATGCGGATGATTATAAGGAATATGTGAGGGAGGGTGGATATTTGATCATCGAACAGACAAATCCCTTCAGCGGATTCAGCATAGAGGAAGTGCTCCCGGAGCTGGTACCCTGTACTTTCAAGATGAAGAACCGCTATTCAGCTGCAGACCACGGGGTGGATTTACTCCGGCCGGAGCACCCTCTATTCGATGGTGTGGGTCCTTCCGATTATCATCGGGCGGCTGATACGGATACCCTGATCCCATCCTCCTGGGAGGTTCTGGCGGTGAATGTCCCATCTGAAAACCCCGCTATACTGACCACCCATTACGGTGATGGTTATATTTTAAGGCACTCCATGGTCCCCTCCTCTATATCCGATGCTGCGGTCATCAATATAATAGAATGGGATGGTTCCGGGTGTCGAACACTCTGTCTGGAGGATGTGGAGTGTGAAATTCCGGGGGTCTGGCCCCAATTCCATTTCGATGCTCAGAACCGGGGCTTAAGCCCATATATCTGCCCCTGTGATTCCGCAAATGTCCGGGTTCTATGGACCTTTATGACCGGCGGAGCTGTGCAATCTTCACCCGCCCTGGATGAAAATTGCATCCTCTATATCGGCTCAAACGACAGTAATTTGTACGCCCTGAATGTAACCGGGGGTGAATTATTGTGGGTCTATCACACAGGAGGGAGCATTGGGTACTCTTCTCCCGCTCTGGGACCGGATGGTTCTGTTTACATTGCCGCGTCGGACGGCTATCTCTATGCGATAGATCATTCCGGCGCCCTGACATGGAGTTATCTCACCCGATTCGATGTAGGAGGCGTAAAGGGCTCTCCGACTATCGATTATTCACTCAGCCGGGTCTATGTCTGCTCCGATCATACTAACTCACCATGGGCTGGATGGCTAACCTGCCTCGGCCTGGACGGCACCTTCTATTGGGAAGCGTATCCCCCAATTAGCGGAAGCTGGATCTCCACCACACCCGCAGTGGATGAAGAGTCCTTTATCCTAACCACTGATTGGGCAAACACACCGGGCGGTTTGACACTCTGGAGTACCTCGGGTATTGACCAGTGGACCTGGGCATCCTCATCGGTGATAGGGGAGATGGACATTATGTCCTGCCCGGCGGTGGATGATTCCCGTGACAGGGTCTATTTCGGGGGTAATAAATTTGCAGCCAATCCCACTGCACAGAAGATATTCGCGGTTGATTACAGCGGGGCAACCTCAACCCTCGCCTGGGAAGTGAATATCGCTTCCGACGTGCAATATTCCACCGCCGCCATAGGCCCTGATGGCGCTGTATATATCGGGGCAAATAATGGCAATGTCTATGCATTTGAGCCTGATGGAACAATCCGCTGGACTTTCCTTACCGGCGGCGCGGTAAGATCATCCCCGGTGGTGGACAGCAACTCGGTGGTCTATGTAGGCTCTGCGGATAATAATCTCTATGCTATTAATCCCGATGGAACTGAGCGGTGGCATGTAACCACCGAAGGGCCGGTCAACTCCTCAGCCGCTATCGGTCCGGACGGGATCATCTTCTTCGGTTCCAACGATGGCAATATTTACGCTGTCGGTTGTCATACCCCGGGCTGGTGCGATGCCGCACCGGAAGGCCAGATAATAGAACCACTTCCGTACACTATAACCGCTTGCCCGGAACAACCGATCCGCATCCTCCTTACCTGCTCATTGCCCCTGGATACCGCTTCTATAATCCTGGGTGTGAATACTGATATGTATCTCTACCCGGACCAACTTGTGCTGCAAGGGGATACACTAATCTTCACTCCGGATGCATCATGGGATAACGGGGATGAACCGGAGGTGAGCCTGCTCCGGGCAGACAATATCAACGGAACCCCTCTGGATTCCATTATTACCTGGCTGTTCACGGTGGACCTGGAACCACCACTCGCCCAATACCCCGAACCGCCAGGAGGCTCAATACTCGGTGAACTACCTGAAATGATAACTATCGAACTATACGATGAGATTTCCGGGATTGAGCCAGGCTCTATTCAACTTAGTATTAACGGAATGTTTTTTGATCTTACTTCACCAGCCCTGCACTGGAATAATGATACCCTCAGCTTCTTCCCATATTCCGCGGAAAGCCTGCTCCTCGCTGATAGTATGCTACTGACTATCTTTGGTGCGTATGACTCTCCTGATTATTGCGAGCCCAATTTGATGGAACCCTTTAGCTGGGTCTATTACCTGGATTATATGCAGGCCTGGTTTAGAGATACCATCGCTTTCCCGGGGGATACTATCTTAATACCGGTATGGATAGACGAACCCTCGCGGTTCAGGATTGCCGATTTTGACTTTGAATTCTTCTTCTTCCCGGAAATCCTGCATGTTCTGGCAATCGAAAATGAAGGTACCGCCTCGGAAGACTGGGAAACGCTACTGTTCGACACACCAGAAGATGGACACACTGTTGTCAGCGGAAGTGGCTCCGGGTTCTTGACCAGCAATGAGGTGATCTGCTATATCAAAGTCGCTATCTTGCCAACTGCTGTTCAGGGCGGTTACTCACCCCTGAATTTCGGGACTTTTACCCTGAATGAGGGTAGTCTAACCTGCCAGACTGAAAATGCCCTGCTGCTAATAAACTGGTTGCCCCTGGAATGGCTTTTCGAATTAGAGGTTACTGGAGCATCTTCCCGGAAAAAAGAGGTACTGGTCATCGGAACATCGGGTTCCGGTACGGATGGCTACGATCCCGGGGCTGATATAATCGCATTACCTCCAACTGAATCCATTGATGCCTATTTCCCTATGGACGATGAAGCGTTTCCTCATATAAGGAAACTCCAAAGGGATATCCGGTATTATATGGGTTTCCCGATCTGCTGGACCATTGTACTTGAGGGGGAAAGCGGCATGATCAGCTGGAATCCCGAATATCTTCCTTCCGGGATGTTCCTGCTGGACGGATACCTAAATATGAGCCTGCAGACACAACACTATTTTAGGGAGGGAGACACGGTAGAGGTCTGTTTTGACCGGCCCCGCCCGGGAGCAGGTACGATAGAATTTTGCACGGGATGGAACCTCGTCTCATTTTATGCGCTCCCTCAATCTTCTGACCTGACGAGTATCTTCCCTGATATAATCCCCAATTTCTTCGGATATGAACCACTAACCCGCTCCTATCAATCGTACTCTGAATTGCAGGCCGGCCGGGGTTACTGGGTATATTCGCTGAGGGACACCATCGTTAGATTCGGGGGGATTGCCATAGAAAATTACTACTCCCTGCTCGATCAGGGCTGGAATCTGGTGGGGTCTGTAAATGCGGCGGTGCCGGTGATTAATATCAGCGGCCGGATCGAAACACCCCTTTACTTCTGGAATTGCAGCGCTTATGAACCCACGGACAGTATAACTCCCGGCATGGGATGCTGGGTACTGGTCAGCGCGACCGCCTGTACCCTTGAAGTATCCGGAGCAGAGGGCGCTGCGCTTTTCTACAGGGAATTGATCCCGGCATCATCTATGAATTATGGACATTACCCGCCAGGGCCTCCCTCCGGCCAGGGATACTTGACCGACCCTCTACCTCGTAAGTTCAGCGTTAAAATATACCCCAATCCCTTTAATATTCAGGTATCCATCAGTTTGGCCTTGAGCGAAACGGATAATGTTGTGATCGAGATCTTTGACCTCCATGGGAAAACCGTATATTCTGTACAATGGAACAACCTGGATCCAGGCTTTTATGACCTCACCTGGGAGGGCGTCGATAACCAGCAGAGAAA
>JAFGGQ010000109.1 GCA_016930435.1 bacterium
CCCATTTTTATCTTTCGCTATTCCACTTCATGTTTGTTTTACTTCGCCCCTTCAGGGCTTATATGATTGGTTCTTTTTGGCATCCGGGGCGTTGCTCCGGTTTATGCGAAATTACCCCTTCGGGGTATCACTACTGATTTACCTTGTTATATAATCCCGCAAAATGCAGTTGATAATGTTGAATGTAAGTTATATATTTGATGAACATGTATTTATGAGTATCCACGAATTGTACAAAAAAATGCAAATTTTATTCTGGAGTTTATATTCTAATATCCTGTTCTTCGATATTTCAGGCATTATAGATAATTGCAACTGCATTAAACGGGATCATAGATTGGTTCTCGCTAAGTTTTTTTCTTTTTGACTGTATAAAGGGAAAAGCCGTCAGGCGTTCACCTGACGGCTTTTGCAAATACCGGTTTTAGAATGATCTACTGAATGAATATCAGTTTTTTAACCTGACTAAATGGCGCGCTGGAGAATTCATACATATAGATACCGCTTGGCAATTCCTCGCCCTTGTCGTCTCTTCCGTCCCAGACAGCTTCATAGTAACCCGGGGTTTTAATTTCATCGATCAGGGTCCTAACATTTTTACCCAGGATATCATATATTTTAATAGTAACCTGTTGATCGCCGTATTCGGATGAGATTCCATACCCTATGCGTGTTGAGCTATTGAAAGGATTGGGCTCGCCATAGCCAAGGAAGTATTGAGCCGGGACCTTAGCAGAGAGCAGTTCTTTAGCCATGGCCATATCGAAGGTTACCGATATGTAGAATTCCCGGATATTGCCATCCATGGTAAAGGAATAGTTTTTAGTCTGATCAAGGTCAATTGTCATCCCTTCTATGGGGTCTTGCAGGATAGCAGTTGCCCCGGCGGGGATATTGAAGGTATTCCAATTCAGTTCATATTTGGTATTGGAAGCCAGGTCGCCATTAGCCTGCACTATCATTACCCAGTCGTACTTAATACCTTCACCAGCCTGATAATCGTAAGCGTATTCACGACCGCCACGTTCCAGATAGACCTTCACATAATCCTTTTCGGGGTAGCAGAAATCGGGCAGCTTTTCGCAATCCCTATGGTCCAGGCCATTAGATGCGTCTTCATACCATCCAGCCTTAACATCGGCATCCCTGAAGCGTTTATCTAAAGAGGCTAATTCAAACTGGATATTCCAGTTTTCGGAATTATCTTCCCGGGCTAATCTTCGCGCGCCGGAATGTATATTACAGAGCAGGCTCAGGCTGTCATCCCCGATAGTATGAACGGTGGGCCAGGAATCATACATCCCGTCCATCTTAACGGTTACCCAGAATCCTTCCCACTCATCGATCCAGGTACGCCCGGGTGCAGAACCGTCATCCGCAACACTGATGTCTAACTGCGCATACATGCCGCCCCGGTAAACATTAGCCCAACCACCCAGCCATTCGTTCGACACCGCAGTAGGAACGCTGACTGTCTCTACGACAGCCCATTCAGAACCGTCCCATTCATAATGAATAACGTCGAACTCAGCTATCCGGACATCGGGTTCAGAGGAAGGATCATCCAGATAGAAGGGGTTAGCGCACATGTTATACTGGCCCGGTTCATAAGCACCGTTCCAGCGGCCCAGCGGAATTTCGAACGGTTCCGAGGCTTTAACACCGGTGATGCTGATCTCAACTTCATCACAATGGGTTTGAACGATCCAGTAACCCAGTCCGGGGAAGAAATCGTCACATGAATTAGGATCAACTGGGCCCAGATAACGCTTATAAGCCATTAATTCTTGAGGATAATAGCGGTTAAGACGCCACCAGTTCTCGTACATATCCCAGTGTCCGCCGTCATCGCTTATGCAATCATCGAAGAAATCATCATGGAGAACCAGATCGGGGTCGCCCTTTTCGTAACCTTCAGACGGAGAACGAGGCGGATCAAGGGTTTCAGTTGGCACAAGCGGGACGCCCATCAAGCGGTAATTCCGCCACAGTACAAGGGTAGCCTCCAGGGTGGCTTCCCGTGGTTCCTGGTAGATTATATCCGCATCAACGGCCTTATCGAATGGATTCCAGGTTCGCAGACTTGTAGTCCACCAGACGTTCATCACTCCGGAGGTAGTTTGAGGGAATTTCAGGATGGATCCGGCATCGGTCCATTTGCTCCATCTATCGCCATCCACAAGCACCGGTTCACTTCCGGAGATATCTACACCCTTTCTATAGTAATCAACGATCTCTACGTGACCGCCACCGGCGCCTGAAACCCCGTCGTAAAAGATATCAATAGTAGGCTTGTACTGCTGCCAGTACTTAATTTCAATAGTACCGAATGTAGTAATATTTCCTGTACCCTCTCCGTCATTCCTCTCCCATCTAAGCAGTGGGATACTGCCTGAATAGGTAGCGTATTCATTATAGGTATAAGTGGACCCCTCATAGACCCAGATTTCTTCACCGGCCTCATCAACAATATCAAAGCTTTCGTGGCCGCTATTATAAGTAACCCCGACCTTGAGACTGTCAGCCCAGGGATATTCTACGCCATCCACCCAGGAATACTCGTCAACATTTTCTGCTTTGGCTTTGAAGACGATCTTGAATTGCTGCTGCCAGTAAGCAGTAATTTCGTAATGATCATCCATTCTGACATCTACGGGGTTCGTAAAATTAGGCCATGTAGCTGGAACTGCTGGAATCGGGTCATCATCGTGATCCCAGTTCTTGAACCAGGTTCGGGTATTCTCAGTTCCGGCAATCGGGGTAGCAGTGAGGGTGGCGTTAGTGCCGGTATCATACCAGTTATCGGAGGTCTGGGAACCGGAATGAGCTACCGTACCGCCTACGTCAGGATCGTCGGCAAGAGTAATATGGTATTGTGTAATACCATAAAAACCAAGTGCATAGGATGTATCCATCGTTTGAGTGTAATTATAGTCGCCAACATTAGATCTGGGTACATAGGTAGTGGTTGGGCTTATGCCCGGCCCGGCGCCGTTGAAAATGCTAACAATGCGGGAATACAGATTTTGGCGGACTTCATCAGCAGTGAGATTCCACACATAATTACAGGTCGGGTTGGCATCTGTTCCGGCATCGTACCAGCCATCGCCGGTGATAGTCGCCCCGACGGGAGTGACCGATACGTGCAGGTAATACTGCTTCTGCCAGGTCCAGGTCATCGCAGAAGGTACATTAATAGTGAAAGTAACCGAGTTATCATTCTCGTCAGCAGGAACACTCCCCATATTATTAGTCCAGCCGGTGTTTACATAGCGTACATCATCGAAACCGGGAATCCCTGTTTCTACGATTGCAGCAACGCTTGCGGTTACTTCTGATCCCGCAGCGCAAATAGTGGTCCGGTTTCCACCGAGTGCATTCCAGTTGATCTCCACCAGGGGAACGGTTTCTCCAAAGGTCCAGGTTATAATACCGGGTTCATCTATAGTAACCCAGACATCGGGGTCTTCCCCTACGGTGGGAATACATCCTTCACCCCACCATCCGTTACATTCAGGAGGAGGTGATTCCCCTGAAAATAAATGAACATAAGCATCGGGATCATACCAGGTAGTTCCAACCGGGGGATTAGGAGTAGCTGTAGGTTCCCCGCAGATTACTATTAACTCATATTTATAAAGATCCCAATAAGCGGTTTGAGTAATGTAACTGTTTATAGTGATATTACTAGCCGTATCAGTACCAGCATAATGGATTGAACCGGTTCCTTCCCAGCGGTTGAAATCAAGCCAGGTCCGTGCTACATAGCCATCCACAACGCTGTTGCTATCAGTTAAACTATTGAATAGTTCCAGAACGGTTCCTTCATCGTGCCATCCGGAGGGGGTGTGGATACCTACATCCGTACCTAAATATTCCGATATTACCAATAAATAGTATTGATGTTTCCAATTTCCAGTAACTGTTTTGGGTCCATCAAGCGCAGTAAATGTAAAGGAAGTATCAAAAATATCAGGGTCGCCTGTGCCGCCTGTATCATAATCGGTAAATTCATATCTTTCCTGAAGTGGCGTTACCACATAATGGAGGTTGGTCCAGATTTCCACAGCAGAACCTGCATCGTACCAGCCCTCGTCGTTCAGGTAGTCATCGGGAACGACATCGTCATCGGGGTCATCCGATACGCTTACCAGGTTGATGTAGTACTGGGTAGTATAGTTAGCTTCCAATGTTACACCGGGAGGGGTATCCATTGTGATAGGTGTATGGGGATCGGTTTCTGTGGGTTCACCTTCCCAATCCACAAAAACATAGCGGGTTCCCACCGGAATAGAAGCATCGTCGCTATTATCGATAACGCTGTCAACATAGACTTCGCCTGTACTTGTGCCGTCCAGGAACCATTCTTCGTAAGGGGTTCCATCTTCAGCGGTTCCGGAGCCGCCACCGGTAGCGACTGACGCTGCGATCCCGGAGGGTAGTCCATCAACCTGCACAGTAAGTTTATAATAAACACTCACAATTACGGTATCCAGGGTACTCCCGCAATCGTGGGCATCGCTTACCTCAACTAAATATTCGGTTGTATGTTCAGGGGAGGCATAGGGATTGGCAATAGCTGGATCATCCAGTCCGGCATCGGGTTCCCAGTCATACACATAAGGTCCAACTCCGCCTGATGCTGTTGGGTCGCCGCCGATTTGCACGGCATCTTCGCCATAATAATAATTTTCATCGGTGCCGGCGTCTGCTGTAGGAATTGCGAAAACTGTTACGGATATTGTGCTGTCCCAGCCGGAACAGCCGTTCACATCCCAGATTTGCACATACAGAGTATAAATACCCGGAGCCCGGGTGTTGAAAGTTGGGTTTTGAACTGTAGTTGAGGACAGCGGCCCGGTATCGCCAGTCCATTCAAAATCAAACGGAGGGTCCCCAATACCCGGTACTGCATCCAATATCAGGTCTTCACCGGCGCAAACTTCAGCGGGGTCGGGGACGACAGCCACGGTGGGCAGGGGTTTAACGGTAATATCGACCGTATCCACGGCGATACACCCAAAATCATCGGTAACGGTAACAATCAGTTGATAAACATCTTCCTCCGTACCTGGGTCACCAGTTGCGGAGAAGATTGGGTCTTCGATAGCGTCGTTATTAAGAAATGCGGCGCCGGGGCCGGTCCATTCAAAATCGGCATATACACCTGAACCGCCGGATGGGTTGGAATAGAGCTGTAAATCGGAAAGATAACATACTATTAGACCGGGAGGATCGCTGGTGATCGCGGCATCGACATCATATACGGTAAGGATCATGGTATCAACGGCTTCGCAGCCCCCATCGTCGGTAACAGAGACAATATATTCCGTAGTGACAGTAGGATCTGCCCAGGGATTAGCGCTGGCAGGATCATCGAGGTCGTCAACGGGGGTCCAGGAGTAGGTATAGGATGCCCTGTTCGGGTCACCGGTTGCCGTAGGTGCGCCGCCAAGAGTAGTTCCAAAGCCTGTACAGATGATCTGGTCGATACCGGCATCAGCAACCAATTGGGTGAAGACGGCAGTATAGGTCAATGGGGTAGCGCCGAATCCCAGGGCGGCGATATTCGCGGTTAGAACAGGATATACGGCAATAGTAGAACCGCCATTATCCTCCCACCGGGAGTACGCTTCAGAATGGCGGTTTGCCTGGTCCTGGCAGTCTATAGCAGTAAGTATATGGGTACTGAAGGGGCCCCAATAGAATACTGTGCCACTTGGGTAATCAATGCCATCCACACGGACGGTACCGCTGCCAAATGAATTGACCACGGTAATATCATAGGTGGAGCTCCAGATCAAACGGCCTTCACTGGTTGGCGAATCACCTACATCATTATCGTAGTCTTCACCTGAGAAAACACCGCTTTCATTTGTAAAGGTAACCAATCCGGCATCGATTGTTTTGGTAACATTGGAACCGCCAAATCCGAGAACATGGGGGAAGTCAGCATAATCAACGGTAAGGACCTGACTATTATTAATGATCAAATAAGTTCCGCCGGGCATTCCAATATCAAAAATACAGTGGTTAAAGGAATAAGTTTCATCAACTAACCCGGTGCTTGTTACATTGATACCATTCACGTTCATATATTCAAAAGTGGTGTATTCAGCGCCTATAGTGCCGTCAACAGTGAAGGAATAGCTGACTGGGCTGGTGACGGTTATCTCGTTGCCCGAACTTCCTATTGCCTCGAAAGCTCCGCCGGAAGCAACTGTAACATCAACCCCAGAATAAAGGGTGAGGGTTATACCCGGGCTGAGCTTAAGCTTACCGGCATCGATAGCCAGAATGCTGCCGGAAATGGTCATATCATCCAGGGATTCCCAGGTTGCGTTATCAGTGATCCTGAGGTCATAAAATGGATCACCGCCGTTAGTGATTGTTTTTGTTCCGGAACTGGCGTCAAATTCGATAGTGGAGGTTCCGCAGGTGAAGGTTCCGTAATTCATCCAATGGTCCCCATTCACGTAGTGGAAGAAATTACCGGCTGTAAAGGAACCTGCGCTGGCGATCTCCAGACTGCCCATAAATACGGTATCACCGGGCACAAAATCTCCCTCGCAGTAAAGCTCATAACCAGAAGGCAGGTCTAAGTTACCATCGGCGTCACCAACAGCATAAGCGATATCGAAATCGTCTTCACCATCCCAGTGGCCTATGCCGGCGATAGTGGCATCACCGCCCCTGCTTCTGACCACCAGATGGTCCAAATAGATATTGAATCCTGCAAGGCTGTCATTCAAGGCTATTGTATATGCAGCGCCGGAATAGAATGAGGGGTCACCGGTATCCAGGTGGACGGTAAGATCATCTCCGAACTGAAAATATCCGAACAAGCTGTATGAGCCATCCGAAGCGGTCAAGGTTGAGGACTGCCATTCACCATTGATGACAAGAGAAACCAATTTACTGCCCACTGGGACAAGCTCGTCATCATCGGTATAAACAAAACCGGAAACCCAATTACCGAATGGATAAAGAAAACCATGTTGGGTTTCGTAAACGGATGCACCGGAGATATGGACAATGGAAAGCTGCCCGAAGATATTATCCACCATCTGATAATCGCCCCCGCTCGGTTCGGCAGGTCCGCCTGAAGCCAACGTCCAGGACCGAAGTTCATATTGAGCGAAAAGCAGGACAGGGATCATCAGAACTAATAATAATACTAATAACTTTGTTTTCATGATATCCTCC
>JAFGGQ010000110.1 GCA_016930435.1 bacterium
AATAAGTGATTTAACTAATTTACCTTCAAGATTGTATATCTCTATCTTAATTCTTTGATTTGGTATTTTAACATTGTATTCGATAGTAGTTGCAGCGTTGAAGGGATTGGGATAATTATTTCCTATACCATATAGATCTGGTTTTGGAGAATGTTCTTCAATTCCCGTATCTACATAATAGTATTTTGAACAGATCGGACCGTAAAAGATTATTCCGAGAGTGTCGGTTAGGCAGAATTCAATGCTGTCTCCTGGGTCAACATTAACTTTGGGATAGTATATAAATGTGTCCCCAACCTTAATCATATCGTCTTCATAAGTTATGTTGTAAAGCATACTGTCTATTTCATAAAATATTTCAGTAGAGTCATAAGGCACTTCCGACAGTAGTAACTGACAATGAACAATAGTTACAGACTTCATCCCATTCATCTTCATGCATCCTATAACGCCACACCCTGTTTTTTCCGCAAACAAGCATATAATCCGGAAAAACTTCAGAAATATCAATATCTCTAATTGGAGAATTGAAAGTATCAATTTCAACTATTGAGTCAATCTCAAGGGAATCAGGTTCAATTTCTACTGTATCAACAATCCAAAAAGTGTCAATATATTGTGGGCCACCTGTATATACCCATTCTTGGGCTTGTGATAGACAAATTGTTAATGATAGTGAAAGTATTACCAATAATAATTTGTACATTGTATAACTCCTTGAGATTTTAATTTTTTCTAAACAGAAAATCTATAATCGTCGATCGTTAATCAATTTAAATAGATAACTTTCTTTTTTATAAATTGACTGGTAGTTTCAATTTTAATAAAATAAATGCCAGAACTCAATGTTTGGCTTGGAACCCAGGTATATTTCCAATTATTTCCTATGCTACAAGGATTGTGTATTGGATTAATATGATCAACCATCCCGCCTTTGATATCATAAATTTCAATAACCGAGTTAAGTTGAGTTTCAATCCTACATGAGGAGTTAAATGGATTCGGATAAACTGAAACATAAAATTTATCTGGTTTCTGTAACAACTCTTCAATATATTCTGGATTATATTCATCAGCTCCCATATCCCAAAAGTTATCTTGTGGTCTTAAGTCCCCTTCAAAATCTTCATCAGGTGCATAAAGCACAGTATCCCACAAAGATATATAAACCGATTCTGCACCTGCATTAGTACATGGTGAACCTTCACTTAACCTGAGTGATGAATCAGAGAATATTGGATCTGAATTTATATTACCAGGACCATATATTATTGTACCGCCATATAACGGATCTGTTTTACATTCATTCGAGTCAACATTTGTATAACACACATAGATACTACATGCATATACAAATATTTCATTTGCTTCACTTCCAGAATTTCCAAATATGATATTATTAAATAATAGAAGATATCGATTTCGATTATCTGATATATGTAAACCCCCTCCATCAAACCGGGCTGAATTGTAACATATTGTATTGTTAACAATTTCAGGTTCAGAATGCTCACCTATTCTAACACCTCCTGCATCATAGTGAGCATAATTAACACTTATTAAATTATTAATAATTTTTGCATCTGACTCATATAAGCATATTGCTCCTCCATTAAGGTGAGCTTCATTACCTACTATTACATTATTTTTTATGTGATTATTTGAATATCCTACAAATATTCCACCTCCCTCACCAGTAACATAATTATTTGTTATTGTGTTATTAGATACAATGGCTTCAGAATGGTCTTCAATTGAAATACCACCTCCATACTGCGCCCTATTATTACTTATATAATTTTGGAATATTCTTGAATTTGTTCCATATAAAATGATTCCTCCTCCATACCGACCTTTATTATTAATGATTTTGTTATAGCTAATCTCAATTAGATCTGTATTCCTTGCGAAAATACCACCCCCTGTATTATCTCGATATTCCCCTATAGCATTACCATACTTGATCTTGCAGTACATAAGAGAACAACCGTCTGCAGCAGTATAAAACCTTATTCCATGATGCCCACCAGTTGAATCTGTCAAATGTGTATCGATTGCAGTAAAAACTATCGAGTCGGTTTCATTACCAATAGCTCTGAATATTGCATTATTATCAACACAGAACTTATAGTGCCCCTGAAATATCACTGAACATCCGGGCATAATTCTTAAACAGCTGTCTGTCGGTACATGTAATTCACCGGTAACTAAATATGGTGAAGCTTCGGGGTCCCAAACTCCCCAGACTTCACCCGATACTTCGGTTTGAGCTGACAAAGTATCAAATGTAAGTAAAAATGTTAAGAATAAAAATTCAATAATCATAATTTTGCAAATTTGCATTTTATACACCCCTTCTTATTGTATTTGTTGTATAAATTTCTCCTGCTTCATTTCCAATAGAAATATTCTTAGTGCTTCCTGTTGCACCACTTGCACCATGTGATTCCCAATTGACACCATAGTCTGTGCTATATTTTCCTCTTCCTTTATAAATTTCTCCTGGAATTCTTCCTGATGAAATATCTATGTATGCATCTCCACTCTGAAAGCTCCAGCTTTCTCCAAAGTCTGAGCTGTAATATAATCCCCAGCCAGTAGTACTTTGATAAACACCACCGACAGTAGAGTCTGCAGTTATATGTGCAAATTTAATGTAACCTGTCGTATCGACATCTTTCAAAACTAAAGTCGAGCCATAATCAGCGGAATAGTATAAGAAATTACCAGGTAATGAGTCGGAGCTAATGTCGGGTCCAACAATATAGAGCCCTCCTGGTGTTGCGTCTTTGCAGATTATGTCTTCTGAGTAACTCAACGAAAATAAAACCAATAGTAACGTTAAAACTATTAGTGTTTTGTTTTGCATGATGTCCTCCAATTATTTTTTCTGTTAATTCTATTTCTATTAATTTTGTTTTCTCCGTATCTCCGTTTCGGAGTTTATCCTGAACTTTGCCGAAGGATGGTTTATATCCCATTTTATCTCAACTCCTCACCAAAATTTACTTTAATAGCATCATTTTATACATTTCATTAATGGAGCAAAAGAGATTGAAAAGGAAATGAAAATCAATACGAAGAGGATTAAATAGATTTTTATACTATTCATGATCCCCCTTTGAAATGATTATTTTGAAAATAATTTACGCTAATAAAAAATAGTAGTCCTTAGCTTGAAGTCAAGAAAATAAAAAAAGTCAACTACTAATACTCTACCAGTAATTTACCTCTCTCAAGTCACTAATAATATAAGTAAAATCGATGGTATCTTAAATTGAATTGAAAGTTAAATTTTACAAATATTCCTATGTTGAAATGGTCACTGTGACCAATTTATGACCAAAATTTCCTGATTATTATCAAATCCATTGGGATGGATAGAACCATCAGAATCAATGGACTCATCAGAAAAGCATTACCCTATGTAGGTTTGAAACCAACTTATTGTCTATAAAGGAAATACGAAAATTGTGCGGAATAGGATTTTTCCCGATAGTCGGGACTTTACCGTCTGAGCCAGGGTGCCATCTTTGTTTTTTCAAAAATTTATCTCAACTTACTTTAAAGCACTCCGATGTCAAGAGATAATATCTGATTAATAGTAAAAAATAACTCGAAATTACTGGACAAAATGTTTTAAAATATTACATTAGTTTCCCCATTTATGGGGACAAAAAAGGAGTGCCAATGACCACCAGATTAATCCTGGTCAGACATGGTGAAACGGAATGGAACCGACAAGGAGTTTTCAGGGGAAGGACCGATCTCTCGCTGAATGAGAACGGTTTCCGGCAATGCCAGGCTTTAGCCTATGAACTGTCAACGGAAGGCATAAACGCGGTTTACTCCGGGCCCTTGAAACGTGCGCTTCAAACCGCAGAGCTGCTCGCAGAGCCACACCACATACCTGTGCAGATTGAAGAGGGTTTACAGAACATAAACCTGGGTGAGTGGCAAGGTTTGCTTAAGACCGAGGCAGCAAAAAAATATCCCGATCAGTGGCAGAAATGGGTCGAAGACACCGAGCACTGGCAAGTTCAGGGCGCGGAAACCTTACAGGATATCCGTAACCGGGCAATCCCCGCAGTTCATAGAATAACGAGAGAACATCCGGATCAGGTAATAGCCCTGGTTACACATCGCTCTGTCCTGAAGATAATAATTACCACCCTATTAGGTCTGGAGAAGGGTGGATTCTGGAAGGTTTACCTGGACAATGCCTCCTACTCCATCCTGGAGTACCAGGAAAAAAATGGATTCGTGTTGATCACCCTGAACAGAACATGCCATCTTAAGGAAAAGGTAACAGAGGTATTTTAATAACTATAAGAATTATATAAAGATCAAGAGAAGGAGTAAATGAATGAAAGACCCGGGTATCGAGCCTCAAAAGGTGCATGAGACTCTAAACAGTTATATGTTGGCTGATGGTTTTGAACTGGTTGTGGACCTTAAAAAAAGTCAGGGGATGTATATTTTTGATTCCAGGCAGAAAAAGTGGTATCTGGACTTTTTTTCCTGTTTTGCTTCTCTTCCGATCGGATTCAATCATCCCAAAATGATGGTCCCCGAATTTTTGGAAAAGCTGGCTTATGTTTCTGTGAACAAGCCTTCAAACTCCGATATTTATACAAAGGAAATGGCTGATTTTGTGGCTACCTTTGCCCGGATCGCCAAACCACCGGAATTCAAACATCTTTTTTTTATATCCGGAGGCGCTCTGGCCGTTGAAAATGCATTGAAAACCGCTTTCGACTGGAAGATCCGAAAGAATATGGCCAGGGGTATGAAGGGTGAAGTTGGAACATCCGTGATACACTTTCAGGAGAGTTTCCATGGCCGAAGCGGATATACCTTGAGCCTGACCAATACTGCTGATCCCCGCAAAACCATGTATTTCCCGAAATTTGATTGGCCACGCGTAGTAAATCCCAAGATTGCCTTTCCCCTTAATGAAGAAAATTTAAGACGGGTAGAGGAACTGGAGCAACAGAGCTTGAATCAGATAAAGGAGGCTCTCACCCGATATGGCGATGACATTGCAGCGATCATCATTGAGCCCATTCAGGCTGAGGGTGGTGATCATCATTTCCGGCCAGAATTTTTGCAATCTCTCCGCACAATTGCTGACGAGAGCGAACTTATGCTTATCTATGATGAGATCCAGACGGGCATGGGTCTCACCGGAACCTTATGGGCATACGAACAACTCAGTCCCCCTCCTGATATTCTGGCTTTCGGCAAAAAGAGCCAGATTTGCGGAATTATGGCAACAGACAGGGTAGATGAGATCGAGGATAACGTGTTTAAAATTTCCTCCAGGTTGAATTCCACCTGGGGTGGAAACCTGATCGACATGGTCCGCTGCCAGAAATACCTGGAGATCATGGAGGAGGAAAATCTCATCGAGAATGCCCGGGCAATGGGAGAATATCTTTTTGAAAACCTGCTTGAGGTACAGCAGGAATTTCCCGGGTCGGTTTTCAACGCCAGGGGACGCGGCTTAATGGTTGCATTTGATATGGCTGATGACCAAATCCGAACCAAGTTTCTGGATGAAATTTATACCCGTGAACTGATACTCATAAAATGCGGATTTAACAGTATCCGCTTCCGCCCTTCCCTGACCGTAAAGAAAGAGGACATCGATAAAGCCTTTGTGATTATCCGGGAGGCTTTACGGGCGATCAGTTGATCACCAAACAACCTTGTGAGGCGAGATGAAAATAGCTCATTACAGCGCAGTGCCCTTAGAAGAAGTCGTTTCTGAAGATACCCGCGGGGTAAATGTCCGCTGGCTGATCTCGGAAAAGGATGAAGCCCCTAATTTTGCTATGCGCAGGTTCGTTGTGGAACAAGGAGGCAATACCCCTTTTCATGACCATCCATGGGAACATGAAGTCTATATATTAGGAGGTTCCGGCAGCCTGATATTTGAAGGGAAAAAATACAAATTGCTGCCCGGGGTTTTTGCTTATATACCCCCGAACACAAAACACCAGTTCATTAATAGTGGAGAAGAAAGCCTGGAATTCCTATGCCTGGTTCCCCATCAGAAGCAAAGCTAAATGAAAGAAGCCGACCTTCCCGAACGATTTAGGAGTAAACCCCGGAGTATATTCAGTTGGAGGTTGGGATGGCAAATCAGGTTTATTTTGACCTGTTCAAGAAGTTGAATACCAACTATATTGAAGGCTTCAACGGGGGAGGGGTTTGATCCCCTTTGGTTATCTGAACAACTGTTTTCCCGCCTAATATATCCTGGGCTGTAACCCCAGCAGAAATGATCAGTCTTATAGCATCCTCAATGCTGATATCCAGGGTACACACCTCATCTTCAGGGAACATCAGCATATAGCCCGAAGTGGGATTAGGAGTAGTAGGGACATATACCATCACTGCTTTGCGGCCATCGGGAAGCAAAAGATCGGGCCGGGAGGTAATAAAACCAATGCTGTAAGCATGGGCATGAGGAAACATCACAAGGACTGGGGTTTTAAAGATCACCTTCTGTTGGGTAATAATCACATCTGAAACCTTCTGGACTGCATTATATATAGTCCGGAGAACGGGGAAGATATTGAATATTTTCTGGGCGAAATTGATAGCTTTCTTGCCTAAATAATTGCGGGTAAAAAGTCCGATCAGGAACATAACTATCAAGAATGTAATGATCCCTAAACCCGGCACTCTCGAGCCATTGGGAAAGGTTATCCATCGAGCCAGGAGATTACCCAGAAAGATATCGAGTTTCCCGAACACAAACCAGAACACCAGTAAAGAAACAAGTGCAGGCGCGGAGACCAGTATCCCGGTTACCAGGTACCCGCTAATCTTTTTGCCCAGCTTCTCCTTCATTTTTCTCCCTGAACCGGTAAATTTTTTCATTATCTTTAGCTAATCCGTATTTTTCCCGTGCCAGCCTTTCAATATAAGTTGTATCATTCTCTAAGCGCTCAAGTTCTTTCTGTAGGGACTCCCCCTCAGCCGCCGCGTTCTCTAATTCTTCTTCTAAAGACTTTCTCAGGTTACGATAGCGGGTTACCGCAATCAAACCATTATCTCCCATCAGGATCATATAAGCAACCACGATACAAAGGAGTATCAATAAAAATTTTTTGACCCTTTTCTTAACCTCGTTACGTTTTAGGGGGTTACCCCTCAGGAACTTGAGGTGCTCTGTGTTTTCCATAAGACCATATCCCTTTTAAATAAAGGTCATTTTAATTTATAAACGGGCAGTTGTTCCCTGATCAATTCATAGAGGGGGACTTCCTGCCGGACTTCATCAATAATCTGTAATCCGAGGCTAAGCTGTTCAAAATTGAGTTTATCCTTCAGCACCTTTGCAAACTGGACATTATCTGAGCCTGCAGTTTCTTTAATATCATTAACTATTTTTTGAACCAAGTCAATAATTTTCTGTTCTTCCTCAGCAGATAATTTCACTTCGTTCATTGGAATGTCCCTTCCGCACTGGTTTTCCAACTCAATGAGTTTCTCGAATCGAGTTTTTTCTTTCTGGTGTGTTGCCAGTTTTTCACTTAGGCGGTCTAAAAGTTTTGAACCGCCGTTAAAAGCGAAAACTCTGGACATGGCCTCGGTCATTTGCTCCTGCATTACCTCGCAAAGTTCCTGCCCGTGAAGGGCTCCTTTCAATCGGGCCAGGGCCAGGGACATAGAAAGTACAGCGTTCATTCCCAGGTTGATCTTTCTTTGCATCACTTTGATATTGTCATTTTGAGTAGCATCCGGTGCGATAGTTCCCCGTTGCCTTGCCAGGTCGCACTCTATTTGCAGCATTGTCCGGTCCAGCTCCATTATTTCACCCAATTCACTGACCTTTTTTCCCAGGAAGAGTGGGGATAGGATTTTACCAACATTGTCCACAGCGTTAAGGCATCCCTTGCCATTATAGCGTTTAGCCCGGTGCCAGAGTTCCGAAAGTTCCTTATCCTTCATGGATGCAATCATATCATCGGTCACTTCCTTTTTAAACCGGTAGGTCTTGTCGGTAACCTGCAGCTTAAAGAGTTCCGGGAATTTTTTAACGATGGGCTCTCCGGCGGGGATAATGCTGTCGATGAGGTGAATAGCCTCGTCGGTACCCGCCGAGGTACCCAATGGAGTCGCCCCTTCAAAGGTAAGCAATCTTTCATAAAACGGATCGTTAGGGATACCCACTTTCAAATCGACTGCCACGGTAGGGATGCCGGCATTAGTAGATGCTTCACGTGCCACAATGCTGGTTATCGTCAATCTTTCAATGAAATTTTTGCCTAAATTTTGGATTTCATGATCAGAGGGTTTTTCATTATCCTTACGGGCCTGCTTACGCAGTGCTTCCTGTATAACCTTGACCACTGATTCGTACTTATAAAGGCGCTCGGAATTTGCCCCCCCGCCAGCTTTAAGCCCCAATGAATTTATTGCAAGGGCTACCTGAGCCTCAAAATCCTCAATGGGGGATTTTGACCGGTGGGACACTACAGTTTCAAGCTTCTTGCCTATTGCGGTTAAAAGAGCAAGAACTCCCTCTGTTACCGAACCGATCTGATTCAACTTGATCAGCGCTGTATTGATCAATCCCTTTTCAGCCTTTTCCTCTATGGATGAATCCTTGGTGGTGATGTTATCATCTCCAATAACATGGATCTTATCACCCATGCTTTTCATTATCAACCACCAGCCTTCATCGTCATCCTCGGCAAAACCGTCCTCGATAGAAACGATTGGTAGATCATCCTCTTCAATAGCCTTATGGTAGATTTCCAATAGCTGGTCACGTGACAGTACCGTTTTATCACTGTCCCGCCAGGCCATATAGATCCCGATTCCTTCTTCACCTGTAAGCCCTTTTTCTTCCCGGTAGGCAGTTTCAGCTTCGGATGCTGCGGGGTCCAGGGCCATTGCCACATCCTTGCCGGGTATATACCCACAGTCAAGAATGGCCTGTTTCTGCATCCTCCAAAGTCTTTGCACCGGAAGAATATCACCGGGTTCTTTCCGGATAAATGGAGCCAAACCACCCTCTGTTCCCACTCCTTTTACGATACAACCTTCGGAGTTCTCGATAATCTCCTTCAGACGGGTTTGCAGATTAACGGTCATCTCCTGGGCGTCTTCATAATTCCTGGCGCTGAGTGGGATAAACATACTCTCCTGCAGGCTGATATTACTTTCGGGGAATTCCTTTTCAGTATGGCGCCCACCCATTCCACAATTCCGGAACTCCCAGGGCACCCACTTTTCATTACCATCGGAGAGAATGACCTTCTTCATGCGGGTATAGATCATCAGTTTTTTCACCTTTTCTACCCGGTCAACCCATTTAAAAGACCCTGCCTTACGGTCTAAACCGGCTTTTTCAGATGCTTTTTTAGCTTTTGATTCCCGTTCCCGGAATTCCCTGTATTTACCGGGATCCGCCATGAGAAAATCAAGCAGGCCCACAATCCCAATACCCAGGCAGAGCCTTCCAAGATAAACCATCACAGCTGCTTTACTGATGAGTCCGACTATCAGCAGGACAATGGCTAATGGCAGGAAAACAGACGAAAGATTCCGGCTGGCGCGTGGGCCTGCTGCTGCAACAGCAAGGTTATAGGGCGCATCAGGATGGTAATCCAGACGGTTTTTTTTAACCCCGGGAAAAGCCCCGTAAGGGATGGTAATAAACATCCGAACATACCAGAAAAACTTTTTCAAAAAACCGCTCTCAATCCTGGATTGGGCATCATCCAATAACAAGCTGCACAAGGCGTTCAGTTTCACTGCTTTAAGGTAATGCCCCATCTCGTGAATGGCGATACCGGTATGAAAGGTAATATAAAGGAAAAGCAACGAAATAATGGTCTCGGGACTGGCGAACATGAACCGAAGCACATCACCCCGATTACTTACCTGGTTGGCGATGGATAATACCGAAGATATAAAGGCCACGTGAAAAGAAACCAGAATATGATTCGCAATAACCCACCCGGTATCCAGTGCCGCATTACCGGGCTTTGACAACCGCCCCTTTAATTTGAAAACCAGTTTAAACATTTAATTACCTCACGGGTTATATTATTTAAATACCTTATACTTTACAATCAAAAAAACAGCATTTTCTTGGAATTTAAGCTGCCTACAAAAGATCTGACCTTTTTCGGAGGATCCATTCGGTAGCTAAACACACAATAAACAGGATCAGGAACAGTGGATGATCCCACATGTTCTTTTCCATTTTGACTCTGATGCTTTTTTCAGAAATCCTGATGGAATCAGATAATCCTTTTAGTCGAGAGGGTTCAAAATAACGACCATTGGTGCGCTCCGCAAGCCTTAACAGGGTATTTTTGTCCATTCTAACGTTCTGAAATTCCAGGCTATATTCTTCTACAATGAAAATCCGGGTGCTCTTTGAAAATGGATTATCCCTGATAAATGCCTCTCCACTGAGCTGGTATTTTCCGGGAGGCAATGAGGGAATCCGGTGTTCGTATATCCCTTTTTCATATTCATCGAGGAGAATATCCAGTGGTTTAAACGCTATGGAATCGGCCTCTGATATGCGGGTTAATTTTACCTTGACAGTAGCTCCGCTAACAGCCTGGTTGTTATCATTGCGTAAAAAGCTTGTAATGTTTATCCGTTCTCCATTTTTATAAACATTCTTATCGGTCTTGAGCACAAAGGGTTCCATCTCATCTTTAACCAGCAGCCACTGGATCAGGTTATTCATCAGTTGCTCATAAACCTGCACATCCTTCCCGAATCCTGCGGGTACAAATCCCCAGCGCCAAATGGGAAAAGCGGTAATGGAGAATATTTTTCCTGCCTTATAATTGCCGGCAACAAAAAGAGCCACTTCCCGCAATTTAGGATGGACCAGCAAGTCCTTGGCTCCTTCATCAAGTGGCCCTATCATCAGGAACCCTTCGAGTGGAGGCAATTCTAAAAATGACTGCTCCAGCGGTAAATTATCGCTGCTTTCAATATTGGTAATGGAATGATAAAGACCCTCAATACTCAGCACGGCATTGAAATTATCCAGAGTAACCTTGTTCGTACCCTTACTCAAATGAAAGGGCAAGATATTATCCCAGTAAGGTTCCTGAGCAGAACTGAGATTGAGGTTCTCCTGAATGAAATACAGGATCGAACCGCCTTTTTCAACATAATTCTGAAATAGTTCCCCGTAATTCTTCCGGGCAAGGTCACTGATAACATTGAATAATATTATACATTCATAGCGGGATAGTTCTTCCGGTTCCGAAGGGAATACTGGCAATTGTCCTAAAATGCGGGTTTTTCCAATATTATATTCTTCAAACTCAATATTTTCATTATCAGCGATAACCCTCTTGAAAAAGGAATATTCCCAATCAAGAGCCTTGGTGACAAGGAGAATTTTACGTTTGGTTTCAAGTATCTTAACGGAGAAATATTTGCTGTTATTTTTTCGTGAAAATTCACCATCCTGGAATGGGACCGTGACCAGAAAATTCTGTAGTCCCGGCTGGTTGGACTGCACATCGAATTTTACTTCATTGAGCTCCCCTACTTCGCTGAGTTCCACCTGTTGCTTGGCAATAGTCTCCTGATTCAGGGAGATGGTCACGTTCACCCTTTGTCCTGCCATACCCCAGCTTTCCAGATAGACCCTCACCGGGAAGGATTGTTCCTGGTAAGCAATATCGTTTGCCACCACCCTCTTTATGCCTACATCACGGGGTGCCTCCGGGTCACCTATTCCAACCGTGTAAATCGGATATTTAAGGTCTTCGGTAACTTGCAGGGGGGTAATCCCTAAATTCGATTGTCCATCGGACAGTATCAACAGGGCTCCAATCTCCTCAGGTGTATAAACACTATTGAGGTTAAGAATGATTTCCCCCAGAGCGGTAGCATTGCGTTCGAAAGTAAGCTCTTCGAGAGGTACTAATGTATCTCCAAAAGCATAATAATCAATGGGATATTTCCCTTCCAGAGCATTTAATTCCTCTCCTTTCAGGATTTGTTCAACAGTTTCAGCTCTTTTGCCGGTATTATCCTCAATGGTCATGCTGCGGGAGTCATCAACTACAACCATGAGATGTGGCTTGATGATCTCCTTTTTAGTGCCAATAAAGAGGGGTTCGAAGATGGATAGAAAGAGGAAGAAAAAGGCGGCGATTCTCAACGCTATCAGCAGTTTCTTGCGTCCCCTGCCAAGTGGGGGATTGGTTATCCGGTAAGAAAGCACAGCCATTACCAGGGCGATCAAAAAGCACCCGATAACCAGGCCAATAAATTTTGCCTGCAGGGCTATGTCAACTGTTTCGCAACTGAACATTATTTTACCGTTGCTTCCGGTGAGAAAAATTGGTCTTTGTACTGGAGTTGATATAGGTTGAAGTATAGGCCCTTTTGGGTCAGGAGTTCCTGATGGGTACCCGCTTCCCTGATCCGGCCCTTATGAATAACTATAATTTTATCGGCCTTCTGAATTGTAGAGAGCCGGTGCGCTATGATTATGGAGGTTCGGCCTTCCATAAGGTGTTCAAGGGCTTCCTGGATCAATTGCTCGGTTTCCGTATCGATACTGGAAGTGGCTTCATCGAGCACCAGTATCCGGGGGTCATAGGCAAGGGCACGGGCAAAAGCCAGAAGCTGCCGCTGCCCCATGGAAAGAGTAGCACCTCCCTCTTTAATCTCCTCCTGATACCCGTCCGGCAATTTATCGATAAAGGTATTGGCATTAACCAAACGCGCTACCTGCTCTAACTCATCAGGAGTGAAACCCTCGTTGTTCAAACGAATATTATGCTCGATCGTAGTTGCAAATAGAAAGACATCCTGAAGCACTACCCCGATATGAGAGCGGAGCGAGAATTTATCCAGGTCCTTTATATCGTAGCCATCGACAAGTATCCTTCCCTTTTGCACCTCGTAGAAACGGCTGAGAAGGTTGATAATGGTGGACTTACCGGCACCGGTAGCTCCCACGAAGGCTATTTTCTGGCCAGGTTTTATCTTAAATGATACGTCCTTCAAAACATAATCTTCGCTTTCGTATGCAAACCACACACCCTGAAACTCGATATCACCCCTGATATTATCCAGGCGGATTGCTGATTCCGAATTCTTTATTTCGATATCCTGATCCAGAAACTGGAAGACCCTCTCCGCTGATGCCATTGAAGACTGCATGATATTATACTTCTCGCTGATATCCCGGATAGGGCGAAAGAACATTTCAATAAAGGCCAGGAAGGCTACCAGTGAGCCCAGCGACATAATATTCTGGACTACTTTCCCGCCTCCGTACCATACGATCACGGCGATGCCAAGCGCGCTCAAAATCTGGATTATCGGGGAAAATACCGCCTGAATAAACAATTGGCGAAGATTTGCCTGATAATGCTCCTCGTTGATCACTTTGAAAAAATTGAGATTTTTTGCTTCCCGAACGAAAATTTTGATTATCCTTATCCCATTAATATATTCTGCCAGAGTAGCATTGATACGGGCAATCTTAATCCGGACCACGCGAAAAGCATCCCGGACACGAATCTTGAAATAGAGGGTCACTGCTACGATCAAAGGGACAATGGCAAAACAGACCAGGGCTAACTGCCAGTTCATTACCAGCATAATCACAATAATGCCTATCAGGAGAAAAACATCCTTGAACAGGTTTATCAGAACCGAAGTGAACATTTCATTGAGAACCTCGATATCATTGGTGGTCCTGGTAACCAGACGGCCAATAGGATTCCGGCTAAAATATGAAAGGGAAAGCTGCTGAGCGTGTTTAAATAAATTTACGCGAATATCGAACATGATCTTCTGGCCAGTATAAGTGGTCAGGTAAACATGCAGAAAACCAAGTATGAAATTAAGCAGAAGTACCCCCAGGTAAACAAAACCGACCTTAACCACACCTTTGAGGTCCTTATTTCTGATAAGCAGAAGCTCAGTCCGGGGTATCTGCTGGAGATTATCATAAGAAACCGCATAAAGGCCCGGGCCATAGCGGAATAATTCCGGGTATTTGCCAACCGCATTTTCCAGCTTAGCGGATTGTTCTCTTGACATACCATCTGTTTCTATGATATAATATTTTTCGGTGCTTAGAATTCCCTCATCCTCTAATTTCCGGGAATCCTGAATCTCCAGTTTACCCGCATCTACGTAGTACTCCGGACCGTTAAGTATATAAATAAACTCGCTGTATTTTGAAATTATCTCCTTTTCTTGGGAACTATCTTCTCCAAACTGAAGCTTTCGGTTGTTAAAGATAATATAATTATCAATTCCTATTTTGGAAAGGTAGGGGAGAAATATATCCGCGCCGGAGGTGAGCAGTAGTACGACTATCGCTGCAAGGATGAGTTTTTTATATGGGGTGGCAAATTTAAGCAAGCGTTTCATTATCCGGGCGTCGTAAACCTTGCCCAAAGACTCCTCATCGTGGATACTCTTGCTGCCGGGCCCTTGATGTCTCATAATTCCGCCTTAACTCACCCTTTGTCGAGTTTTGTTAAAATAGTTAAGCTTTTATTTTAATTAATGTAGGACTAAATGCAAGGAAAATTTTGTTTGCCACAATAAATAAAGTTAGTATATTTGGATATTATATTTTTTTAAGAAAGCATAACCGAGATTAAAGGAGCAATTCATGAGATATATCTTCATTAGTGTTCTTCTGGTAATAATAAGTACAACTTCGTGGGGTATAACTCCGGACGCCGCGGGTGTATTTATACCGGACCGGGGTGCAAGTCCTATTCACCGTGCTTGTGACCTGGAGGAAATGGACGGATGGCCTCAGACCATGGGTATTTCAGGTGTTGGGCCTGGAGGCGGTTTAAAGGCTTACGACCTGGATGCAGATGGGGAATCAGAGATCATATCCGGTTCTACCGATGGCATGCTTTACGTATGGAACCTGGATGGCACACCGCAAACCGGTTTCCCGGTTTCCGTAACCGACTATATCCGGTCAGCAGTGGCCATAGGTAATATCAACAGCACTCCCCAGCCTGAGATCATAGTTACAACCGTTAATGGACTTTTATGCGTTTACGATTACACCGGGACACTGCTGCCCGGATTCCCCCGTGAATTAGCTTCGGGTTTCACCTTTAATGCTCCCTTGCTATGGGACTTCGATAATGATGGCCAATTAGAGATTATTGCCTCCGACGATTCCCTGTATGCTATTCTGGGCGACGGTTCCGATTTCCCCGGTTTCCCGGTCAATATCAATTCCCTCTACGGCACTGTGGCAACTCCCGCTGTAGGAGATATTGACTTCGATCAGGTCGTGGAAATAGTCGTGGAAGGCTGGGATTCCCTCTTCGTATTCGATGCCTATGGCCAATTACAGGACGGTTGGCCGGTAGGATTAAGTGAGGATTATGATGGTTTTTCCTATTCCGCTCCGGTCCTGGTTGATTTCGACGGCAATGACAGCCTTGAAATTATAGCCGGCTATCATGAATCCGGTGGTGGAGACTGGGCAGGCAAAGCGGCGGTTTGGAGCTGTACCGGCGAACTCTATGACGGCTGGTGGCCGGTAAGCTTTTACGGTACCGGTAGCTGGACCTATTCCACTCCCGCAGTGGGTGATATAGACATGGATGGAGAGCCTGAATTCGTTATGACCTCCCATAACGGACGCATATCGGTGCGCAATGGCGATGGCACAAGCCCCACACCATGGCCGGTCTCTACAATCTATTATAATATGGAATGCTCCGCTGTGATTGGAGATATCAATACCGATGGGTTGCTCGAGATAGTGGTAGCTACCAATGGCGCCCATTACTATGTGCTGGCTTTCGATACTGCCGGGATGATTCTGGATACCTTCCCACTTACATCATCCGCTGCGATGACAGTTAATACTCCCTTTATTGGCGACCTTAATGGCGATGGATATATTGAACTTATCTCCACCGGTATAGATGGAATGGTGCATCTCTGGCAATTACCTGGTGAATATGTTCCAGGTACCCTCCCCTGGCCGCAGGCTCATCATGATCCCTGGAATACCGGGTGGTATCACCCCGATCCGCCTGATTCCTTCCGGGTAGAATTCATCGGGGACGCCGCCTGGCTCTCCTGGAATGAACAATTCATCCCTGACCTGACCGGTTATAATCTATATCGCTCCTTTGATATGCAGGGATTGAATTGGACCAGGCTTAACGAGGAACCGATAACCGGTATAGCCTTTGTGGACTCGACCCTCATCAGCGATACTTCCGCATATTACTTTATCACCGGGCTGCTTGAATCCGGGCATGAGGGGCATCGCAGCGCTATAATCGGAACAACTATGGTTACCAGTATAACAAACCGGACACTTCCACATAATTTGGAGTTTAGCGTTTTTCCAAATCCCTTCAATTCCATTGTCACATTTAGCATCCAGGTGGAATCAGCGGGAAATTATTTTTTACAGTTATTCGACATCAACGGCAGAGAAGTTAATTCATGGGAATTCAATCTGAATAAAGGCGCTTCGGCTACCAGGCATTGGCAACCTGATTTCGGTTCCAGCAGTCTGTATTTTTGGGAGCTAAGAGGTCCTGGTGGGCCAAAAATGGGAAAGTTAGTTTACCTTAAATAATATACTTTGTCAACTGTTTTAGATTATTGTATGCAGTTGGTGGTATAATAATTTTAAGAAACCGGTTCTGTTTATAATATACTTTTTTGGAATTCGGCAAGCCTATGAGTGCAGAAACCGTTATATTTAAAAAGTCGTTTGCAAATCCGGTTTTTTAGGTATTCTGCAGACTTCCCTTCGATTCAGACAGGCAGCATTTTGGGGGTTTATATTCGGTTTATTTCTGGGCTAAAGACTCTTTAAATTTAATCAGTCGTTTTTCCAGGTTTTGATCGTTAAGTGCCAGGATTTCGGCGGCGAGTACCGCGGCATTCCGGGCCCCCCATTTACCGATACCCATTGTAGCTACAGGCACTCCAGCTGGCATTTGGCATATTGACATAAGGGCATCTACGCCGTTCAGGGGCCCGGCCGGGATCGGTACCCCGATCACCGGTAAAGTGGTCAAACTGGATGCTACCCCGGGGAGGTGTGCGGCCAGTCCTGCCATTGCAATGATCACCTGATAGCCGGCTTCCCGGGCGGTGGACACGAATTCCCGCAAACCCGCTGGATTCTTATGCGCAGAGATCACCCGAGTCTCATAACCCAGTTCAAAATCAGCCAGCCACTGCTCCGTTTCCTGAGCCAGCGGGAGGTCAGATTTGCTTCCTACCAAAATGGCTACTTGTGTTCTCTTATTCATCATCTATGTTGATCATGGTTAAATATTGCTGCCCGATATCGGTCCGATACGAGGCCTTCTCAAAGGTTACCTCGTCCACCGCCTGATAGGCTTTATTCACTGCTTTCTCGAAGCTGTCACCCAAAGCGGTTACCCCTAATACCCGGCCGCCGTCGGTGACCACTTTATTGCCGCGGGTGGCAGTCCCCGCATGAAAAATATACGTTTCCCGGGGAATCCGGTTACTTTCCAATCCCTCGATGGGAAAACCCTTTTTATAACGCTTGGGATAACCTCCGGAGGCCATCACAACGCAGACACATTTCTTGTTTTTCTTCCACAAAATATCGGCCTCATCAAGGCGTTCATTAATAACATATAGCATAATCTCCGCTAAATCAGAATCCAGCATGGGCATCAATACCTGGGTTTCGGGGTCGCCGAAACGGCAGTTGAATTCCAGCACCTTGGGACCCCTGTCAGTTAACATTAAACCGGCATATAGTATTCCCCTGAAAACGTAGCCCATCTCCCTCAATCCATCGACGGTGGGCTGCATTACCAGTGAAATTATGTTTTTCATCATCCGTTCATTGATAGTTGGCACCGGGCCGAGGGCTCCCATCCCGCCGGTATTGGGACCCTGTCCATCATTATAAATCCGTTTATAGTCCTGAACGGGGATCATGGGAATAACCGTTTTCCCATCGGTAAAGCCCAAAATAGAAACCTCCGGACCCTCCAGGTACTCCTCGATCAGCACCCGGCGGCCGGCCTCTCCCCAGGCCCTTTCAATCATCATCTTCCCCACCGTGTCCCTGGCTTCATCCTTGCTATTGGCAATTATGCTTCCCTTTCCGGAAGCCAGCCCATCAGTCTTGATAACCAAGGGGGGTTCATGCTCATTGACAAATTTCAGCGCGGCATCGGCGTTATCGAATGTACAATAGCTGGCAGTCGGAATATGGTATTTTTTCATGAAGTCCTTGGCGAATATCTTACTGCTTTCGATCTGGGCTGCCTCCTGGGTGGGTCCAAAAATATCAAGATGACGGTCCATAAAGTAATTAACTACGCCATCGGCAAGGGGTTGTTCCGGCCCTACAATAGTAAGGTCAATGCCTTTTTTCTCCGCAAATTTGACCAGCCCATGAAAATCATTCATGGGAATGTCGATGCATTCTGCGAGGGTAGCAATCCCGGCATTGCCGGGGGCAACATAAATATCCGAGACATATTCGCTGGACTTAAGTTTCCATACAAGGGCATGCTCCCGGCCACCACCGCCAATTACAAGTATCTTCATGGTTCCTCTCTTTATATCAAAAATTATATGTTTTTCTTTTTAGCTTCATCCCAAATAGCGTCCATCTGGGTTAAAGTAGCTCCTTTTAAACCTTCTTCCCCCTTAAGCTTCTGCTCAATATAACGGAATCGCTTGCGGAATTTATCGATAGTGGCACGTAAAGCCATCTCGGAGCTGATATTCATGAAACGGCCAAAATTGGTTATTGCAAAAAGCAAGTCCCCTAATTCCTCCTGCTGATGAACCTTATCCCCTTCCCTGATACTCATTTCCAGTTCGGCTAATTCCTCCTTGATCTTATCCATTACCTGCATGGAATTATCCCAATCGAACCCCACCCTCGAAGCCCTTTCCTGGATTCTCTGGGCGACAAGCAATGCGGGCATTTTATCGGGTACCCCATCCAAAATAGAAGCCTTCACATCCTTCTCCTCCCGTTCAGCGAGCTTTATCTTTTCCCAGTTCTGAAGCACCTCTGCAGAAGTAGATACCTCAGTAGTACCGAATACATGGGGATGCCGTTTGATAATCTTCTGGCTAATCGATTCGATCACATCTTCAATGCCAAACTGCTGCTCCTCCCTGGCCATTTGAGCAAAAAAAACTATATGGAGCAAAATATCACCCAACTCCTCCCTCAGACTCTGGTAATCGTTTTTATCGACGGCTTCAATAGCCTCATAAACCTCTTCTATGAGGTAGGGTTTCATTGAGTGGTAATCCTGTTCACGGTCCCAGGGACACCCATTTTCCCCCCGTAATTTCTCCACAATCTCTACAAACCGGGCAAATTTTCGACCACATTCCATCTTTGATCATCAACCAATCAGCAATTGTAATAAATAAACCACATCGGGAATAGCCTGTTATCCCGAATGATCATTTTCCAAGAAAATTTGGAAAACTAATACTAAAAGGAGGGAGAATATACTCATGATTCGCCGCTGATAGGATACATAAACCTATGTTACTATTAATCAGCGGCATACCCGGCATTATTTTTTCTCCTTAATAGCCTCCCGAACACTTTCCTTGATATTATACTTTTTCTTAAACTTCTCAACCCGACCCGCAGTATCCAGTAATTTCTGCTTGCCGGTGAAGAAGGGGTGACATGCCGAGCAAACTTCTACCCTGATCTCTTCTTTGGTAGAACCTACCTCCCAGGTATTTCCACAAGCACAGGTTACCTTCGCTTGATGATACTTAGGATGAATGTCCTTTTTCATTTTAATACTCCGTTATAGTATGATTTTTCTTATTTCCTATTAAAAACTTGCTGTAACTGATATATCATAGGTTCGGGGTTCTGCCATGGTTCTTTCAACAACCAGGTAATTATACTCAAATAGGTTTTTGACCTGTGTATTGACAGTAAAATTACCCAATTTAAACTTATGGCCTACATTAAATAATTTAACCGGAACCCGCGGATCTCCGGTAAATAAACCGACTTTCTCCAGCAAACTGACATAATAATAGCTCACGTTAAACTGTCCGAAGCTGGAATAATCGATTCCCATGGCAAGGTTAACGGTATGTTCGGGGCGGTAGGCCAGAGGCTCTCCATTAGATAGATCCTTAGCCTCGGTATAGACATAACTAATGCTGGGGCTGAACATCCCGTAACTGGTATGTGCTGAGAAATCTACACCCCTGATCCGTGCCTTGTCGAGATTCGCGAACTTGGCGATCCCTTCTGTGGCGTCAATGATTTGAGCCTCGATCATATCCTCATATTCGTTCCAGAAAAAGGCCAGATCAAGATAGTGATTTTTGTATATGTAGTTAACTCCAAATTCAATCGACTGAGCGGCCTCAGGATTAAGCTGGGGATTAGGCTGAACCTCAATAACCCCGCTAAGAGTAGTTTCGGTAAAGAGTTCGGCAATGGTAGGTGTACGGAATCCCATCCCCCCTGAACCACGGAAGGTTATATTATTGTTTAAATGATATACCAGCCCTAATTTAGGAGTTAATTGCCACCATTTAGACTGATTACCCACATAGGAATAATCATATCGAACCCCACCCGTGATCACAAGGGGATGCAGGTAGGAGATCTCGTCCTGTAGAAATAGCGCGCCCCCCATTCCAAACCTCTTGTCAAAAATCTTGGAATTCACATTTGAATAATACCCTTCAATACCAAATACAATCGAGTTGTTATCGTACTGGTAAAAGTTGAATTGTGAATCTACCCCCAACTTCCCACTGGCTGAATAATCCTTTTCTTTGCCATTCATAAAATCCTGAAACCAGCGGGTGTACATATAGTGCACTTTCATGGTGTAAAACAGGTTCTTTTCAAATAACTTCCGGTTAAATTTCAGGTAAGTATTAAACTTTCCGGAATAAACCCGGTCATCCAGCCGGCGGGGGTCCACTTCATAAGGACTGTTCTGATCAATCCACATGAACCAGCAGCCCCGGTCCTCATAAGCAATATTATAGAAAAGGGTTAGATTGGTTTCCGGGGAATGCTCGTAGTGGAATTTACCCATAGAAGAGCCCCGGACAAAATCATCTGCCTGCTTGTAACCATCTGACATCTTTTCATTGAAGGAAAGCATCATCTGGGTTTTCCCTACCTTGCGGGAGTGCTCCAGTCCAAAATGATGGTAAAGCTGCAGTCTGTCAGTCCATTTCCATTCATCATAATAGGGTTTATCGTACATACCCAGCATCATGGTAGCGCTGTAGGAAGGCTTATAATCACCTTCTTTGGTAATGATATTGATCACCCCGCCCATTGCATTGGAGCCATAGAGCGCTGAACCAGCCGATTTGACCACTTCCACCCTCTCGATCTGCTGAATAGGCAAGCTATCCCACTTTATTTCACCGGTATCACCGGCAAGGGCGGGTACTCCATCAATTAAAAGCAGAACCCGGGTCCCGGCACCATAGGCATAGCCGCTGGAATTCCGAATGCTTACCTGGCTGTCATACATGGATACACCAGCAATGTTTTTCATCAGATCTTCCATAGTGATGGCATTATTTACATTCAGTTCATCGGCCTGAGCGACAGTTACGCTTACCGGAGACTCCTGAAGCTTTTGCTCCTTCTTGCTGGCCGTAATAATAACCGGTTCACCCTGAATACTTACTTCTTTTAAATAAATCTTTAATTCCTTCTCATCTTCCTCGTTCTTCAGGGTAGCCATCTTAATGGTACTCTCATAACCCATCATGGAGATGCGGACCTCATGCTTCCCCTTGGGAAGATTGGGGATAAAAAAGAATCCATCAAGATCGGTTGAGCCACCTTGCTTCGTGCCGGTAACTATGATATTAGCCCCGATAAGCGGCTCTCCGGTATGCTGATTGATAACCTGGCCCCGGATTACCGCTCCAAATAGAGAAGAAGTACAGATTAGTAAAAATAACATTATAACTACTAAAATATTATGATCCTTCAACATTAGTCAACCTCCCGGTATTAATAACTTACCGCTTTTTCCTGATTCTCAATAATTGCAGCAAGACTGTCCAGATCAACGGTCATATCAATATTTTTAGTCAACCTTTCCGGTTCAACCACAACCTGCCCATACTCTGATGAATCACCATAAGCATAATAACTGGCCATAACATATTTACCCAGATTTGCAAAATCAGGGCTTTGCGGAACTGCCAGAAAGAAGATCCAGTTATATTCCCCAGGTTCAAGAGGGGCGATAGTATAGTCCACTTTTACTGTGCAATTCTCACAACCAACAGCGGGATAGAGAGTATCCAGGTTAAAAGGACTGAAATTATCCCCAGCGGTATCGTATAATGCAATGATATAGAATAAATTCATTTCATCCAGTGGAACTGAATTTTTCAGCGCAGCAGGTGCAAAAAGATATCCCACCCCGGGAAAATTCAGTATATCTGTGGGTTCCAGCCAGCTTCCCGTAAAGGTAATGGTCCCGGTGATCCCGGTACTCTCATCAATTGGCCCCAAACCATGGTCAATTTTGCAATTAACAAACAAAAATATTAAAAATAAGGTTAGCGTGATTAGTATCATGTTCTTTTTCATAATCATCATTATCACATCCTATTTAAGTCCAAACTCATTTTCCGAAAACTTTACTACCGTATAAACATAAAGTTCCGTATCCGGGTTCTTATATGCATCTGGTGACAGACCGGCTTTCTGGCTGCACAGCTGTCGGAGGAACTGGTCCCGGTCCCAGCCGGTTTCGGTAGCAACCTGGGGCAAAAAAGTCCCTGAACTATTTCCCTTTCTGACCAGTACTCCATGTTTACCCATCTCTATCCGGCTATAATCACTTACCTTTTGCAACGGGGAGAGTACCGAGATCTCAATTTCGATATTCTCCAGCTCATCTTCGATCACCGGCCGGAAGCGGGGATCCCTTGTAGCGGCAGAGATAGCCCGGCTGATAACCGATTGGTAAAGAGGTTGTGTAGCTACCATCTCACCGATACAGCCCCGCAGGTCTCCATTTTCCTTCAAGGTGACAAAAACCGCGCCATCCTCGACCAATTTCGGGTTGTCCGGCACCGGCTCATCCAGAATCCGCCCTTCCCGAACAAAACCATCAATACTGCGGCGTGCTAAACCCAGCAGATAAACCTTCTCCTCTTCGGTCAGGCTGTATTCAGACTCGGACTCTATACTGTCCGACTTCTGATTACCGGCGTCATCAATCTGGGCAAAGGCAACCGCGCAATAACCTACTACGCGCGCTTTTTCTCCGATAGGGACATCACCAGAGTTGGCATATTTTAAAAGAACAGCTCTTGAATTTGGCTTTGCCTGGGCTAAATTCATCAGGGTTATTACCCCACCAATCCCACAATACTCTACTCTCCCACTCCTTATCCCACTTATCAAAGCCTCGGTATCAAGAGCAGTGGTATATCCAATCGCCCTTCTGTCCATTTCCACCGCTACATCGTAGGGATGGTAATGGGACATATCTGAGCTTGCAATATAAATAAGTTTATACTCTTTGTCAAGCTTTTTCAGGGCATTAGTAAGGATATCGACGTGTTCAGAGCTCTGGCTTCCAAATAAAATGGGCACTATCTTTATGTTATTACCCAATATATACTGTAAAAAGGGGATCTCCGCTTCCAGAGAATGTTCCGGAATGTGAGGTTCCCTGTCAAATTTAAAAACCGGGTCAAAATCAAGCAGCTTTTGGGCTACCTCCTCGTCCACCCTGACAACTCCCAGGGGGGTTCGGAATCCACCTTCCGCCCAAACCGCTATGGAGTTACTGGCTACCCTGTGGCAGGCCCCGATCAAAACATAGGTATATTCACGGTATTTTTCTACATCACGTGCCAGCAGTTTAAAGCCATGGGCGGCCACTCCGCCGGAATATACAAATCCGGCATGAGGGGAAACTAAACCCCATAAATCGCCCTCTAAAGGTATATCCTCTGTCTCCATGAAAACGCTGTCCAGAAATGCCTTTAACGCCTCACTATCTGCGGGATACCACATGCCGGACACGGCTGGTTTTCGAATATTATCCATAGATAACCCCTCCTCGCTTTCTTTATCCGATCCTCCCTTGGTATTCCCCTTCTCGCTGCACCCCCAAAGAAGAAAGATCACCAGGATCAATGATGTTATTCTTTTAAAGTCCATAATCATCCTATTTAAATCCATATCGGCATAGCCAATATCAAAATGATCAGCCAGAGTATCAGCGAGCCCGTAATTCCCATTAAAGGGATGAAGATTATACCGGTTAATACCGCGCCCATTGCAGCGCCCAGGCTATCCAGCCCAAATACTATGCCGCCGGCATTAACAGTGGAGGGGAACCGGCTTTCGAACCAACGCACACCCAGGGGGAATAACATCCCGGTCAAGGTGCCGGCAATCAGTTGTAAAGCCATAAAACATAACGTCCCACTGATATAACCCAACCGCTGATACAATGACGTCCACTTAAAGAGAAAGAGCATTATCAATACAAATATAATCCATAAAAGGGACCATAACCGAAAGAAGATAAACCGCTCTTTATTCCTGGTGAGATTTGCCCCGGTAACTAATCCCAGCATAAATACACTGGTTAAAACGCCCACTAACCAGTATAGATAGCCAAACAGTGCCTGGAATAAGTAAAGTACAATTAACTCAGTAAGTATCCCTCCTAATCCACCAACAATAATTAATACAATAGTCCCTAAATTTTTGTTAAATATATATCTATTTAATAGTTTGACAAGTAAAAAAACGGTCAAAAAGAATATCAGCCAGTGTTCCAGCCGGAGGAGTTTCAGTTTTTTCAATAAAACTCCGCCACCGGTTAATTTAAACCATTCCTGAAGACCAATATAATAGGCAATTGGAGAGAAATCGCGGTTGACTATCAACTTCTCCCTGGCATCTTTGATCAACATGCTCTCCAGGTTATTCTGCCGGAAAGGGTCGAGGAAATAAGCCAATACCTCGCGGTTTAAATAGCGGTTTCTAATACCCCTTTCCTCCAGCCGGGCATTAAGGAGATCAGGGTCCAGCTCCAGGGGACTTCGAGGTGAAGCAAAAAACAAAAGGCCATTGTCCATTTGAACCAGCCGGACATGTATAAATACATTCTGAAGGGCCTCCCTGACTGAATTCACCATAACCTGCTCCTCACTGGAAATATAATTTACTCCTACATTCAGTTGAAAGGCAAAAATACCATCGTAATCCAGTCTCCCTTTTATTTCCTGGAAAAATTCCAGGGTATAGAAGCGGTTCATAAAACCCGATTGGGGATTAGGCAACAGGAGCATAATCACCTCGAAGTTCCGATTACTTTTTTTGATCCAGAAACGCGCATCGGAATACTCTACATCCACACGTGGCTCGTTCATCGCCCGTTCTACTTTCGGGAAAAAAGGACGTGTAACCTCAAGGATTCGGGGATCTACTTCCAGGTAGGTTATACTCCGGGGATGATGCTGAAGGGCTACACCTACAGCTCCCTCGTAGATTCCACCTACGAGCAATACCCTTTCAGGCCCCGGATGAGCCAGCAAACATAGATTAACCAATGATTCGAGATAGACCGTATCTGCAGTCGCGGCTACCAGACTCCCATTTTCAAATAGGTACTGCTCACCCTGGCGGGATAACACCAATATCTTGCCATACCGGGATTCATAGGACTGGCTCTCATAACCTTTCCAATAGAGTTTATCCATTACGCCGGAAAGTGATTGAGCATTCATAGCAAGCAACATCAAAAGAGAGGTTAATATTACTGAAGTTATCTTTACCGGGGTCCGGGCGGTAAAGATCCAGATTATCCCCAGGAAAGTCCCGATCATAATGAAGCTATGTACCGGCGGGATACGGGCTACCATTATCAGGCTTAGGATACCCCCCAGTACTGCGCCCAGCGCTTCAAAAATATAAACTGTTGATGCTTTTAAACCCGAACTTCGTGCTTTCCTGCAGAGTTGCCCGAAAAAAGTACCCGCTAATATACCGAAAGGCACCAAAGCCAGCAATAATAATAGGATTATCCGCCAGAAATCCCATAACCGACCGGGATGAACCTGTAGTATTGATCCCAATAGCTTTATCCAGAAGAATGAAAAGGGAAGGGAAAACGCCAAAGCCACCTGGACTAATCCCAAATTCCGAAACCGGGAAAAAATTCCGCTGCCGGCAGCATATAGCACCAACCAGAAGAAGAAGAACAAAGCTACCACCAGCTCATTAGAGCGAAGCAGAGCGATACTCTCCCGCAGCAGAAAAACCTGGCTGTAAAGACTGGCAAATCCCAGAGACCAGCTCCACAGTTTAATGCGGCTTCGGTCGTTCATAATTTAAAATAATACTGTTAATTCTCTTTCTATTTCTATTATATCATTTTTTTAATGGTTGTCAAATCCTGATCAGAAAAATATACCCTTGCATTAAGACCGGGATCACCCTATTTTAAATCTTAAGGAATAAAGAGTGAAAATGTCCCAGATACGGTACGACATATTTCAGGATCGGTGGGTAATATTGGCACCTGAACGCCATCACCGGCCCCATAGCTATTCGGACGAGATACCACCCGACTCCGGTACCTGCCCCTTTTGCGAGGGGAATGAAACCCTGACCCCGCCGGAGGTATATGCCATCAGACCACCGGATACGCAGCCGGATAGCCCGGGCTGGGAAATACGGGTAATCCCCAATAAGTTTTCTGCTATCTCACCGAATAACAACCAGGTACCAGAATGTTCACCAGATACGCTCTGCCTGCCAGGAACCGGGGTTCACGAACTGATCATCGAAACCCCGGAACACTCCCGGAAAATCTCCCAAATGCCCATAGCTAGATTAGAACAGATACTAAAAGTCTATCAATCCCGCCTGACCGCAATATACAGCTTACCATTTATAAAATATGTTCAGGTCTTCAAAAATTACGCAAGGACCGGCGGGGCTTCGCTGAGTCATCCCCATACACAGTTAATGGGCATTCCATACATCCCTGCAGCTCTACGGCAAGAACTGAAGGCATCCGGGCAGCATTACCGTAAAACCAGCAATTGCCTGTTCTGTAATACCATCCAAACCGAACTCCAAAAAGACCTCAGGATCCCCTTCCAAACCCCCGAATTCGTTGTTCTGATGCCCTTCGCCAGCCGATTCCCATACGAATGCTGGATACTCCCCAGAGAACATCACCATGATTTCCTTCAGACTCCCCCTGAAAAAATATCCCGATTGGCTGAAATCCTTAAAAAATTGTTTCAGAACCTGGAGCAAATACTGGGCAATTTTCCCTATAACCTGATCCTTCACAGCCTAAATAAAAATGCGCTGCCAGATAAGCCCGTTGACAGAACCTATCACTGGCACTTTGAACTTTTACCCCGGATCACCCATATCGGCGGATTCGAATGCGCAACCGGTTCCTTTATCAATCAAGCCCTGCCTGAAGAAACCTGCCTTAAATTCAAAAATTTACCCTGATTACTTGGATTATGGTTTGGAAGGCAATGGAATTAACCTTAATTGACCATCCCCGGATAGTATCACCCGGACACGAACCGGGCTTCTAAGTGCGGAATCACCAGGACTCGCCACAAACACTTTCGGTTCACTCAAAACTGCTTCTTGACCGGCAAGGGTTTCCGACTCCGATATTTTTCCTTTACCGTCATCAGATAATGCAACATCTTCATCATAAAGAAGCATGCTTTTTTTCTGCTGGACAATTTCGACCCGCTCCTCAGCGGAAGCCATCACAGGGTAATCCCTTTCAGCAGCTTCTGACAGATCTTCCCTCCCCTTCATTGCCATTTGTGGCTGAGGGGCCTCCATTTTAGCTATCTCGTCAGCCCCCAAATCCGGCTCGGTAGGCCTGAAACGAGCCCATAATTCACGGTTAATCAATAAGCTGGTCACCCTTTCCGCAGGGAAATCATCATCCTGAACCTTAATCAAATCGGCGATTACATCCTGCCCCGGCAGGGATTCTCCGGCAAGCAAACGCAACAATTCCGGGGAAACCTCCAGAATCCCAACGTAAATATTGTCCAGCTGTTCCGATGTTTGCGCCTGGTAATCCGCCAATATCCGGGGCCGGTTGGGCGCTGAACGGTACTCTAACTGCAGATCCGTAAAACTCTCCGCTATATATGAGATTATTACTATAGCAATAAGCAGACAGATTATCACCGTCCCCGCAAAGACCTCAGCAAGCTTCCACCCCCTGATGTTAGGATAAAATTGAGCCACCCATTCCTTAACTGAAAATACTAAACCCGGAGAGGGGCCGCCAACCTGATTAATCAAACCCTGCGGGGTACCCCTCAAGCCTGCTTTCTGATCATAAACGGCAGAACGAACCGCAAAAAGCTTATCAAGACATTGCGGACAGCTCAGTAAATGACCAGCTATCTCCTTTTCTTCTGCAGCCTGCAGTTTATTTTCCAGAAAAGCACCCAGAAGCTCCTCATCCGGACAAGCATCTATGCTATTATCCCCGGATAATGGTTTTATAACCAGGGATTGTTTAAGCTCATCAAGAAACTTCACCTTTTCGGAGCAGCGGGTGCAATGGCCCAGATGATCACGAAAAGCAGCGTTCTCCTTCTCGCCCAACAAGCCGTCCAGATACTTTAAAATAGTAATGTATGAAGCGCATTTCATGTCTATTTTCACCGTATATATACGACGGAATTAATCCATTTTTTCAAACAGATATTTTAGCTTTTTTAATGCCTTTTCAATCTCATAGTAGAGCCTTTTGGGATTTTTAACGCCCAGCTTTCCGGCAATCTCAGGCACAGGCATATCCTTATAAAAACGGAGTACTAAAAGGGTTCGCTGTTCAAAGCTTAGCTGTCTCAGTGCCCTTCTCATTATCTGCAAATGCTTAATCTTCCGGGTTTCATTATCCCTTTGTATCAGCTCTTCCTGCGGATCGGCTGGAGAGATCGGGTCCACCGGCGACTCAATAAACAATGCATCCAGAGCAACCTCCCGGTCTCCCGCACCCTCCGAAACATAACGCTCCCTCAACGCTGAACCAAGATTCGCTTCAAGATTATCCAGTGTCATTTTCACTGCTGAATATTCAGCTTCCGGAAATTCGTTGCGGAGAACATCGAAAAGCTCGAAAGAATCGAAGTAGCCATCACGGTAGTATAATATAAATACCCTCTGTTCTAAAAGCGAAAGGTTTTGGACATATTTCGGGAGATTCCGCCGGCCATACTGCGATCGATAATAATCGGTTATCAGGTTCCGAACCACAACCGTCAGCCAGGTGGAGAATTTGCACCGGAAACCAAACCCGGAATAATCCTTTTCCCGTAGATGTGACATTACAAAAAGGTAAATGTCAGGCACCAGGTCCCTTTCACCCGGGGTGGGTTTAACCTCATAGTAGATGGTTGAATAGACCAGATCGGAATATTTTTCCACAAGGGCAGTCCAGCCCTTCACGGATCTCGAGGTCAATAGCGATACAATTTTCTTATCGGTCATATTCAGTGCAGGTGAATAATTATGATGTAAATTTAAAGAGGGGCGCCTGAAAGTCAATTAATAATTTTGTATCTAATTCAATCATTTGATTTTAAGTAAAAAAACTCCCGGAGGCGGGAAACCCCCGGGAGATCAATTTTAGTATTACTTGCTCTTAAACCTAATTCGCGCTATAAGCGATCATCACCCAGTCACTGCCATTCCACATAAGCATCAGAGTTTCATTATTTCTAATAGTAATATCATTGTTATTGTCTAATTCAACATTACTGGCAGGTTGGTTATTTTGATCTCTAATGCTTACAAAATTTGCATCGCTATTTCCCACGAGGATGAGGATCTGGCCGGTGTAACTTCCGTCGGCGATTGCCGCGGAAACGCCTGCGCTGCCCAGTGTTACCGGTCCGGCGGCTCCTGCAATCAGGATGTGTGATGAACCGGGGGTCAGTGTGGCGTTAGCGGCTAATGCGGTCTGGGTTGTTTGCTGCAGGGCGAAGAGTTCACCAATGCTAATGTCGCCATCTACGAGCAGGTTATTGTCACCGGGATCCGAATCCCCGCCGATATGCACACCGCCATTAACGGCCAGCGCGGCACCGGGAGTTGAGGTGCCAATACCTACATCGCCATCGGCCTGGATACGCAGCCGCTCTATATCGTGAGTAGCAAGAATAAGATCGCTTTCCTGGAATGTCCCGATCCCCAAATTTCTGGGGCCGCCTCCACCAAGGGTATTTGTGAATATATAGGCAGTCGTATTCCGGGTTTGACCGAACAGCAAAGCATTATTATTATCACCGGGCATGGAGAAAGCCAGGTAATCGTCATTAGGCGAGAACACTGCAAAGCGAAAATCCGCTGAGATGCCGGTGCTATTGTTCCTCATTTCCACTCCGGCAAAGCCATTGACATTGTCAGCGATGAGGAGAGTGGGCTGTACCATCTCCGGCGCGCCGTACCCGCCGAGGTCCAGCAGCGCATTAGGACTGGTAGTACCGATACCGACAGCGCCATCAGGCTGGATATGGAAGATCCCATCCTGCGCTTGAGTAAGCCCGATATGGAAGTCTGAATTACCCGCCGTGGCAAGGTTCCGTACACCGATATACCAATCTTCGGATTGTCCCTGGATCTGGATGAATTCATCGGTGCCGTCATAATCCGTAGATCCGCCGCCGAATAGGGCGTCGCCGCGCACTTCCAGGTTCTGGGCGGGTGCATCGGTTCCGATACCCAGGTTGCCATCAATTATCACATCGCCACCGGTCTCTACTATGAGGGAGTTGTAACCGAACTTGATTGGATTATCGCTTTCGAAGCGTGTAGTATCGCCATCATCATAGATAATGAAGCTATCGGCGCAGGTGGCGTCTCGGCCGATGATCCGTTCGCCGCATTCAAGAAGCAGTGAGCCTTCAATGCCTCCCGCGAGAGCAGCGTAGTTGGCGGAATCGGCGAATAAGGCGTATAAAGCGCTGTCCGCATCAGCGGCATGAGCAGCATCAAGGGCATAGCCTGAATTATCGGCCCAATCAGCGCTGTCGGCCTGAAAAGCGAACCAGGCATAAGCTACAGTATCGGTACTTTGGTAATAAAAACCCAGCGTATCCCAGTCGAGGCAGGCATTTACGCTGTCGCAGGGTATGCGCCATACAAAGTTAGCGGTATCCGCATAAACCGCATAACCCGCCGAATCGGCCCAGTTCACGCTGTCAACATTGCCCCAGTAAACCTGACTGCCATCGGACAGCAGAGCGTCACCCGCATTGCCCAGGCTGAAACCGTCATGCAGTCCGGCATTAAGAACTATATCATCCATAAAGGTATGAACGCCATTATTGGTGTAACCAAGCAGGGCGGAACCGGTAACATTCCCGCCGGCATAATCCGCGGTATAGGTTACTGCCGAACCGCAGGTCACATCCCCAAGAACAAAGAGGTTCTGAAGCGAATTGGGGGTAAGAGGAGTCGCCCCGTTGTTAAGGTCGGCAGAGGGTCCACCACCGAAGTTCAGAAAATAGCAGGTAGAAGCGGTGAAGAAGCCTCCAACTGATTGGATGATGGGGCCTCCAGGATTCGTACCCTCCACGCTTACCGAACTCAGAACAAGCTGACCGCCGCTCTGGAATACCGCAAGATTGCCGGGAACGATTGACCGGATAGTGCCGTTGACCAGCGATACCTGCCCTGAGTTCACACTCAGAGAAGGAGCAGATCCGGTAGATTCCCAGATCGTCAGATTATAGCCCTGAAGATCACCATTGGCTACTATGGGGGCATAACTGTGAACATCTATCAGGCTGGAGGTGCCATTCAAGATCAGAACATCCTGAAGCGTAACATCCTGCAATTGCTGGTTGCCGCCGCTCATGGTTATCGCGCCGTTGATCACGGTCTTTCCGATACCGTTTCCGTAGAGGCTGACCCGAGCAGGTACCACGAAGCTCTCGTTAAAGGTACCGGCAGCTACCCAGATTTTGTCTCCGGGAACTGCGGCGGCACAGGCCTGGCTAATCGTCTGAAAAGGATTGGTGATGGAACCGTCACGAACCCCCGTTACCGGTTTGGTGGGCATAACGAAGAGTATGCTTTCGATATACTCGGAGGGAATATTGCTGATATCGCTCCAGTCAACCGCACCGGCCGAATCGGCGAATAAGGCGTATAAAGCGCTGTCCGCATCGG
>JAFGGQ010000111.1 GCA_016930435.1 bacterium
AAAAGTAAATCGGTAATAGTCGTGGGAGGCGGAGTTGCGGGTATTCAGGCAGCACTTGATCTTGCTGACATGGGAGCAGATGTTCATCTGATCGAACAATCTCCTTCTATTGGCGGCAGGATGGCTCAACTCGACAAAACCTTTCCCACAAATGATTGTTCTCTCTGTATTCTCTCTCCAAAAATGAGCGAATGCTCCAGACATCCCGGCATAAAAATTCATACCTGTTCTGATCTATTGGCGGTAAGCGGTGAACCCGGTGACTTCAAGGTAAAAATACTGGAAAGGGCAAAGTATGTAGATACCACTAAGTGCGTCGCCTGTGGTATATGTGAGGAAAAATGCCCGGTAAAGGTAGATGATGTATTCGATACTCAGCTTCGCAAAAGGAAGGCAATCTATCGTTATTTCCTTCAAAGTGTGCCCTCTAACTTCGTTATAGACGAGGAACACTGTCTTTATCTGAATAAGGGCGCCTGCCGCTTATGCGAAAAGGAATGTCCCGCTGATGCTATAAATTTCGATGATACTGACCGGATAGTTGAGCAAAGCGCCGGTGCAATTATACTATCGACAGGTATTGATGCCTTCAACCCTATCGGTTATGCTCAATTTGGCTATGGTAAATTCAAGGACGTTTACACCTCCCTGGAATTTGAACGATTGCTTTGCGCTTCGGGACCCCATCGCGGTCACGTGGTTACAAGATCCACGGGTAAGGAACCCCGTAAAATCGCCTTTTTACAGTGCATAGGTTCACGTGATGTGGATTGCGGCAAAGATTACTGCTCGGCAGTCTGTTGTATGTATGCCATCAAAGAAGCTATCATTGCCAAAGAACATATCAAAACGCTGGAACCCACCATCTTTTTTATGGACATACGCGCCTATGGTAAAGAGTTTGACAAATATTATTATCGTGCCGAAAAACAATTCGGAGTGAAGTTCGTCCGGGCCAAAGTTGCAAAAATAACCCAGGTATCCAATGATCCGCAGAGTGATGATTACGGGAAGCTGCGCGTGCATTTTACCCAACCCAACGGGAAACATGATAGCGAAGATTTCGATATGATATCCCTTTCCGTTGGATTGGAAGCCCGTAAGGATCTGGAACCTCTGGCGGATAAACTTGATATAAAATTGGATCAATACGGGTTCTGCCGCACTGACCTGTTCAACCCCTTGAACACTTCCCGGGAAGGGATATTTGTGTGTGGGCCTATGAGCGGCCCGAAGGATATTCCGGAATCTGTAATGTCCGCTTCAGGGGCAGTTGGACGTTGCGCCAGGTTGCTGGGACTGGAACGCCAGGAGAAGGTCTCCAAAAAGGAATTTCCACCAGAAAAGGATGTCATAGGTAACCGCCCCCGTATCGGGGCTTTCATCTGCCATTGCGGTATAAATATCGCCGGAGTTGTTGATGTCAAGCAGGTTGCCGAATTCGCAAAAACCCTCCCCAACGTGGAATATGCCGATACCCTCCTCTATGCCTGTTCCCAGGATTGCATGGATGATATCAAGGATAAGATCGAAAAATATAAACTCAACCGGATACTGGTAGCCGCCTGCACTCCCCGCACCCATGAACCTTTATTCCGTGAGACCTTAAGGGAAGCCGGCCTCAACCAGTATCTCTTCGAAATGGCAAATATCCGGGACCAATGTTCATGGGCTCACATGAACGAACCGGAGCTGGCCACCTTAAAATCCAAGGAACTTGTTGCTATGGGCGTTGCCAAGGCACACGACCTTGTACCGCTGGAGCGACTCCCCATCCCAATTAACCCTAATGCCCTGGTAATCGGAGGCGGTATCGCCGGGATGACAGCAGCACTTGCGTTCGCCGAAAGCGGATTCCAAACCTACTTGGTGGAACGGGAAGGGGAACTGGGAGGCCATCTACGCACAACGTTCTTTACACTGGAAGGGGAAAACCCCCAAAAATTACTGAAGGATACTATTAAAAAGGTAAAAGCTCATAAACTCATCGAGGTCTATTCGGATTCCGAGATTAAAACCATTAAAGGTTACGTTGGAAATTTCAAAACTAATATACAATCCGGGAATAAAGACCCTATCGAGGTGGAGCATGGGATTGTCGTGGTTGCCACCGGAGGAAACGAGCACAAAACATCCTCTTACCTTTATGGTGAGAATCGCAATGTGTTAACCCAAAAGGAATTTGAGAGGATGATGACTCAGGAGGATTTCAAAAACCACCATTTAAGAAATGTAGTCATGATCCAGTGTGTTGATTCCCGGGAACCTGAAGAATATACCAGTTGCGAAGGCGACCGTCTGTATTGCAGCCGGGTTTGTTGTAGCCATGCGATAAAAAACAGCCTTGTACTAAAGGGGAAAAAGCCTAAAACCGATATCTTCGTCCTGTACCGGGATGTTCGCACCTATGGCCTGAGAGAAAAATTCTACGGGGAAGCCCGTGATAAGGAAGTTATCTTCATTCAATATGATCTGGACAGAAAGCCGGATGTGAAACCCCTTGACCCCGAAGACCCAAACTCCAAACTGCTGGTTACCGTTTTCGATCCTATTCTTGACAAAAAGGTCCAGATAGAAGCTGATCTTCTGGTTCTTTCCGTGGGAATAGATCCCCCCGCTCAGAATGAGAATCTTGGTAAAATGCTGAAGGTTCCTCTGAATAAGGAGGGTTTCTTTCTGGAGGCTCACATGAAATTAAGGCCGGTAGATTTCGCCACCGAAGGTATATTCATGGCCGGATTGGCACACTGTCCCAAGAGTATTGATGAGTCTATAATTCAAGCTAACGCTGCGGCTTCGAGGGCAATGACCATACTCAGCAAAATGGTGATCGAGGCGGAGGGTACCATCTGCCATGTGAATCCAGAAAAATGCACTGCCTGCGGGACCTGCGTAGAGGTATGCGCTTACGCAGCTACATCAATAAATGAGGAAACCGGAGTAGCCGAAATCAATGATGCCCTTTGCAAGGGATGTGGCGCCTGCGCTGCCTCCTGTCGTTGCGGTGCCATTGACCTGCGCGGCTTTACCGACCAGCAAATCTATCAGGCAATAACTTCATTGGAGTAACATAATTATAATAATTTGTCAATAATTCAAACTATAACAAGAATTTACTATGGAACAAAATCAGGAAACTAAACAAACCACCAAAAGCGAGAATTGGGAACCCAGGATTATGGCTTTTCTCTGTAACTGGTGTTCTTATGCTGGTGCGGACCTGGCTGGAGTATCAAGAATTCAGTACCCACCCAATATCCGTGTAATCAGGGTACCCTGTTCCGGCCGCATCGACCCCATATTTGTATTACGATGCCTCCAGAGCGGTTATGACGGGGTACTGGTTTCAGGCTGCCATCCAGGGGACTGTCATTATATCTCAGGGAATTACGTAGCTCGCAGAAAGTTCGTTGCACTCCGCGCTATCCTTAACTTCCTGGGCATCGAACCGGGAAGAGTCCAGTTCTCCTGGGTCTCCGCCGGAGAGGGAGAAAAATTCTCCGAAGTGATTAAAAAAGTAACTGACGACGTAAAAAAACTTGGACCCGCTTCCAGGTTAGTAAAGAAAGATTAATATTATGGGAACTATCAACGAAGACTTAAGGAAACAAGCCCAGAAGCTCCTGGCCAATAAGGAAATCGATTATTTTGTGGGCTGCAGACAAGGCACCATCCCCTTCCGCTCCGCCCCTCACGCTTTCCGGACTGAAGCGGAGTTGGACCAGTTGACTTTCGATATGACCTGCAGCAACAACCTGGCTCAATTTCTCCATAAGAATTACAAAAAAGGTGACAAGATTGGGATCGCCGCTAAGGGTTGCGATGCCCGTACCCTGATCCAGCTGATGGCTGAAAACCAATTCCCCCGGGAAGCTATCAAGATAATCGGGGTTCCCTGCTGCGGGGTTTTGGACCAAAAGAAAATAAGGGATAAATTAGGGGGCAAACCGGTACTCAAGTATTCCCTGCCTTCTATGGAGGAGATACTCTCCGGGAAAAAGGATACCCTTACCGTGGAGGGTAAGGATTTTAAGGAGGAGATCAAACTTGCTGATGTGGTCTCCAACAACTGCCTGGTCTGCGAATATCCTTCCGCCCCCCTGGCTGATACATTTATCCAGGAGGGCCTCAAACAGGAAAAAGCTAGCGGCTCTATGAATTGGTTGGAGAAATTTGAGAAAATGAGTTCTGACGAGCGATGGGAATATTTTTCCAAGCAATACTCCAAGTGCATCCGCTGTTATGCCTGCCGCAACGCTTGCCCCTTCTGTTATTGCGAACAGTGCATCGTTGATGACAGTCAGCCACAGTGGTTCGGGAAGAGTACCAATCTCTCGGATACAATGGTCTTTCACATCATTCGTACCCTGCATGTAGCCAGCCGGTGCATAGGTTGCGGAGCCTGCACACGGGCATGCCCTACCGGCGTGGACCTCGTTACACTGGGGCTTTATCTGGATAAAGAAATCAAGGAAAGATTCGGTTATACTCCCGGTCTGGACCCCGGGGAATTACCCGCTCTCTGTACTTATAAAGAAGACGAAAAACAAGACTTCATAATGTAATCATGAAAAAATTAAAGCTAAAAAAGAAAAATTTGGGTGATTTCATCAATGAATTAACCCGTGACTATGCTCTGTACGCACCCCAAGAAAAGGAAGGAACTATCTCCTTTAGCCTTGTGGAAAAACCCGAAGAGATAACTCTTGATTATCACAACAGTGATACATCCCCAAAAGAGATATTCTTCCCTCAAAAAGAGGTTATACTGACCTATCAGGATGGCAACTCTCAACCGGTTTTCTACGAGGGAAAACCATTCGCATTGTTGGGAGTCCGTCCCTGCGACGCCAAAAGCTTCCAGCTTTTGCATCAGGTCTTCAGCACCAAAAAATTTGAAGATCCATATTGGTTAACCCGCTTTAAGAATGCCCTGATCATCGGATTGGCCTGCAATGATACGCTCCCTACATGTTTCTGTAACTGGTTGGATGGCAGCCCTCATGGAAAAGAGGGGATGGACATTCTACTAACCGACCTGGGTGAAACCTACCTTGCAGAAGCTGTTACCGAAAAGGGTGAAAGTCTTCTGAAACAACAAAAAGATTGGGAGGAAGCTTCCGAGGCCGATCTGAAACAGGCCAGTAAGTTAGAAGAAACCGCCTTGAAAAGTTTACCCCCGAAGATCGAAAGCGCTAAACTCAAGGAAAAACTGGATGGGATGTGGGATGACCCTCTCTGGGAGGAAATCGCCCAACGGTGCCTGAACTGCGGAGCATGCGCATACCTTTGCCCAACCTGTCATTGCTTCGACATACAGGATGAAGGAAATGAGAAAAATGGAAAGCGTATCCGGTTGTGGGATTGCTGCATGTACCCCTTATTCACCAAGGAGGGCTCCGGGCACAATCCCCGGAAAAACCCCGCTGATAGGGTCAAGCAAAGGTTCATGCATAAATTCAACTACATCATCCAGAACTTCGATAAATATGGCTGCATCGGATGCGGCAGGTGTATTACCTATTGCCCGGTCAACATAGATGTTCGGGAAGTGCTTAAACAGATATTGGAAACTTAGATATTATATTAGGATTATAATAAAGAATACTTATTAACTTTTTAGAGAGTAGAGTAATGGTAGAATCAACAAAAACTTATATACCCATACCGGTAAAGGTTTCCCGGATAAATGAGGAATCCCCGGATCGCACCCTTAGAACTTATGATCTTGAGTTCGTCAACAAGGAGGATCGGTTCGATTATATGCCCGGTCAGTTCTGCCAACTTTCCATTTTCGGGAAAGGTGAATCGCCCCTGGGTATAGCCTCTTCTCCAACCGAAACCGATTTTTTACGGTTCACGGTCAACCGGGTTGGAGTGGTAACCACGGCCATTCACTACCTGGAGGAAGGCGATGAATTGGGAGTGCGGGGCCCACTGGGCAACTACTACCCGGTAGAAAAATTCAAGGGCCAGAACGTGGTCATCGTTTCCGGCGGCTTCGCCTTTACAACACTTCGATCCCTTGTTGTATATATGCTGGATCCCGCGCACCGGGGTGATTATAAGGACATTACCGTGATTTACGGAGCCCGGACTCCCGATCTCCTTATTTATAAGGATGAACTGGAGAAATGGGAAACAAGAAAGGATATCAACGTCCATTTGACAATCGATAAGGGCATTCAAGGGTGGAAAAAACATGTAGGATTTGTCCCCTCGGTAACCAAGGAAATCGCTCCAGCCTCAAAAGACGCCTGGGTTGTTGTCTGCGGACCGCCCATTATGATAAAATATACCCTGCCCGTACTCACCGAATTGGGATTCCCTTCAGAACGGATCTATACATCCCTCGAGCGAAGAATGAAATGCGGAATCGGTAAATGCGGACGATGTAATATCGGAGCGAAATATATCTGCCTCGACGGTCCGGTGTTCTCGCTGGCAGAACTGGAAGATATCTCCGAACCGTACTAAATACCAAAAGGATGAATATAAATTACTTTAATTGTAAACAGTATTTTTACCCTATTGAATATGTGAATGACAACTATTATATCAGATATAATTTTAGAGGCTTATAAGGAGAAAATATGGAAGAAATCAGGTTAAAGGACCTCGACCAGAAGTTCAAATATGACATTGCCACTAGACCCGGGGCTGGCAACTTTACAAGATGCTTTACCTGTGGGACCTGCACCGCGGTTTGCCCCGTTGCCGAGGTCAATGAAGATTACGATCCCCGCAAACTTATCCGCATGTCCATTTTGGGAATGCGCGATGAAGTGCTTTCTTCTGACATAATCTGGATGTGCCAGAGATGTTATGCCTGTTATGCCCGTTGTCCACAGAACGTAAAATTCGCGGATATTCTGGGTGTGCTCAGGGATATGGCCATCGAGGAAGGCCATGCTGACAAGGCCATGAACGATCGCATCGAAAATCTGGACCGCTTTGTACAGGATGTTAGATGCAAAATGGTCGCGAATATGCTGCATCCATCCGACGACCAGAAAAAAAAGGTTCGGAAAATGGTAGAGGAAGAATTAGTCAGAAATGAGTGAAAGTACCCTTGACAAATTTGCACGAGAACTGCAGGAAGAAATATTAGAAGATGTAAGAAGGAATTACAGTGAAACGGTTGTTGATCACTGGATGCAGCCTCGCCACCTGGGTTTTTTGCCCCAGCATAATGGTTATGGCCGGCTTACCGGAAGCTGCGGAGACACCATGGAGTTCTTTTTGGATATAGAAAATGAGAGGATCACCAGGATCGGATTCGATACTGACGGGTGCGGAACCAGTATCGCATCTGCAAGCATAACCGCTGAATTAGCCCTGGGTAAACCTTTGAAAGAGGCAAAAATGATTACCAATCTGACCGTACTGGAAAAAGCCGGTGGATTACCCGAAGAGGATCAACACTGCGCCCTTCTTGCGGCAAACACCTTACAAGAGGCAATTAAAAACTATGAAGAAAGATCCAAAGGATAAAAAACTGGGAAGTGTCCTCATCGTGGGTGGCGGTATTGCCGGTATTCAGTCATCATTGGACCTTGCTAACTCTGGATATAAGGTCTATTTGATGGAAAAAGGGCCCTCCATTGGCGGGATCATGGCCCAGTTAGATAAGACCTTCCCCACCAACGACTGCGCAATGTGTATAATGGCCCCCAAATTAGTGGAATGCGGAAGACACCCAAACATCGAACTGATCACTAATAGTGAAATCCAGGACCTGGCCGGACACGCCGGAAATTTCAAGGTAAACATTACCAAAAAACCCCGCTATGTCGATGAAGATAAATGTACCGGTTGCGGCGCATGTATGGAAAATTGCCCGGTCCGGTATGAAATCCAGCCACCCGATGAAAAAGTCGAGATAAAACTGAGTCCGGAAGAACTGGAAAAAATAACCAGGATTATCAAGGATTACAAGGATAAAAAAGGAAACCTGCTTCCCGCACTCCACGATGTCAACATTAGCTATAATTATTTGCCTGAAAATATCCTCCGCTATATATCCGAGGAACTGGATATCCCCCTGAGCCTTATCTATCAGATCGCTACCTTCTATAATGCTTTCAGCTTGAAGCCGAAGGGCAAATATACCATTAATGTATGTTTGGGTACAGCCTGCTACATAAAGGGCGCAAACCGGATTTTAGAAGCATTTCAAAATCTGCTCAGGATCAAAGTAGGTAATACTACCGAGGATTTAATGTTCGGATTGGAAACTATCTCCTGCTTTGGGTGTTGTGGACAGGCACCAGTAGTTACCGTCAATGAGGATATTCACGGCCACTTCCGGATAACAAGAGTTCCCAAGATCATTAAAGATTACAAGGAGGGCTTATATGCAGAAACTGAAGCCTGAAGACCTGGAGAAAATAACCCAGAAAGTAAAACAAACCATGCTTCTTCGGGAGAGTACCGGTAAAGCAAAAATCATTGTACATATGGGGACTTGCGGGATTGCAGCTGGTTCCCGTAAAATAATGAGCGCTGTGCTTAAAGAGATCGAGGATAATAAACTCGAAGATATCATTGTTACAACCTCCAGTTGCGCGGGGCTTTGCAGCAGGGAACCAATGATAACCGTAGAGATAAAGGGACAGCCTCCGGTCAAATATGTGGATCTGACCCCACAGAAAGTTGCTGAAATTATTCAAAGACATATTATCGGCGGCGAAATCGCTAAGGAATATGCACTGGCTTTTGGCAGCGAGAGAGTGCCTTAAACTGAATTGTACTTTTATACCAGAAAGACCCGAACAAATATGATCGTGTCTTTAATTTGAAATAATCTTTGCGATAAGGAAACCTAAGATGGCTTATAGGACTAATTTATTATTATGCACCTGTACTATGTGCGTTTCAGTGGGTGCCTTGAAAGTCAAAAAAAAATTGGAAGAGGAACTCAAAAAGCACAACCTGCAGGATGAGATTCAGATTGTCCCTACCGGCAGCAGCTGGTTATGTACCCGGGGCCCGACCCTGATCGTCCAACCCGACGATGTGGTTTATCAATTTCTGAAAGAAGATGACATACCTTATTTGGTCGAGGAACACCTTCTCAAGGGTAGGCCTGTTAAAGCCCTGATGTACCAGCATCCGGAAGCCCTGGTCCCTATTGAAAAGCTGCACGAAATACCTTTTTACCGGGACCAGCGTCTGATCGCCCTGTGGAACCGGGGCATTATCAACCCCGAGAATATCGATGAGTATATTGGCCGGGAGGGTTACCAGGCCTTAGCCAAGGTGCTCAGCGGGATGAAACCCGATGAGGTGATCCAGGTGATTAAGGATTCCGGATTGCGCGGCAGGGGCGGGGGAGGATTCCCTACAGGAAGAAAATGGGAGTTTGCATTTAATAATCCCGAAAAACCAAAGTACTTGATTTGCAACGCAGATGAAGGCGACCCCGGAGCATTTATGGACCGCTCCATCATCGAAGCAGACCCCCATTCACTGATCGAGGGAATGACCATCGCAGGTTACGCTATCGGGGCAAATAAAGGATTTGTTTATGCACGTATCGAATACCCGCTTGCCATCAAACGGCTTCAGCAGGGCATCGAATCAGCACGGGAATATGGTTTATTGGGTAAAGGGATATTCGGTTCCGACTTTGACTTTGACCTGGAGATATTCCGTGGCGCCGGAGCATTCGTCTGCGGTGAGGAAACATCCTTGATCCACTCTATTGAAGGCCAACCCGCTGAACCCAGGCAAAGACCACCATTCCCGGTGCAGCAGGGTTTGTTCGGCCAGCCTACCGTTATTAACAATGTCGAAACATTGGCAAACGTTCCCCGTATAATCAACTTCGGGGCAAAATGGTTTTCCAGTATCGGGACTGAAACCAGTAAGGGCACCAAAGTTTTCTCACTGGCTGGAGATATAATCAACGCCGGACTGGTAGAGGTACCTATGGGTATCACCCTGCGTCAAATGGTTTACGATATAGGGGGAGGCCTTCCCAACGATAAAAAATTTAAGGCTGTGCAAACCGGCGGGCCATCCGGGGGCGTCATTCCCTCCACCCTGCTGGACCTCCCCGTAGATTATGAACGGCTCCAGGAAGCCGATGCCATCATGGGTTCCGGCGGAATGATCGTTATGGATGAGGATAATTGCATGGTCGATGTGGCCAAGTATTTTCTCAAATTCACCAATGATGAAAGCTGCGGCAAATGTACCAGCTGCCGCGAGGGAAGCAAGGTCATGCTGGATATCCTGACCCGAATCACCCGGGGCGAAGGCCGGGAAGGAGATATCGAATTTCTGGAGGAACTATGCTATGCCATCCGTGACGCATCCCAATGCGGATTAGGCCAAACCCTTCCCAATCCGGTACTATCCAGCATAAAACATTTCCGAAAAGAATATGAAGAGCATATCAAGTTCAAGCGCTGCAATGCCGCGATCTGTACCGAGATAATCTCCTCACCCTGCCAGCATACCTGCCCCATTGAAACAGAAGCGGCCACCTATATCGCTTTGACTGCCCAACGGAAGTACCGCGAGGCTCTGGAGATCGTCCGTAAGGACAATCCACTCCCAGGTGTATGCGGAAGGGTATGTCATCATCCCTGTGAATCAAAGTGCAGGGCCGGAGAAGGCGGACAGCCTATCGCCATCCGGGACATCAAACGCTTCCTGACCGATTATGGCAAGGAGCATAATTTCGAGCATACTTTAAAGCCCCTGAAAAAGCGCACTGAAAAGGTAGCCGTAGTAGGTTCCGGCCCGGCGGGTCTGGCGGCGGCTAACAGCCTGGCCATTGAAGGTTACCAGGTAACCGTGTTTGAAGCACTCCCTATGATCGGCGGGATGCTAAGGGCAGGCATCCCCCCGCACCGCTTACCCCGCGATATCCTGGATTATGATCTCGAACCGATCAGGAAAATCGTTGATTTCAAGACCAATACCAGACTGGGTAAGGATTTCAATCTGGAGGATCTCTTTGAGCAGGGATACAAGGCGGTATTTTTAGCGCTGGGAGCACATAAAAGCACCATGCTCGGCATTCCCGGCGAGGAGTCCGAAGGAGTACTTGGTTCCATGCCCTTCCTGACCATGGTTAACCTGGGTCATGAAGTGAATATTGGAAAAAGAATCGGGATCATAGGCGGAGGTAACTCGGCAGTGGATGCCGCGCGAGTAGCGCAAAGGCTTCCTGAAGTCGAGGAAGTTACTATTATTTACCGGCGTACCCAGAAGGAAATGCCAGCTTATGCAGAAGAGGTTGAACAAGCTCTTGAGGAAGGTATCAAGATAGTATTCCTGGCAGCACCCACCAAGATAATCACTAAAGATGGCAAACTTAGCAAGGTTGAATGTATCCGGATAGAACTGGGCGAAATGGACAATAGTGGTCGTAGGCGGCCGGTCCCCATTGAGGGCTCTGAGTTTACAATGGAGCTGGACACCTTGATCCGGGCTATCAGCGAACAGCCGGAAACTGGTTTCATCAGCGATAAGGACGGGCTCGAGTTAACCCGCTGGGGCACTATCGTTGTCAACGAGGAGTATCTCTCTACCCCTCGCCAGGGAATATTTGCAGGCGGAGATGTAGTCACCGGGCCAAATACCGTGATCGAAGCCATCGCCGCCGGAAAACTGGCTGCGGAAATGATAGGCAAATATCTCGATGGACAAGAACTCAACAGGACCTATACTATTACCAGACCATCCCAATATCCCGAACCCGTGGAGTTGTCAGAGGACGAACTTGACGAAGCCACCCGGCCGGAAATGCCTTTGATCCCGCCTTCTGAAAGGGCCAAGAACTTCAAGGAAGTAGCCCGGGGATACACGGAGGAGATGGTAATCAAGGAAGCCCGGCGATGCCTCCGTTGCGACCTTGAAACCGAAGATGGGAAAAAAGCAGTGGGGAGATCATGACCATTGAAGATATCAAAAAAATACTGAAAGCCGAAACGTTGACTGGAGAAAAGCTCCTGGATCGTGAAGTAAAAAGGGTTTGCGCCTCCGACCTTATGAGCGATGTGCTGAGCTTCACCCTGGAAGATGCCCTGCTCCTGACCGGCCTGACCAATATCCAAACCATCTATACCGTGGAGATGGCTGACCTGTTGGCAGTTTGTTTCGTAAGGGGCAAAAAGCCCGATGAACGCACTATCCAACTTGCCAGGACTAAAAACATACCAATTCTTACTACAAATCTATCCATGTTCGAAAGCTGTGGCTTGCTTTTCGCTGAAGGTTTCATCGATTCTTTCAAAAAAGAACCTTAGCGCACTCTGATTGATGGAAAAAAATAATTCAATTTCAAAACTCCAGGAACTGGCCTACGAACTGAAGATCAGGGATATAATGACTACCAGGGTTACTACTGTATTGCCAACTCAGAACATCAAAGATCTGCGGAAGATAATGCACGATTCCAGCATCTCCGGCACCCCGGTAATGGAAAACGGTAAGCTGATCGGTATCATCTCTATCGAAGACTTTATCAGATCCCTCGTTAGAGGTGAAAATAACAAGACCGTCCAGGATATCATGACCCATCACGTTGAAACACTGTGCGCTGACGAACCGGTTATACATGCTGTAGCAAAATTCGAGAAGTTCGGTTACGGCCGGTTTCCCATTGTCGAGAGAAAGACCGGTGAACTTGCGGGGATAATTACAAAAAGCGATATCATCAAGGGAATGCTCAGGAAGCTGGAAATAGACTATCGTGAGGAGGAAATCCACCGTTACAGGGCCAGTCATCTTTTCGAGGACGTGGTTGCTGATCACATTAATCTTACTTTGGAGTATAACGTTCAAGGCCAGAATTTTCACCATGCTGGTGAAGCCTCCAGCCGTTTAAAGAAAACCCTTCAGCGAATGGGACTACCGCTTGAGATCGTGAGAAGGGCGGCTATTGCATCCTATGAAATAGAGATGAACATAGTTATTTACACTAATGGGGGCAAATTAACCGCTTCCCTCCTCCCCGGGATTCTTAGTATAACCGCGGTAGATAAGGGCCCGGGGATACCGGATATACAACAGGCCATGCAACCAGGATTTTCGACGGCTACTACAACCATACGGGAAATGGGTTTCGGTGCCGGAATGGGACTCCCTAACGTAAAAAAATATACGGACGATATGCAAATTACATCTACACTCGGTAAGGGTACGGAAATAATAACAAAAATTTACCTCAAAGACCAAAATGCTCAAACTTAAGGACATTATCCCGGAGCTGGAACTTAAACCAGCTTCCCAAAATTTTGATTCTAACCATGAGGTTACCGGTGGCTACGCCTCCGACCTGCTCAGCGATGTTATCGCTAACGCCGAAAAGAACTATCTATGGATTACCTTGCAGACTCATGAGAATATAATCGCGGTGGCTGTTTTGAAAGAGCTGGCAGGGATCATACTGATAAATGATAGGGAACCCGATCCAAACACACTTAGCAAAGCAGAAAAAGAGGGCATTGCCCTGTTGCTAACCCCATTGCCTGCTTTCGAAGTAGTGGGCAGATTATATCAAATGGGTCTCCGCGGTTTGTAATTAAATTGCTCTATGAAATGCTGAAAAAATTTAAAATGGATCTGCACCTCCACACTTGCCTGTCACCCTGTGGGGATATCGCCATGCTTCCATCCAGAATAGTCCGGAAGGCGCAGGAACTTGGCCTGGATGCCATTGCCATTTCAGACCATAATTCTGCTGAAAATGTGAACGCGGCGCAAATGGCAGGGGACGAAATCGGAATAACAGTCATCGGCGGAATGGAGATCACATCCCGGGAAGAGGTACATATCTTAACCCTATTCCCCGATTACAAAAAACTCATGGAAATGCAACATATCGTCTATCAGCATTTGCCCGGTGAGAATGATCCTGACGCATTTGGCGACCAGATCGTAGTGGACAGTAACGACCAGGTGATCGACCTGAATTTCCGGCTGTTGATCGGTGCAACCGAGTTATCCGTGGAGGAAATCGTAGATCGTACCCATGCCCTGAATGGTCTGGTCATTGCATCTCATGTTGACCGGGAACGATTTGGCATTATAGGTCAACTGGGTTTTATTCCACCTGGATTAGAACTGGATGCACTGGAGATATCTCCAAGATCTGCACTGGAAATGGAAACCCTGGTGTTTGCTCCCGGTAATCAGTACCCCCTGGTTACCTTCTCAGACGCGCACTACCTGGAGGACATCGGCAAAATATACACCAG
>JAFGGQ010000112.1 GCA_016930435.1 bacterium
AATGCCGGGAGCGGGACTTGAACCCGCACAGGCTCACGCCCACATGGCCCTCAACCATGCGTGTCTGCCAATTCCACCATCCCGGCAAGGGGATCATTCCATATCATCTTCGGGAGCGGTCATAGGGGCTTCTGTCGGAATAGATTCAGAAGCTTTTTCCTGTATCACGCTCTGGGAAGTAATAGGCGCTCTGCCGATGAATATATGCAAGAGCAGAGTAGTGGCTGCAAAAGCGATACCAAATCCGGTAGTAAGCTTCGTCAGAAAAGCGGTCGCTCCCCGGCCTCCGAACACCGTTCCTTCGCTGAATCCTCCGCCTCCGCCTCCGAAGCTGGCAGCCAAACCGCCGCCCTGGCCGGATTGCATTAGAATGGATACAATCAGACCAATCGCTACAAGTAAATGCAATATAATTAATATCGTTACCATCTCTGTTAGTTGCAAACCTCCTTACCGGCTTGTATGATCTGGAAGAAGTCCTCCGCTTTCAGACTGGCGCCTCCCACCAGACTGCCATCCACATCGGGTTGGCGCAGTAACTCCAAGGCGTTTGCCGGCTTAACGCTTCCTCCATAGAGTATGTTTATATTATTTGCTATTTCCGTCTCATACCTCCGGTTTAAAAGATCCCTGATAAATAGGTGAGCTTCCTGGGCTTGTGCCGGAGTTGCATTGCGCCCGGTCCCGATAGCCCAAACCGGTTCATAGGCAATTATCAAACGAGCCGGATCCTTTATCTCTATACCCGAAAGACCCTGTAGTAACTGGTTCTCCAAAACCTTTAAAGTCTGATTCGCTTCACGCTCCTCCAGGCTTTCACCTATACAGAGTATGGGAATCAAACCTGTTTCCAGCGCCTTCCGAACCTTTCGGTTAATTATTTCATCATCCTCGCAAAAAAACTTTCTGCGTTCAGAATGTCCTAAAATAACGTGGCTTACCCTGCTTGTCAACAACATTTTTCCGGATATCTCACCGGTAAAAGCCCCCTCCTCCTCCCAGTGCATATTTTGAGCTCCCAGCTTAATGGGGCTATCAACCAGGATTTCGGCCAGAGGGGATAGGGCATTGAAGGGAGGACAAATAATAACTTCAACCTCTTTCTCCCCGATCAACTTTGGTTTCAGGGTACGGATAAGATTCAAGGCGTCTGGGATGGTCTTGTACATTTTCCAGTTACCCGCAATTATCATTTTTCGCATAAAGGCTCCTTATTTATCCTTCAGTGCGGCTATACCGGGTAGTATTTTCCCCTCCATAAATTCCAGGGATGCTCCTCCCCCTGTACTGATATGCGAGAATGCTTCTTCTTTAAAGTAGCGTTTTGCCGCTGCTGCGGAATCCCCTCCCCCTATTATCGTGGTTGCCCCGTTGGCCTTGGCGGAAATAATGGATTCCAATATCTCATAGGTTCCCTCCCCAAAGGCATCTATCTCGAATACACCCATAGGCCCATTAAAAGTAATGGTTTTAGAGCGTGTAAGGATATCTGTATAGAGCTGAATGGTTCCCGGGCCAATGTCCACGCCGGTCATCCTGGGGGGAATTTCCTCCCAGAATACAACCCTCTTCACTCCCTTCTCGGACACATCATCGGTTATTATCAGATCGATGGGTAGAAGGATTTTGCCACCCTGCTCTTCGGATTTTTGAAGTATCTCCGCAGCCAGATGAAGGCTTTCCTCGTCACAAATGGAGTCGCCGATTTCCACTCCCATCATTTTATAAAAGGTAAAGACCAGTCCGCCCCCCAGGAGCATATTATCAACCTTATCCAGGAGGTTATTGATCACTCCGATCTTGCTGCTTATCTTAGCCCCTCCGATTACCGCGACAAAGGGTTTCTTGGGCACTTCCAGAATTTTACCGAGGTAGTTGATCTCCTTGTCCATCAGATAACCCGCTGCGGGTGAATCCATCAACTGGGGAAGGGCTACTACGGATGCATGAGCACGGTGAGCAGCTCCAAAGGCGTCATTAAGGTACAGGTCACCCAGCAGGGATAGTTCCCGGGCAAATTCACTATCATTCTTCTCTTCCCCGGGATAAAACCGGAGGTTTTCCAGTAAGAAACAATCGCCCGGCTTTGCTTTTGCCAATGCCTTTTGAACCTTTGACCCGATACAGTCGGCTAAAAAAGTAACCTTCTGTCCCAGTAATTCCTCCACAACGGATGCGACTGGTTTAAGGGAGAGTGCAGGATCGGCTTTTCCTTTGGGCCGGCCCAGATGGGACATAATAATTGGGATGCCCCCCTCGCTGATTACCTTCTCAATTGTGGGAAGGGCCTTAACAATGCGAGTATTATCTCCTACCTTCCCCTCCGGAAGAGGTACATTAAAGTCAACCCTGATCAAAACCTTTTTATCCTTCAAGACCAGGTCGTCTATAGTCATTTTAGGCATATATACTCCTTTTCATTGGGCTTTTATTGGGGGTACTATTTCATTTTTTTAAGCATATCCACCATCCGGGCAGAAAATCCCCATTCATTATCATACCATGAAAATACCTTGATCAGTTTACTGTCCAGAACTTTGGTCAGTTCAGCATCGAAAATTGAGGAGTAAGGATTACCCAGGACGTCCACGGAGACGATGGGTTCATCACAGTATTGCAGGATTCCTTTGAGTTCATTATCCGCGGCTTTTTTCATGGCCAGATTGATATCATCGACGGAAGCTTCGCGGGAAATCTGAGCGGTGAAATCAACCAGTGAACCGTCAGCGACTGGGACTCTTAATGCCAGTCCGTCCAGCTTGCCCTCCATTTCAGGCATTACCAGACTAATGGCTTTTGCTGCGCCGGTAGTAGTGGGGATAATTGAGACCGCGGCTGCCCGAGCCCTCCGGAAATCCTTTTTATGCGGCAGGTCAAGAATGCGCTGATCGGCAGTGTAGGCATGAATGGTGGTCATCAACCCGCGCTCAATACCAAATTCCCGGTTCAAAACCTTTACTATGGGAGCAAAACAGTTGGTGGTACAGGAACCGATAGAGATAATATGATGTTTTGAAGGATCATATTGATCGCCGTTGACCCCCAGTACGAAGGTCCCATCGGGGTCTTTGGCAGGTGCAGAGATCAGCACCTTGGAAGCTCCCGCCTGAATGTGTTTCTGCGCGGATTCGCGGTCCCTGAACAATCCCGTGGATTCAACAACGATATCCACACCTAATTCTTTCCAGGGTAACTCTGCAGGGTCTTTTACGGATAAGGCCTTGATACGTTTGGAACCAACCATAATACTGTTGCCGTCCAGGCGTACATCCTGGTTGATTTGCCGGTGCACCGAGTCATATTTCAGAAGATGGGCCAGCATCTGAGGGGAAGTGATGTCATTTACCGCCACAAATTCCAGTTCCGGATCCTGGAAACCAATGCGGTAAATAATGCGGCCGATACGTCCAAATCCGTTAATCCCGATCTTTATGGTCATTGTTGCCTCCCTGATTAAAATTTGAAATTTAAAAAAAATTGAGTTTATAAAAATTGATAATAATCCCGAAATGTCAAGTTAATAAAAGTAAGACGAAAATCAACCTTTTTCTTTAGTTAACTGAGGAGCAAAGAATTCAGTAAGGGGCATCATATTGTCGGGTATGGTTTTAGTTGAGCCAACGGCTTTTTCAAGTTCGACTGCGACGATCTCGTTACCCCTGAGGGCGGTGATTTTGCCAAAATCCTTCCGGGCTATTAGGTCGATAGCGGCCAAACCGAACCGAGTGCCCAGTACCCTGTCAAAAGCGGTGGGATTTCCCCCGCGCTGAATATGGCCTAAAGATACGCTTCTGGTTTCCATACCGGTCCGACCTTCTATTTCATCGGCAAGAACCTTGGCGATGCCTCCTAACTTAACGTGACCAAATGGATCCCTTTCCAGGTTCTTGAGTACGAAGGTCCCATCCTTATCCTCTTTTACGGCGAGTTTGGCTCCCTCTGCGACGGCAACCAGGGCATGATCCTTACCGCTTTCCTTTAATTTGATAAGGCGGTTACAGACCTCTTCTATATCGAAGGGTTTTTCCGGTACGATAATAAGATCAGCTCCACCGGCAATCCCTGCATGAAGGGTTATCCAGCCAGCGTGGCGACCCATCAGCTCAACTACAAGAACGCGCTTGTGAGAAGCTGCGGTAGTATGGCAACGGTCCAGTGCTTCAGTGGCGATATTGACAGCAGTATCAAAACCAAAGGTGTAATCCGTAGCGGGAACATCGTTATCGATGGTCTTGGGGACTCCTACAATATTAAGTTTTGCCTGGAAGAGCTTATGTGCAACTGAAAGAGTGTCATCCCCGCCAATGGCGATTAGTGCATGTAATCCCAGTTTACTAAAATTGTTAAGGCATTTATCGGCTCCATCCTGCATTTTATAGGGGTTAGTCCGGGATGTTTTTAATATTGTACCCCCTTGATTCCAGAGTGGGGAAACATCCTCCACGGTTAGATTGGCAGTCAGATTTTCCAACAGGCCCTTCCAGCCTTCCAGTATGCCGATCATTTCAAAGCCATGTTCGGTAATCCCTTTCCATACGGCGGCCCGGATCACCGAATTTAATCCGGGGCAGTCGCCTCCACCGGTCAATATCCCGACTTTTTTCCCCATTTTTCCTCCTTAAAATCCTTTAAATAATCGATTAAAACAAAAATTTGCTCAAATCGTGGTCAAATAATATATTAACAGAATTTAAAGTCAAGCAAATAATATTAACGGATTCTTCATAATGAATTGGCGCGGGTGCAAAGGCCATAACAGTGCCCGGTCACCTAATGGAATATTTGAGAATTGT
>JAFGGQ010000113.1 GCA_016930435.1 bacterium
GGTTTGCGATGACCCCATAGAGGATACCTGGCCACCCTGTTACAGTAACTGGATCCCCAGTTCGGACCTTATTCACCCTGGTAGAATTGTGGGCGTTTCTATTTGTGACCTTTGTCCCGAAGCCGAATACTCAACCGGGGTCAATCCGGAAAGCATCGATTTTGGTTACACGTTGGGTGATGATCCCACATGGTTCCCGGTGACAGATTTTACTCTGGATCCCATCCATTGTCTGGGGTACGCCCTGAATTGGACAGTAGCTGGTTTGCCGCCAGGAGAAAGGGTGAACTTCTGTGTAGAGGCCGAGGATTTTGTTGGAAATCGATCAGGTGATTGCAATTCATTTATCGTTGCCAGCACTCCGGACAGCACTGACCTCTGGCCTCCTATTGCAGATTGGTGGGAAACCCCAGAAGGAGATACAGTAATGCCCGGGTACGTTCCCTATATTCACCTCAACGTCTGTGATGATTATCCTGAGGCGGAAGTTTATACAGGAGTTTACCGGGAAAGCATTTCACTGCTACTCTATGTCGATGAGGCACTCATCGGCGACGTGATCGATGATTGTGTGGTAACCCCACTGGAGCCTGACTGCGCAGGTTTCGCGATCGATTTTTACGGCGACCACCCTCTTCCTGTATGCAGTGAGATCACTCTCTGTATAATCGCTTCCGATAATGCCGGTAATGAATTGGAAGATTGCATCACCTTCTGGGTGGCGTGTCCACCGGATACTATGGATTTAATACCGCCTTTCGCCACTAATTGGTCACCCGAAGATAGCATGGTGGATGTAGGCCTTTATGAACCGGTGGTAGTGGACTTGCTGGACCTTCCCGGTGAAAGCTCTCCAGCCAGCGGAATTGATTCGTTGACTATAGGGATGACCATTTACCATGAGGGCATACCGGGACCCGCGGACCTTACTCCGTTCCTTGAAATTATTGCCATAGAACATGGTTTCAGGCTGACCTTTGAGCATGCTTATCCCTTCCCGGAAGAAGCCCAGATAACCATTACAGTTTACGCTGATGACCTGGCTGGAAACCACCTGGTTGAAGAAACCCACCAGATCATCTTCTGGACTGAAAGCTTAATCCCTCCTCCGGATTCTCTTGGACCGGAAGCAGATATAGTTCATCCTCTTAATGGAACATGGAGCGCATGTGCGGACCAGATGATCAATATACACCTTTCTGATCCTAACGGCATAGACCTGAGCACTATTCAAATAGATGTTGATGGGGCCTCTTATAATATCGAGAGCGAAGAACTGAATTGGATAGCGCCTTATCAGCTTCTCCAATTCAGCCCCTCCTCTGATTGGGAAAGCGGTGATATAATCAATGTAAGCTTGAATTCTGCGGACGATAGCCTGGGTAATCCGCTTCAGGGAGCTCCCATCGTGTGGTCATTCGGTATCGACCTGAATGCTCCGGCCTTCTTCGATCCATATCCCGCCGCGGCAGAAACGATCTATGCCCCTACTCATTTGATCACTATACAAATAGCGGATGACCTTAGTGGGATCCATCCTGCCAGTCCGCGAATGTGGATGAACAGGGAGTGGTACACCCTGGATTATCCCGGTTTGACCTTTTATCCCGAGACCGGACTTTTGGAAATGGAGATGAGCGAGATACTCTATCATCCTGACAGCGAGGGGTTAGTGAATATCTGTGTTACCGCACATGACCAACCGGATTATTGCCCTCCGAATGATGGGGAATTTTGCTGGTCGTTCATTTTGCTGGATACAACTCACCTGGATATTTATCCACCCTGTGTAGAAGATTGGATGCCTATTCCCGGCTCGGAAGGGATTCCACCAAATACCCCTATCGGCGCATCAATCTGTGATATCTGCGAAAGCGCTGAATTTGCTACCGGAGTTGACCCGGAATCCATAGAAATGTTAATAGTTATCCATTCCGATGGCTACCTTGACACTGTGGACGTTAGTGAATACCTGATCCTGGAACCTATCGATTGTGAGGGTTACCATGTTTATTATCCGGCGCCCGAATTCGGTTACCCAGCCGGTGCTATGATTTGGGTCTTGCTCTGTGCCAGCGACTTTGCCGGTAATCATATATGTGAAGACATGGGTTTTCATATTGCACCCGATACTCCCACCGATACAATACCCCCCGTGGTAGCAGAGCATCATCCCCCGGCAGGGGCAGAGGATGTCCCAATCGATACCGAAATAAATATATGGCTATGCGATTTCCCGGGCACTTACCATGAATTCATCTCAGGAGTTGATGAGGCTTCTATCCTGGTTACGCTTCAGGTGGGTTCTGAAGGGGCAGTGGACATTACCGGGTTCTGTGAAATTATTCCTAACCGTTGCTATGGTTATACCATCAATTATATAACTGAACCTCCCTTCCCGGCACACGCCGAAATAACCGTATGCGTTGAGGCCGATGACCATGCTGGCAACCATCTGGAGTACTGCTTCAGCTTTTTCACCGGTGTATATTTGCCACCGGACACATCCGACCATCACGGTCCTTATGGAGAGGGCTGGATCCCCCGTCCGGGAGCTTCCGGAGTGGATCCTTCAGCTGCAATCTCGGTACGCATACTGGACTGCATCGGGGAACACATATCCGGCGTGGATATTTCTACCATACGCATGACGCTGGACGTGCTATCCGACCCGGAACCTCCAGCCGATATAACTGATGAGCTGATAATGGAACCGGATGAGTGTCTGGGATTTCTGGTCTCTTACATTCCCGATCCCCCACTGCCTTCCCGGGCAGAGATCATGGTTCTGATAGAAGCCCAGGATTACGCCGGCAACCCTCTCTACGGCGGTTTTTTCACTCACTTCTGGACGTCCTCAACAGAGCCGGATACATCCGAATTCTATTACTTAACCGGAACAGTGGTCGAGGCGGTAAGCGGCGCCCCTCTGGAGGGGATTATGATGTATGCTTTCCCCTTCCTCTCGGAGTATGACCATGGGTTTACAGGTGAGACCAATGAGTTTGGGAATTACATCATCGGCGTGCCCCGCGGTGAATACTGCCTTGCTGCCCTGGATATGGATATGGTCTTCTTCCCCGAATTCTACGATGGCCACCGTGATCCTTTTGAAGCGGATATCATCCGGATATATCCTATTTCACCCGACACCATTTACGGGCTGGACTTCTTTATGGATTCAATCTCCACAAGATTCTACCGGATATCCGGCCAGATCGAAGATGCCATTGATCCCCATCCTATACCCCGGGCATTCGTTATTGCAGTATCATCAGAAGAGGATGAAGAATGGGCATTTTCCAGTTTCAGCGATGACTCGGGCCATTACTCTTTAAAGGTTCTGAATGGCGATTATTACATCCTTGGTTTCCGACCTGGCTATATACCCCTATTTTACAATGATGTTCTCACCTGGGAGGAAGCAACTGCCATCGAAGTTGACGGCGAAGATGTACCCGGAATAGATATTCACCTGCCACCTATTTTCAGGGATACCACCGGTCTTGAAATAGAAGGGTACATCTATGATGGCGGTGATCTTCTCCTGAGCGCTGTATATCCAACACTTAGAGGAGCACGGCTATACCTTATAGACCAGGATAATCAGCCCGTTACTTTTACCGCTTCCGACCCCGAGGGCTACTTCCATCTGACAAACGTTCCTGAAGGTGTTTACCGTCTCCAGGCAGACAAGACTGATTTCTATTCATACGAGGAACACATTTACTTCGATGAGAGCATCTTCGACCTGGAGATCACGCTTTACCGGGTGATGACCAATGTTTTCGATGAGAATACGGCTGCAGTAACTCCCAGTACTTTGGGATTAGAGCAGAATTATCCCAATCCCTTTAATCCGGTTACTTATATCCGGTACAATGTGCCTGCAACCAGCAAGGTTACTTTGGAGGTGTATGACATTCTCGGTAACCGTGTGAAGCAGTTAGTGGATGCTGAGCAGGAGAGGGGCAGGTACCTTGCGGTCTGGGAAGCCACGGAGTTATCCAGCGGTATTTATTTCTGCAAATTGCAGGTTGGTGGAAGAACAGAGTCTATTAGAATGAACCTGATAAAATAAATCCGGCGAATCCTAACCCCAAAATCCACCGGGGCGCAGGTCTAACGACTTGCGCCCTGGTTTTTTATAACATTGAATTATTACAGTCTGTTCTTGAGTTTATTCAGCTCTGTTCGGGCGTTTTTTAAGAGAGCTGTTTCGTCGATTCCCTTAATCTCTTTGTTTTCATAAACCTTGATGCCGTCGATAAAGACCACATCTACATTTTCCGGACTGGCGGAAAATACGATACGGGAGTAAAGATTTGCATCAGGGTCGCTGAAGGAGTGCGTTTTATTAAGATCGAGGATAATCAGGTCCGCTAATTTTCCGGGTTCGATGCTCCCCAGATCATTTTCCCTTCCCAATACACGGGCGCCATTAATAGTTGCCATTTTTAGCAACTCCTGGGCAGGCATCGCCGAAGGGCCTTTTAAGGGTCTTTGGATCAATGAGGCCAGCCGCATTTCGTTGAACATACTCATATTGTTGTTGCACGGTGCGCCATCTGCTCCTAAACCAACAACAATTCCCCTATCCAGCATATCCGGAATATTGGCGATCCCGGAACCCAGTTTTAAATTACAACCTGGGCAATGAGCCACATTTACTTTATCCCTGGCTAAAATATCGTATTCTTCACTATCCAGCCAGATGCAATGGGCTAATACCAATCGCTGATCGGTTAGTCCAAGGTCCCGGAAAAAATTAATATTGCGCTTTCCGGTAAGCTTTTCGACCTCCTGAATTTCTGATTGGTTCTCGGATGAATGGGTATGAATGATCAGTTCATAATTATCCGCAAGTTTTTTTATCCGGGTAAAAAGGGCGGGTGTACAGGAGAGGGCAAAGCGGGGAGCAAAAGCATAACGGAGCCTGCCCTGCTCTTTATTATGCCAGCTTTCAATAAGGGCTACCGATTCACCAATTGACCGGTCGGTATCCTCTTTCATTTGCTGGGGCATTCCCTCGCCCATATCCATCATTGCCTTTCCGATGTAAGCCCTTAACCCTATCTCCTTAACAGCAATAAATATCTGTTCGGTATGATGAACCGTTCCCATATCCAGGATGGTTGTAGTTCCCCCTTTAATAAGCTCGCAACAGCCCAGTAACGCAGAACAACGGAGACTGTCGGGATCATGTGCATTCTCGAGGGGCAATATCTTGGAATAAAGCCAGTCCAGAAGCTGTAAATTTTCAGCCATGCCCCTGAACAGGGTCTGACAAAGATGTGTATGCACCTGAATGAAACCAGGAATGATGACCTTGCCCGAACAGTCAAGTGTTTCATCAGCAGTATTATTGACAATACCAATATTTTCTATTATATTATTTCGGATTAGAAGATCCCCTTCAACAATCTGAAGATCTTTATTCATGGTTATTATTTTGGCATTTTTAAGATGAATGGTTCTCATTTTCCGCTGATTGGTTTAGTACCAGTAAAGCTTAATTACTCACATCCGTTTTTTTCCAGATCACCAACATCCCATCATCGGTAAATTTAGACCGCAACTTATCAAAGGCAGTCTGGTTCAGGATAAGTATCCGCATTTTGCGCTGGATCATACCTTCCGTTGTAGCCTGGTATTCTTCCAGCTTTTCGCGATTAACTTCACCTACTATGACGAGATCGATCAAGCCCGAATCAATGCCCTTGGCATAATCCCCGGTGATAAAGGCAACATCCGGCTCACCAACCTTCGTTAAGATATTGTCAATTACTTTGGGAATACCCACGGTCTTCAGAACCATATTCCGTATATCCTTGAACAGGGTATGCTCTTTGTTGGCCCGGTAAACTACTTTTCTTCCGGATTTTTCGGAGCGCAGTAAACGGGCTTCGGTCAGCTTATTCAACTCTAATCTGATACCGTTGGTCGATTCCCCAAATTCATCGGCCAATTCTCTCAGATATGAGATATTCTCAGGATTAAAAAAGAACTTCAGGAGCAATTTTATTCGGGTTTTGGAGGTTATCAGTGAATCGAGCATCTTAATTTATGAGTAATATATTTGCTCATAATATAAAAATCTATTGATGAATGTCAATTTAAATCTTGTTCCTGTGTTTGACAAATTATCGAAGCAATTTAAGCAAAGGTTCAACAAGTCGAGGGGAAATTTATCAGGGCGGTTTAAAATTCTCCAGGTGTTCCCAGGACGTTCTCATTAAATTTCATTTTAAAGGAGATATAGGGTCCCCGTGACCAGTAATTGCCTTCGGCGAAATCCAGGTCCTGATATCCAATGATATTATATCCGATAGCGAAGCGTGTATTTTTGACGAAGACAATTCCCAGTTCGGGGGAAAGCCCGTATTTCTGGTCATTTGCTTCGTATTGGTTCATGATCCTTCCTTCCAGTGCGATGTCCACCCTTTTACCCAGTTCCAGACGCATTCGGCCCATCAAGAGGTCGGTGAGCGCTTTTGTGTGTTTGTGATAGATGAATTGCCAGTTCATTTTTGTAGCATAACGGGCGGTTATTTCAAGGGGTCTCATTACTGCCAGCACTCCCTGAATGGATGCCAGGGCAACGTGATCGTAGATCCAGGGTTCCTGGTTGCGGTCCAAATTCATCTTGTGCTCGGCCTTGGCGATAAGGTTAAAGTAATCGGGATATACCGGCCTGAATGCCACTCCCAGGCTCATCTTATTACTGGCATAGCGAAAATCCTGGTAGCTGGATTTTTTCCCCTTGGTCAAATAGAACTGGTCCTTGAACAGCAATGAAATGGAGTGCTGGATGGATATTCCACCGCCCAAAACCATCAGCAGTTGATCGCCATTGCTGTTATGCCTTTTAAATTCACCTTTGGTCATGAATTTACCGTAATTAGGGGTAATCTCCAATGCTGTGGAATAGGCTGTGAAATCATTATCATTTGAGCCCTTAAGTGTTTGTGTGCGTTCATAGGAAAGGTCCAGAAAAACGTGAGGGATGATTTGGATGCGGTTATTAAGTCCGAGCAGGGCCTGACCCCTTTCTTCCCCTGTTCCTCCAACCAGGGTGTATTCACCATGTGCTTTTACGCCAAGAATATTGGTTCGGACTCCAATCGTACCCAGTCTGCAGGAGTTATCATCGTTATAATCAGCATTCATCAATCGGCCGAACAGGGTATAGTTTTCAGAGACCCTGAAATCCGCGCCCAGTGTTGTCGAGGTTGGTTTGACACGGTCTTCACCAATATTTTCCTCGTGCCTAAGGGAAAAGGTCAGGTAGGATCGGGGTTTAAGCTCCATAAAACCAGTAGCCAACAAGGAATTGATCGTTGTGTCATTTTCTATGGTACGGCCCTCAATGCCGAATCCAATTTTGACAAACTTGATACTCTGGGATACATCCCCCTTAAAACCTCGCTCCTGAAGGTCTGTGATGCTGTAATCCCTGTTCCAGAATTCGCCTTTAGCTTCGAAACCCTTATAGGTTAAATTAGATAGGCCACCAACTTTTTGTTCGCCGGGAATCACCGAACTGCTGAAGGGGTTAAGAAATTTGCTATCCACTTTTCTCCAGTAAAGGGAATTTTTCCAGAAATCGAATGGTTTGATATTGGTTTCCACCTTGTATGCGGTTCCACTGCTTTCCTGATCGGAGATTGAGGCTTCCATCAGCAAATCGAATTTTTTACTTGGAGTTACACATACATCTATTCCACTGATGCTATAGGGCCTGGTATCCTCCTCTTCCCGGATAAAGGTTCCCCCCAGAGAAACCAGGTCATTCCAGTTCAGTTCACCCCGTAATCCTACCGAGTACGCCTCCAAACCTTCCGCAGGGGTTTCATAGGTAGCTATAATGTAAACTGGATTATCGCTACCATCCTGTGAATGCACCGGGTTTTTGAACAGGATGCTGCCGGTTTGATAGTCTATCTCATAGTCTTCAGGCCAGCTTTTAGTTTCGGTATATAAGATAATTTCGGGATGATATTTATCATGGGTTTCGATGCGGATTTTCTCAGTGCCTTCGCAAACCGGGGTATTTGCGAGATAATAATAACCGGATACCCCTTCTCCCCGGATTGCCTCCATATAACTTCTTCTATCCGTAGAAGAGAAGAAGGTCTTAGCATTGAAGTATTTCGTGTCCAGTTTGCCATTAATCCCGGTAAAGGTGCGGTTGTAAAAGGTAAATTCCCGCTCCTTGAAATCGGTAATATAATCCCCCCACATCAGGAACGACTGGTCCTTTTCGATCTTAAGGAACAGTGGCGTAGATGCCTGGGCTTCGTAGAAAATAGAGCTATTATCGCCGTACACGGGATAGAGTTTTTCGGGATCGAAGTAGCGGAATACTTTTCTTCGGCGGCCCACTTTAGAATCATAAGAGGCGGTGAGCAGGAACTGGTTGAAGATAGCGCCCTTCATAAAGAATGCTCCCCTCCCATCGCCATAAAGGCCGTCTTCATAGAGATCATCATCCAGGTTCAGGCTATCCAGTCCGCTTCCGCCGGCATCGTGATAACCCAGTTCTCCGCCCAGGTATCCTACTAATATAAGGTCCCTCATATAGGTTCTCAGTGGTATTTCCACGGATTCGGTAATATTGTTGACTTCGGCTGACATTTTCATCATTCCCGCTTCGTTCCCTATCCTGAATTGCGCTTTAGCAGAACCTGCCTGAGTTTGCAACTGATAACCTACGCGCCCGGAATCACTGTCCGGTGTTATAAAAGAGGCACCATCGATATACATATTCAAAAAATAGCGATAGGTGCAGGGAATACCCCATTGGTCATAGAGGTTTATTAATACATCCCCCACTATTTTGCCATCAGCGACATATTCCTTTTTATCGGTTAGCAGCTCCAGTGTTTTGACCGGGCCGATAATATGAATATTAGCGATATCCGTTACCGTTTTACCCTGAGAATTGATTCCCTCGATATGGATATTTACCGGTCCAAAAGGGACTTCCAGGTTGAGCATGTCGCATACTCCATCGATTCTCGTGGAATCACTTCGGGCATATTCACCGTTGACGAATACCATTAATGGCCGCCTGGGTTCTCCCCGGATTATCACCGCTATCCGGTTCCCTGCCACTATTTCTCCATCCCTGGGTGAAGATATAAAAATCCCCTGAGCCTGGAGGTTCAACCCCAGAGTTGCCAGGAGCAGTAAGATCATTATATGTACTTTAAACCTAATCATAATTATTAGTAACTTGACGTTTCCAGTTTAAGCCAAACATTGCCGGTAGGATTTTTCTCCTGGAAATTGGTTTTAGCGATAGCCCGGTATTCAACAGTCACGGTAAACGGAGCTGAACGGGGCGGGAAATCCCAGACCAGCTTATTTTCTTCAAAGCTGGGGTTCTGATATATGGAACCATCCACCAGACCGCTACCCTGGACAAACAGGATGGGTTTGATCACTTCATCATAAACCCGTACCTGATTGTAATAACCCATCCCCGTAACATTAACAGTAATCTTGTATAGTATCTCGTCCCCCTTGTTTACGCTAAAGGAGGACTGCTGTTTCTCAAAGGCATCCCGGAGCAGTTTGGAATAAATAGCGGGTGGAGCGCTGGCATCATCTATACGGACCTGATTATAAGGGGTGGTATAATTAATTCCGACCGCTTTTGAAAGCTGGTAATCCAGTACCTCCCCTGATACAAATTCAATTCTGATATTGGAGAAAGTTCTGGGAGCGGTGTTGAAATAAAGCCCTTTCAACCTGGCCTGATACTCTAACTCTATCTCCAAGGGCCCCTTGTATCCGATCAATTGCCATGTAACTCCTTTAGCGGTAACCATATCGGTTACCTTACGATTACCCGCAGTAGCAGAGTTAGGGATATATTCCAATCCCACAAAACTCTCCTCGATAATGATATTCTTGATGGTCTGCTTACCGGTATAGATGAAGTTTATGGTAAATTTGATTTCCTGTGAATCAGATTTGGGGACCTGTTTGGGAAGATTCTGAGTAATTATGCTTACCCTTCGGTTAATTGCTCTGCCCTGGGGAGTAGAATTGGTACTGGCTGGTCTTGAATCTCCCCAGTAAATCACCTCGAAATTTTCGTATTTAAGCTGGGTATTTTTAAGAAGATAATTTTCTACTGCAAGGGCTCTGCCCTGTGAGAGTTCGTCGTTGTTTTTATAACGCGCACCCGGACGCATGGGAATATTATCGGAATGGCCTTCGACTATGATCATCAGACCAACCAAACCATTCAGGGTACGGGCTACCTGGTCCAGCAGGGTCCGCGCCTTTGGCGTTAGAGATACAGAACCGCTCTCGAAATAAATTGTGGCCAGTGTATCCAATCCTTCGACCGTCCCCGACTCCAGATTAACGGAGTTAGGCTCTACGTTCTTATCACTGAAAATCTTGGGAAGCAGGTATGCTTCTTTCCTGACAAAATGTTTACTGTAGGTCAATGCGAAATTACATCTGGCGAAGCCGTATTTGGGGACATCAACAAAACTTGAATAAGGGTCCATTGCCTGTTGGGAACTTATCAGGAAGGGGGTCAGTTGCTCGGGAATGGTCTCTTCGTCCATTCGCAAAACGTGGGTACCCGGTTCGACCTCCGGTATCGAGTATTTGCCATCCTGGTCCGTTACTATACGGACCCCATCCTCCGTATAGAGCGTGATATCACCTACTCCTTCTTCATCGAAATCCTGAAATCCATTTTTATTATTATCGATAAAGATTTTACCCAGTATCATTTCACCGCCTTCGAAGAGGCCCTTTTTAACTATAACATGGGCTTTGACGGTGGGGCTTTGTACAAGGTATTTTTGGCCTAAAGAGGCAACTGCATAAGCTTCATTCCAGCCGTCTCCGTCTTCGGCTCCCCAACCCAGAACGGTCTGATATGCCAGCACCAGGAATGTATCGGGCATCATTGGACCAAGGTCCCAGATCAGTGTACCGCCGTCCCTGTAAGGATCGGCAAATTCCTTATCCATCAGGAAAGAAGCCCCGGAAAGATGCTTGAATCCAACCGGCAGTTTATCATATATACGGACGTTCTCCAGGATATCCCCGCTGCTCTCATTTTTAACAGTTAGCACATAAGTAACGATGTCCCCGACCTCCGCTTCGGTTTTCATGGCATGCTTGGTAAGTTTGAGGAACGGCACGATTACCTGAACAGTCTCTACTGCTGCAGTTACCAGAATGGAATTATCATCTTCGGTCTGCCAGAACAGGTAAGCCCAATTCAGCATTTCGTAATGACCCGGTTCCAGTGTGTCGGGGACATAACCGATGAATGTTAAGGTTTCAGGCACTCCCGGCATCAAGGTATCTACCTGCCAGGAAAGGGCATTGACCAGTATATCATAATTCCCTTCGCCCTCTATGAATTCCAGCAATATGGGCAAGGAATCGGTTACCAGAAAATCGGTTTCCAAGGAATCACCGTAATTTTCTATGATAATCTGGTAATAAAGGCTATCGCCGGCATAGATCAGGTTCCTTTCGGCAACCTTGCTGAAATTCACCAGGGGGGTACATTTAACATAAAAAGAATCCTGAGCGCTAATTGTATCCACCGACTCGCCCCAGAGGTAAGCAGTATTCCAGATGAGATGATTGCAACGCTGTGTCCCCAGATCAACTGTAACCTGGATGGTATCGGTGGCGAGTACCGGAAGCGAGGGTGTAACCCAGCTTAGAACCCCCCCATTTGAAAGGGAATCCACAAACTGGGTATAAATACCCGAGGTGGCATAAGCCAGTGTTATCCCAGAGGGCAGGGAATCCACCATTTCGATACCCGTTTCCTCCAGATTACCATTATTCTGGATGATAAGCTGAAAAATGGTCCGGGATCCCGCAAAATCTTCAGTGAATACAAAATCCTTAAAGAGTCTTACGGAATGAACTTCGCCTACTTCGAGAATAGATGTATCGGCATAGACGGTATCCAGTTCAGAGGACCAGAGGGTTGAAATATTGATAATTTCGGTACCTGCCAGCAAGCCGGGGTCTATTACTGCAGTCACAAGATATGTATCGGCTGATGCCGGGGGCAGTGATTCAATAGTCCAGCGTACCGGAATTAATGAATCATAAGTTGCGGGAAGAGCAGACCAAAAGGCCGAAAACGGGGAGAGAGTATCGCTCAAGCTGATCTCAAAGAGGGTGTCATTTCCGGTATTGGAGAAGAGAATGAAGTAATTAACGGTATCTCCCGGATAGACTATCCGCAAGGTATCATCTTCAGGGCATAAGCTGTCCAGGGTTGCCCGAATCTCGATCTCCGCTTCATAAGAGGATAATATAATGATGGTGACCTGGTTGGAGGATACGGTATCGCTGATCGTCGTTCCTGATTCTCTATAAGAGAATATTGCCCTATTATGAATAATGGTCCCAGGGGGGGTTATTCCACTCCCACTCCCGGATAGAGAGAGTATCAGTAAAAGGATCAGTACGAACCCGTTGAGATATTTTTGAGTTGCTCCTGCCATCGGCGGATTGCGGAGCCTTCAAGGTTTGTGGACAGAGCGGATTATGAGATCAGTCCCGGTCCGGGACAGTTAAATTACAGTTCGGTTTTAGGTTACGTTCTCCATTCGTTTAGAATATGCACCTCATAAAGCCTTAATTGGATGGCACCTTTAAGCTCCACGATTCTCCCTATCGGTTTGAGGTTATTTGATTATTACCTTAAACTTAAACTGTCCGTTATCGCCTACGCCCAGGCTATTAGCAGGATGTGTTTCTCTAATCCGGATAGCCCGTACCGCATCGGGTGGATCGATCGCAGGGGGCCAATCGCCTGTCTGCCAGGCAGTGCCGTTCCACCAATCGACGGCGAAGTCACCGGGCCATGAAAACCCTGAGGGGACTAATGGCATATTAACGCTGGCAGTATCAATGTAAGTGTTGATATCCAGGGAATCTACCAATTCGATGCTATCCGCTTCGGCCAGGCCGATATTGGTAAAATCGATGGTATAGGTCATGGTATCGCCCGGCGCAGCTCCCACAGAATCAACACCATTTACGTACATAAATATTTGCAGCAAGGGCGTAACCAGGTTCAGTTGCAAAAACGATGTATCGGCAGCGCAGGAGTTAGTGTATGAAACCGCGGCAAGGAGAACGGAGTCACTGCCGGCGGCGGTATTAGGGACCACCAGCTGGACTATCAGGCACCATGAACCAGCGGCTGCGAGAAGGGTAGTATGGTCTATTTCTGAAGCTAATTCGATGACATCCAGGCTACTGTCACAGTCAATATCCCTGTAAATACTATAGCTTGTCCAGCTATCCGGGAAAGCGACGAGTGAGACCATGAAGCTATCAGGGGAATCACCGGTATTAGTAAGTACAAAGGGAAATTCAACGGTGTCGCCGGCGGTTCCATTTCTGGACAATGTACTGTCAAAGAGGGTTACCCCGCTCTGGACAACATCTGTAGTAACGGTATTGGATGTATCCTTGTATATGTGAGGTCCGACGCCATCTCTGTAAATGACAAAGGCAATGTCGGTGATTAGGGATTCAGTGATGCAGTCGATGACTTCGGTAAGGAAGCTGAAGTTTGCGCTGGCAGCGGGTAGCAAGCTGTCAGAAGATGGTGCAAGGAATTCGAATCCGATTGAATCGGCAAGGGGGTTGAAGGTCCCTGACCAGCTTCCGGTTGCAAAGTACCGAACCCTCCAGTTTTCAGGATAGGTTGTGGAATCCACGAATGTAACACCGCTTGGCCTGCCGTCGGTAATGAATACATTAAATGCAGGTCTGGAAAAAATGCTGTCGCTGTTGGTGACTGTCAGGTCGTAGCTAATGGTATCGTAGGGAGCTACGGCTAAGGGGAAAGCTGGATTTGCCACCTTCTCAAGGCTCAGATTGGGACCAACAATAGTGGTAAAATCGAAAGCGGAATCATTGACGCTGCCATCTTCCAGGGAGGTGGCCACCACAGTCATCACGTCTTCATCGCCCCAGATAGCCGTTTCGGGCACTTCCAGCATGGCGAAAATCCAGATGGAATCGTCTGCAAGGATGGTATCCGTAGTGGTTAGCGGAGACGAACTTGTATCCCCCGGATCCACTACACCATCACCGTTGGCGTCAAGGTAAATCGTTGTAGTCCAGCCATGAGAGCTATTCACAGTAAGATCATATTGATCGGGGCCATTTCCAATATTTTTAACGTAGTGGGAATAGAACACTTGCGTTTCGGGGTAAGCATTTTGGGCAAGGGTATCTGGGCTGATAAGCACTCCGGCATCGAATTGGATAACGATCATAACGGTATCCGAATAGGCGGTATAGGAATTGAGTCCATTACGATCTGTGTAGTTCATCAGTGCCCAGTTATAAATAACTGTTCCAGCGGGTGTGCCTGCTGACCAGGCCCTGCCCATGAATCCAATAAGACAGACCCCCATTAAGAGAAAAACCAGCACCTTTCTCATCGGTCCTCCTTTTTTAAGGTTTTTATTCTTCATTGACTTTTACCTGATAACTTACTTTAAAAGATTTACCCGGCTTGATTTCCTCCCTGACCAAGAACTTGATATGGGTATATTCACTTACTTCGACCTGGATTTTAACATCCTCCCCCTCGGAGTTCACCTCTGTCCGGGTGATGGGCGGTTGAGCATAAGTTTGACCATTGTCTGTACTGAAGTAAAGATCGAAGTTTTTTCCCTGTTCGGTCCCGGGAATAAAGGTAGTCCCATCGCTCAGTGGTGATATTATCTCTCCGTTTTCAGCATCGGCGTTTCCAACATTTATATATTCCAGTTCGTAGAGTAAAATATCACCCGGAAGGATCTCTGCGGATTCGTTTAAGGCTTCAAGTTTAGTCTGGCCATCCACGACAAGCACTTTGGAGACGGTCAAATTTCCCTGAAGCAGTGGGCCAGGTTCTTGTTCCTGTGCGTATAGGGCGAGTAAACCGGCAAAGATAGCTACAATAAGCGGTAAATATTTCATTAATCCTCCTTTGATTTAGCTTATCTTATTGCATTATATTGAATTACATTGTTCATTTAATAATTATATATAAACAATTGGCTTAACATCTCTTAAAATAAGCCTAAAATGGTAATTGTCAAGATTTATATGGAAAAATAAATTGAATTTGTTAAGCAAAATTGGATGAGCTACTATATATACTATATATGATTAAATATCACTCAAAATATTGTGGGGTTCAGAGCATCTGAAAAAAAAGATTTAATGGATGGGGATAGAAGGGGTTTAACGTATCCTTGAACCGGGTGGTATATCCCCTTCGATGGTTAGGAGTTTAACGGTATCTTCTCCTTCTGCTGCGAGGAGCATTCCCTCGGAGATTATGCCGTGCAGGTTTGCAGGTTGGAGATTAGCCAGTACTACAATCTTTTTTCCGACAAACTCCTGTGGCTGGTAGTATTTTGCCAAACCTGCCACGATAGTGCGTTTTTCGGTACCCAGGTCGATCTCCAACCTGAGCAGATTTTTGGTATCCGGCACTTTTTCAGCTGTCAGCACTTCAGCTATTCGAATATCTAATTTTTTAAATTCTTCAAATGTCAGGTAATCGGTTTTTTTCGGGGTTTCCATTTTTTTGGGGGTTTCAGGTTCGGTCTTATGCAGGGCTTTTTCGATTCGGGGGAAGAGTATCTCCTTATGGTCCACCGCTGTTCCGGGTTGCAATATGCCCCATTTCCGGGCGGATGTTAGGGTGATTTCCTCCCTGCTGTTCAAAAACTCTCTTAGTCTTTCAATTTTTTCAGGCATAACCGGATAAAGTAAAAGTGCGATCTTCCGGAGTACTTCGGTAGCGGTATATAGCACTGTATCCAGTTTTTTATCCTGTTTAGTACGGGCCAGTTCCCAGGGTGCAGAGCTTTCGATATACCTGTTAGTATCCCTCACAGCGGAAATTATTCGATCTAAAGCCAGGTGTATTTTCATTTCCCTGATCAGCCCGAACACTTCATCCGGGAGCCTATTAGAGGATGTTATCAGGGCTTCTTCCGGGCCACCGTTTTCCAGGGCTTCGGGCAATTTATTCTGGCGGTATCGCCTGATCATTGTAAGTATTCTGCTTGCCAGGTTTCCAAAGTCATTTGCGAGGTCCATGTTGATCCGGTCGATAATGCTTTCGATTGAGAATGATGCATCCTGTCCGAGTGCCATTTCCCGCATGATGAAGTAGCGGAATTGGTCCACTCCGAACTCTGAAATCAGGTATTCCGGAGATACCACATTACCGAGGGATTTACTCATTTTGGTTTCTTCGATAAGCCACCATCCGTGTGCAAATATAGTGTGAGGGGGTTCTATTTCGAGAGCTTTAAGCATGATAGGCCAGAAGACCCCATGGGTGGTGACAATATCCTTTCCGATAAGGTGGTAATCGGCCGGCCACCATTTTTGGAAACCTTCCTGGTCGGTCAGGTAACCCGGGGATGTTATATAGTTCAGCAGGGCATCGAACCAGACATAGCATACGTATTGGGGGTCAAAAGGCAGGGGTATGCCCCAGGATAATCTATTGGATGGACGGGAGATACAGAGATCATTCAAGGGTTTACTCAAAAATCCCAGGATCTCATTTTTGCGTGTTTCCGGCTCAATAAAGCGGGGATGTTCCCGAATATATTGGATCAACCAGTCCTGATACGCGCTCATCCTGAAGAAGTAATTATCCTCCTCCAGTTTTTCCACCTTTCGTCCGCAATCAGGGCAATTGCCATCCACAAGGTCCTTTTCGGTCCAGAAGCGTTCATCGGGAACGCAATACCATCCGGTATAGGAGCTTTTATAGATATCACCTTTTTCGTAGAGGTTTTGCAGGGCTTGATTTACCACGCTAATGTGCCGGGATTCGGTGGTTCTGATAAAGTCATCGTAGCCAATATTTAATTTTTCCCAAAGTGATTTAAACTTAAGCACCATCTCGTCACAGTGCTGGAGTGGGGTTTTGTTCCTTTGTTTGGCGGCATCAGCGATCTTCTGGCCATGTTCATCGGTACCGGTCAGGAAAAACGTTTCATAACCTGCCATTTTATAGAAACGGGTCAGGACATCGGCGAGGATAGTTGTATAGGCATGCCCCAGGTGGGGTTGGTCATTAACATAATATAAAGGCGTTGTCAAGTATATTTTGGGCATTTGGAAGTATTTTAAATGGTCAGAATTTCCTTTTCTTTTATCTTAAAGATATGGTCTATCTTATCGCTGTATTCATTGGTGATATCCTGAACATGGTCCTGGGCTTTTTTACTTGCGTCTTCGGGTATATCGCCATCCTTTTGGAAAGTTTTAATAGTATTAATAATGTCCCTTCGTACTGTGCGCAGGGCTATTTTGCCTTCTTCGGTGATAGTTTTAACTACTCTTACCAGGTCCTTCCTTCTTTCCTCGGTAAGTGCCGGAATAGAGATACGAAGGACATTTCCGTCATTCATTGGATTTAATCCCAAATCCGATTGCAGAATAGCCTTTTCAATATCCTGGAGTGCATTTTTATCCCAGGGTTGGATCACGATCATTCTGGCTTCGGGCACCGCTATACTGGCGATCTGCTTTAGCGGAGTTTTACTCCCATAATAATCCACCTTGATATTTTCGAACAAGGCCGGGGAAGCTTTACCGGTACGGATATGGGCCAACTGCTGAGAGGTTGCCTCCACCGATTTTTCCATTTTAGCTTTGCAATCGCTATAGATCTCCTCTAACATGCTCAAACTCCTTCGACTATAGAACCAACTGGTTCTCCCTTTATAACTGCTAATAGATTACCTTCTGTTCTTATATTAAAGACGATGATAGGGATGTTATTGTCCATACAGAGGGTTATCGAGGTGGAGTCCATAACCTTCAATCCTTCCTGGATAACCTTCATATAGCTCAAGTTTTTATAGAGTACCGCGTTTTTATCTACAACTGGGTCGGCGGAATAAACTCCATCCACCTTGGTGGCTTTCAGGATCACTTCAGCGCCGATCTCAACTGCTTTGAGAGATGCGGCTGTATCGGTAGTGAAGTATGGGCTTCCGGTTCCACCGGCCAGGATGACTATGCGTCCTTTTTCCAGATGGCGTAAAGCTCTTCGTCTGATGTAGGGTTCGGCAAGTTGTTCCATTCTTATGGATGTCATTACCCGGGTATGGAGCCCGATATTTTCAAGTACTTCCTGCATAGCCAGGGCATTGATAACGGTAGCCAGCATACCCATATAATCGCCAGCCACCCGGTTAAAACCCAATTTTATGCCCTGTAAACCCCGGAAAATATTGCCGCCACCAATCACCAGACCGATCTGCACGCCTAATTTGCTGATCTGCCCGATCTCAGTAGCTATTCTTATAATATTCCTGGGATCAATTCCTAACCCATCATCACCCTGGAGGGATTCCCCGCTCAGTTTTAGTAGAATTCTTTTATACTTAGCCTCGCTCACCTACTTCTATTCCCCCACTTTGAACCGGGCAAACCTGTTCACCAAAATATTCTCTCCTAATTTGGCGATCAGTTCAGTAAGTACTTCATGGACCTTCTTAGAGGTATCCTTGATGAAAACTTGTTCCAGCAAGCATACTTCTTCGAAATATTTATTGACTTTTCCTTCCACTATTTTGGGGAGAATATTTTCCGGCTTACCTTCTTTTCTGGCTACTTCGGCAAAGATCTCTTTTTCCTTTTCGAGTATTTCCTGGGGGATATCATCGGGTTTAACATAGAGAGGTATAGAAGCGGCGACCTGCATAGCCATATCCCGGGCGAAAGCCTGGACTTCTTGGGTCTTGGCTACAAAATCGGTTTCGGTATTCACTTCAATGAGCACCCCGACCTGATTTCCGGGATGTATGTATGAGATAACCAGGCCATTTTCGGCAGCCCTCCCCGCTTTCTTTGATGCTTTAGCCAAACCGGCTTTGCGAAGAAATTCGACGGCCTTCTCATAATTTCCGTTAGACTCCTCCAAGGCTTTCTTGCAATCCATCATACCCACACCGGTTTGATCCCTCAGTTTTTTTACATCCTGTGCATTAATTCCCATCTCTCTATCCTTCTCTATTGAATTTATTTATCGGCCTAAACCGCCCATTATCTTAACTCATCATCATCAACATCCGCATCCTGATCGGAATCATCCTCGAGTTTTATTTTCTCTTCATCTTCATCTTCGGATTCTTTATTATCCAGCTCTTCTTCAAGCTTATCGGCGACTTCTCCGCTTGTAGCCGCCTTGAAGGTTTCAGACATTATCTGACCGCCGGATGAGCCTTCCAGAATAGCATCGGCAATGAATTTGGTTATCAATCGGATAGAACGCATTGCGTCGTCATTTGCGGGTATTGGGAAATCGACCTTTTCGGGATTGCAATCAGTATCGACAATAGCGATGGTTGGTATATTCAGCTTATAGGCTTCTTCCAGAGCGATATTCTCCTGTTCAATATCCACGATATAAAGCAAGTCGGGCAATTCTTTCATTTCGCGGATACCGGAAAACATGTTATCCAGTTTGGCGTACTGTTTCTCCAGGGACAATATTTCCTTTTTGGTGAGCATATCGTAGGTTCCGTCACTACGCATTTTTTCCAGCCGGCTCATTCGCCGGACGCTGGAGCGTACGGTCTGGAAATTGGTCAGCATTCCACCTAACCATCTGGCGGTAATATAGTACATTCCACAGCGTTGGGCTTCTTCCTTTATTATCGGAGCGCCCTGCTTTTTGGTGCAGACGAAGAGAATTTTTTTTCCCTTGGATGCATAGTCATTAACAACTTTTCCCACTTTTTCCAGGGCTTCGATGGTTTTGGTAAGGTCAATAATGTAGATCTTACGCCTGGCTGCAAAGATATAGGGTTTCATCTTGGGGTGCCAGCGCTTGGTCTGATGTCCAAAATGCGCTCCCACCTCCAGTAAATCCTGTATATTTAGTTTCTGCATAAATAACTCCCTTAAAAATTAAGCGGTTTGCAATTAATATATATAACTCTAAAGGATTATCTTTTAGAGAACTGAAATCTTTTTCGGGCTTTAGGTTGGCCGTATTTTTTACGTTCCACCCGGCGATCGTCCCGTTTTAAGAATCCTGATTTTTTTAATTCCAGGTGAAATTCTTCATTATGTTTGACCAATGCCCGTGCGATGCCCAGCCGGATAGCTCCGGCCTGCCCCATAATGCCTCCACCCTTCACCTCTGCTACTATATCATATTTGGACTTTACTTGCAAAAGATCGAGGGGTCCCATCAGATCGATAACCAGATCCTCCCGGTTAAAATATTCAATGGGCTTTGTACCATTTACGGTAATATTACCCTTACCATCCGGGATGATCCAAACCCGTGCAACGGCAGACTTTCGCTTACCGGTAGCATATACTTTTTCTTCTACCAAATTTTTCCTCCTCAAGGTATCCTTATATTAGTTTGCATTTTATCTTCACAACGCCCTTAATCAAACTTAGGGGCACAGAAAAAAATGTATTAAAGAGCCAGTTCTTCAGGTTGCTGAGCTTGATGGGGATGCTCTGCAGAAGGATAGATAAAGAGCTTCTTGATCATCTTCCTGCCCAGCTTGTTATGGGGAAGCATACCCCATACGCTATGCCAGATTATATACTCGGGATTGCGTTCCTGAACATAAGCGTAAGTACGCTGTTTCAATCCGGCGGTGTAACCGGAATAACGGCTATAAAGTTTCTGGGCCTCTTTACGGCCAGTCACCTTGATCTTTTCAGCATTAACCACAATAACACAATCTCCGGTATCAAGGTGGGGGGTATAATATGGTTTGTCCTTTCCCCTCAGTATTGTTGCGATTCTTGTGGAAAGCCGTCCCAAAACCTGGTCTGTGGCATCTACTACATACCAATTCTTTTGTTTAATTTCTTCTTTTGGTATATATGTTTTCACCGTAATTCTCCTTCTATTGGAAATTATTTTAGCTGGTAAAGTTAAAAGATATTAATCTTTTGTCAATAATTAAATTTATAATATAACTATTCAACCAGATTACACAAGAATTTTTCGAAAAAACTTTTTTTCCCCAAGATAAAAACAAGCCCGTCGAGGTCAGGATAACTCCTTGATCAATTTCTCCATTTCATCCAGTATCTGGGATTTGGGGAGACTTTTCAGCAATTTACCTTTAACGAACAGCAGGGCCTGGTTTGCGCTTCCGGTAATCCCGATATCCGCTTCCCTGGCTTCGCCTGGCCCGTTGACTACACAGCCCATTACGGCTACGGTGAGGGAGCAGTGGGAATCCCCGAATCTGCTTTCCAGTTGTTCGGCAATCTCAGCAACCGGGAATTCCATCCGGGCGCAGGTAGGACAGGCTATCAGGTTGAATCCACCCTTTTTCAAACCCAGTGAACTAAGCAGGTATCTGGCAACCCTGACTTCGGGTACGGGATCGCCGGTAATAGATACCCGGATAGTATCTCCAATACCCTGCTCTAAAAGCACCCCGATACCCAGGGCGGATTTGACTACTGCTGAATAACCAAAACCAGCCTCCGTTACACCAAGGTGAAGGGGATAATCATATTTACCGGCAAATAAACGGTTCGCATTCAGGGTTAAGGGTACCTGGGAAGCCTTTAACGAGACCACTATATCCTTGAAGTTCAGCTTATCCAATATCTCGATCTCCCATTCAGCGGCTTCCACCATAGCCTCAGCGCAGGGATGGGAGTATTTTTCTATCAGCCGGGCTGGAAGTGAACCCGCATTCACCCCGATACGCAGGGGAATTCCCTTGTCCGCCGCCGCTTCAGCGATCTCCCTGACCTTCCATTCAGCACCAATATTGCCGGGATTGATACGTAGTTTATCAACGCCGTTTTTAATTGACAAAAGCGCTAATTTATAGTTGAAATGAATATCACCCACTAAGGGTATTGAAATTCTCTTTTTAATCTCACCTATGGACTCCGCAGATGCCTCATCGGGAATGGCTACCCTTACTATTTCACAACCGGCTGATTCTAAACGCCTTATCTGTGTAAGGGTGGCATCCAAATCCGAAGTTTGCGTATTGGTCATGGATTGAACTGATACGGGAGCACCTGCACCGAGTTTTACCCCCCCAACGGATA
>JAFGGQ010000114.1 GCA_016930435.1 bacterium
ATGAGAAAGAAAATTTTCTGTGCCGTGATTATTCTACTGGCTTGTTTATTGGCCAATGGAGTATGGGCAGATCCTGAAGAGAGTTATAGTAATGGTTTCAGCAAATTTCTGGCTAAGGACTATGATGGCGCTCTCAAGGATTTTTCGCAAGCGCTGATTGAATATGGAGAGAATAATCCTGAAGCTGCTAAGGCTCACAATCAAAGGGGTTTAACCTATTCGAAGATGGAAAATTTCACAGCAGCCATCGATGATTTTACAGCGGCCCTGGCGCTTATTCCTATCGAGCATCCGCAAACCCCTGCGGTATTGGCCAATCGTGCTCAAGCTAAAGAAGGTTTAAAGGATTTTGAGGGAGCTTTGGATGATTTTAACAAGGCTCTGGATATAATCCAGGAAGATAATATAGAAAGGGCCAGAATCTATGGATTAAGGGGGTCTGTGCGTGAGAAGATGAAGGATTTTAAGGGCGCTATGGCAGATTATGATGCGGCTATCGAGGCTATAGGCGAAACCCGTTGGGCATGGGTAGCATTCTGGAACCGTGGCCGCCTTAAATTTGACCAGGAAGATTACCAGGGTGCCCTAAAGGACTTTGATATGGCTTTAAAGTTAGAGGAAGGGAATGCCAGCGCCTACTACTTCCGGGGACTGGCTAAAAGCAAGTTAGGACAGCTTAATGAAGCAATCCCCGATTATGATCAAGCCCTTTTATTAGCCCCGGATAATGTCGATGCGTACTATAACCGGGGGATCGCCCACAGCCGGCTGGGACATTACAAGGAAGCCGTTGCTGATTTTACCAAAGTAATCGGTCAAAATCCCAATGACCCGGAAATCTACTATTTAAGAGCAGTTGCGTACTATATCACCGGGAATTACAAACACGCGGAAAGGGATATTCAGAAGGTACTGGAACTGAAACCAGACCACGACCGGGCTAAAACACTACAGGACCAGGTAAACGAGGCAAAAGAGAAAAAATAGATGCCTTTCAATTAAGGAAATTATAATTGTCTGATTCTGCACCAATAATATTAAAGGCCATTGGGATGATCCGTTCACCCTACAGCCAGAGCTCCGAGGTTCCTGTACAAGCCCGTTTCAGCAGGGATGTGCAGGCCTTCGCCCGGCTCTATCCACGGTACGTTCCCGGATTAAAGGATTTGGATGGGTTCAGCCACGCTATCCTGCTCTTTTATTTCAACCGATCTACAAGGGAAGACGTCACCAGTTGCTCTTACCTGGATTCCGAAGAACATGGCATTTTCGCCATCAGATCACCCCATCGCCCTAACCATATCGGCCTTTCAGTGGTTAAAATCAATCGTATCGAGGGAAGTGATCTCTATTTCTACGGAGCAGATATGCTGGATAATACCCCGCTACTGGACATAAAACCCTATATCCCCGACTTGGATCAGGAAGAAATTGTTGAGCGCGGATGGCTGGAAAAGCATTACAAGCGGGGGATAATGATAAAAAACCAAATACCCCAGAAATTGCGGTAACCCCAATACAGGGGAAAATGATCTCGCAAATAGTAAATGAGTGTTAACCCCAAAAAATGGAAGGAAAAAAGATGAAAAACCATGTTACCCGAGTACTTGTTGTGAATCTTCTGCTTGCAGGCTTTTTAATCGGTCTGGTTCAAGCCCAGGCTATGGAGTTGGAATGGAAATCCGTTTTGAACAGGATCAAGGATAAATATGATGGTTATGAGAAGGAGATCAAAGACATAGAAATCACTTCCTCCCGAATTATGATCGCGGAGCAGGGAACCATGAAATCCGAAATGGTAACCATGAACAAGGGTGATAAATTCCGTGTAGATAATAAGATACAGATGGAAGGTGAAATGGAAGCGGAAGGTATGAGTGAAATTATAACGACTATAATCCATGACGGTGTTAATACCTGGATGATCTCACCTTTCGCCGGCACCCAGAAACTTCCTAATGAAAAATTTGAGCAAGAAAAGGATAAATGGAATTGGTGGGAGTTCCTGTCCGAGGAAACCAAACTTATTGGTACAGACAAGGTTTGTGACCGGGATTGCTATATTGTGGAATTGCAGTCCGATGAGGAAGAATATCCTTTCACAAAGATGTGGCTGGACCAAAAGAGCCTGGTAATGGTACAGGCCGAAAGCATTGACGATCAGGGCAACACGATAAAGACCATTAATTCTGATTTCCGGAAGTTCAAGGGGGATTGGGAAATGGGCTACAAGATGGAAATGTTTATGGGGGATCAGTTATTTATGTCTCAGCAGATCGAGGAAATCAAGGTGAATTCCGGTTTATCCGATGATCTCTTTATTGTTGAGGATACCGGCAGTCAGGGGATGGATATTAATAAACTGATGGAGATGATGAAAAAGGGCGAAGGTGAATAAAAGCTGATGGCTTCGGACCCCGAAAGAGATGATCAGGAGCTAATCCAAAATCTTTGTCACACCTGGAAAAAACGTCTTAGAGAGGCTAAAGAATATGAGATAAAACCGGAGGAAGATAATGCCGCCGGTATAGTTGCTCCTTCGGTTTCCGCGACTGTTAGTATAAGTGACTATGATCGTGCAGAGCACCTTAAACAGAGCCTTCTGGAAAGGTATGCTGAAAGCGCTCTGGAGGGTGTATTCAGGGGTATAGAGATACCTACTCCGCAAGGGATTTGCTATAGACTTCAGGATAAAGAGCCTTTTTCGGGGAAGTTGCCAGGCCTTCAACGCACACGAGAAAAGCTGCTAAACAGCCTCCAATTGATCCATGGCATTGGTCAGGTTACAGAGCCCCTGTTAAAGTCCCTCGGCTTTTATACTATTAATGATTTGCAGGAACATCCTTCTTTTGGCTTAAAAGCCCGGGAATGCTTGAAGATCATAGATGGCATGGAGCCGGACTGTCTGGCGGAACTGGTAAGGCACTGGTTTCCCCAGTCCCATCCCTTGCAGTTCTCCCTCTCCTGTTTTTATGAACTCTCAGATCTTGTTTTTTTTGATTTAGAAACGCTGGGCTTAACCGGTGACCGGCCGATAATCCTGTTGGGTTTTGCTACTATTTCCGGGTCCTGTATCGATGTTGAGCAATATTTGATTCGGGATATAAAGGAGGAGCCAGGTGCGCTGACTTCCTTCCTGCAACATTTAGGCCCTCGGACGGCTTTTGTATCTTTCAACGGAAAATCCTTCGACCTGCCTTACCTGGAGAGCCGGCTGGCTTATTATGGTATAAATGCAGATCTTTGTAAGCCGCATTTTGATATGCTGCACTTTTCCAGGAGAGCCTGGGGCAAACTATACCCGGATTGCAGGCTCGGTACACTGGAGCGATTATTATTCGGTATGCAAAGGGAGGATGATGTCCCCGGCGCCCTGGTACCGGAGTTCTACGAAATTTATCAGCGTACGGGAAATCCTGGCCCCCTGGTCCCTATTGTAACCCATAATAGGCAGGATTTGTTAACCCTGGTCAAATTGTTCCTGAAGCTGCACGAGGAATGGGCATGATCCGAAATGTGATCGCCGAACTCCGGCTGCAGCCCCAACACCGGGAACAGGTGGAATTAATCCAGGAACTTCCCCCGAGGGAGGCTGTTTACAAAAAACTGGACCGGGACCTGCCGCCGGAACTGCTGGCTTATCTCTTCAGCAGGGGATTCAGTCTCTTTTCCCATCAATGTGAAGCCATCAAGCACATTCGGAACGGCGAGAACGTGATAATCACTACACCAACTGCTTCTGGGAAAACGCTGGCCTTTAATCTCCCGATATTTGAGCAGTTAGCTGAGAACACCAAGGCAACAGCGCTTTATCTTTATCCCACCAAAGCACTCTCCAATGACCAGTTGAAAAAGGTTCAGGAGTTAGAAAAGGGAACCGGTATCCGTTTAAAGGCTGCGCTGTATGACGGTGATACCCCACAGGGGAGCAGGCCGCAGATCCGTAATAACTCACGCCTGGTGATCAGCAATCCTTATGAACTGCATCAAGTACTGCCCTGGCACCATAAATGGCAGAAATTTTTGGCTAACCTGAGCTTCGTAGTGATCGATGAGACTCACTACTATAGGGGCGTATTCGGCTCCAATGTGGCATTTTTGGTCCGCAGGCTGCGCCGTATCTGCCACTATTATGGTTCCCATCCCCAGTTTATTTTATCTACTGCAACGCTGGCCAATGCACGTGAATTCGGAGAAAAACTGGTGGGCCTCGATTTTAAACTGATTGATGAGGATGGTTCACCAACAGGTAAAAAATACTTTGTATTTTATAATCCTTATTATGACGGTGTGGGCAAACTCTCGGTGCATCAGGAAACCAGGAATCTCTTTCTTCATTTCATCCGTAATGACCTGCAGACGCTCTGCTTTACGGTTTCCAGGAAGATGGCCGAACTGATCACTTTCTGGGCCCGTAATGAGCTACAGGCAACCGAGCCGGAACTTGGGGAACGGATCACCGCCTACCGTGCCGGTTATTTGCCCGAAAAACGCCGGGAGATCGAGGGGAAACTGAAGAGCGGATACCTGAAAGGAGTAACCTCCACTAATGCCCTGGAATTAGGGATAGATATCGGCTCCCTGGACAGTGTGCTCATTTCCGGATACCCGGGTACAATCATCTCCACCTGGCAGCAGGCAGGCCGCGCCGGAAGGGGCACCGACGAATCATCTGCTGTCCTGGTCGCATTCCATAACCCACTGGATCAGTACTTCATGAAACATCCACAATCCTTCTTCGACAAATCACACGAATATGCAATCATCGACATCATGAACGATTATATCATGTTTGGACACATGGTCTGTATGGCGGCTGAAATGCCAATCGATCCGGAAAGGGATCGGGTGTTCTTCGGGGATAAATATGACCTGATTATCGAAGCCCTGAAAAAGGCCGGACTAATTCAGGAAACCCCAAACGGCTGGGTATATTCCGGGAAGGGGAGGGCTACTGAATTGGTAAGCTTGAACAACCTATCTCAGGAAATCTTCAAGGTGCTTTTCGAGGGGCGCTTACTGGAAACTATGGATAAGACACAGGCGTACAGGGAAGCACACCCGGAAGCAGTGTTGCTACACCTCGGTGAAACCTACCTGGTGAATGAACTGGACCTTAAAAACAGGATAGTCAAAGTTTCTAAGGAAGACCTGGATTACTACACTAAACCGATAACAGAAACCGAAGTAAGCATAATAAAGGAGTTTCGTAAAAAGCAGTGGGGTGATTTCAGCCTTTGCTTTGGCCAACTGGAGGTTTTTGAGCATTATATAGGTTACCGGATAATGCGTTATGATAAGGTGATTGGTAGCGGTTTGATAGATCTTCCACCGCTGGTGTTCAGGACCACCGGGATTTGGTTCACGCTTCCTGTAGAGCTGCAAGAGCGCCTATGGAAAGCCCGTAAGATGGATCCCGACCTCTATGAGAGAGCCCCCAGAAAAACCGAGCAAGGGCTGGCTCAATATGTTTTCCAGGGTGGGTTGCACGGCAGCGAACACGCCATGATCGGGATCATGCCCTTTCATGTGATGTGCGACCGCTGGGATATCGGTGGGGTTTCCACCCTTGATCATCCGGATACCGGAAAGCCTTCAATATTCATTTATGATGGTTTTGAAGGGGGAATCGGGCTAACCGAGAAGGCTTATTACCTGATTGAAAAGGTGATAAAGACTGCACTGGAGCTGGTCCGGGATTGCCCATGTCACGATGGCTGTCCGGGCTGTATCTATTCACCTAAATGTGGAAACGCTAACGAAATACTGGATAAAAAAACAACCATACTGATCCTTAAAGAACTGCTATCAGTCATAAAAGCTTGACGGACAAACACGTGGGTCTGGTCACAAAATAAAATTAAATAAAACAAAAAGAACCGGTTTACTTGGGAAAATATGCAATGGAAATGTCTAAGTCCCAATCAGCTGTATTTTATCGTCTATCCCACAACCTCCTCACGTCATTGCGAGGATCCAAAAGGCTCCTATTTCTTTGCCTTTTGATTCGAAGCAATCTCATGAGCAACAGAATCCAACATTAAATCACCCTAATTTTTCATCAATAATCACAATTCATCTGGGGGATTGCCGCAGCAATATAGACAATAATCTTACAGAC
>JAFGGQ010000115.1 GCA_016930435.1 bacterium
ACGGTTATCCGGGGCAAGATCCCTTCCAGTGCTTCAAATGCTTCGGTACCGGGCAGGGGGCATAATTTGTTTTGACAACTCATAAATACAACAAAATTATGGAGATTATCATAGGAGTAATTTCTCAGATATTCCCATTTTTCCTGGTCGCTGGGGATGCTTCCATAGGGGAAGGCCAGGGAAGTAACCCGGAAGGACCGGAAGCCCATTTCTTTTTCCATCTCTTTCATAAAATGGTGTATTGCCCGGTCGAACTTCTTAAGGGGTAGCATCTCCAGATTATCGTGGCCGGTAGTATGGTGTCCGATCTCAAAACCCAGGTCCATAAGGTAATTTATCTTCTCGGCGACGATGTTTTTTTGGCCGAACGGGATCTTATCCAGGGAGAGATAAAATACCCCCCTCATTTTAAAATCGGGGTACTTCTTGTTAAATTCAGCCATTATTCCAACGGCGCAGGAGTCCGAAACCATTAGTTCCATGTTGTCTTTGTGTTTGGCTTCAAACTGGTTCTGCCAGCCATCGTCGAAGGTTAAGATAAAGGGCTTCTGTCCTGGCTTCAGGCCTAAATCAAAAGTCAAGAATTCCTGCAGGCCGATTGGCCGAAAATTGGCTTCGTACAAGGCTTCCAGTTGCCGTTCGAACTGCGCCGGTGATACAGTTACTTTCTGGTGTTTATTGCATACATGGTGGTAAAGCAATATGGGAACTCCCCCCTGCGAGACCTTTTCCCGACCCTGAAAATATTGCGTTGCTGAATTATCAAGAAAAACTACTGTAGAATCCCTGCGATGAGTGCCATTTTGATTGTATTGCTCCGAGAGGGTAAGGCTCTTGCTGGAAAAAAAACCCGGGAATGTCGATAGCTGCGGGTTGAAGTTGGAGATTGCAAAGTACCTTTTGAATACACTCTGACCTCCAATCAGCAATGCCAAACCAACAAGACTTAACAGAATGACAAGGGACAGAAAACCTTTCAGTATTTTTACTATTCTATTCTTCACTACAGTAATATAAAGTAACCTTAGTTTATATTTCATTTTCAGCCGGCAATTCGGCGACTGAGATATAATCTACAGAAACCTTCAGAAATTTATCCACATAAAACCCAACATTGCCGTTGCTAAGGGTCTCGTCCTTTATCACTCCCATGTGATGGTCATTAATAAACAGTTCGTAGTAGCATTCCCTGCAAACAACCTTTAGAACATTTTCCTGATTTCCGGAGGCTATGTGGCGTGAAGGCACTAAATCCTCCTGTGGTTTTATGAGGGTCCAGCTACCATTAAGCCTTTTGGTAAAAATATACCGGCCGCTTCCGGTTATCCCTAAAAGATAAAAGTTTTGAGGGTCCTGTACCTTGAAGATTATCCCAAACAGGAAGTTATCGTTTCCTTCTTCTTTTTCAAGCCGGGCTTCATAAATAAAATCATCGACATCCCAGTTTTGATTGAAAACTATCACAGGATTATCCGTATTGATGTTGTTTAACTCATAGCGGCCGTTTTTTACATTGATAGAATTATTTTCGAACCAGCCGTTTGTGTTATTGAGGAAATTATCCATCACCACTTGTAAGCCTGCATAATCATCCTGACCAGGAGCTATTCCGCTAAAATTTGCCAGGAGAATCTGATCAAAATTAGTTAAAAAAAAGATTGCAGTAAGCACTATCAGGACAAGGATGACCCCCACTCCCGTACGGCTGAAAAAGCGGCCGATTCTGGAACCTTTCAACGGCTGTTTTCTATCACTCGATCTAAGTTCTGCAGGTTCCCAAATACCCTCCATTTCCCGAGGGGAAGTCTCTTTCCCCAGTTCAATATTCAAGTTCGCCAGCTTTTCCGATAGCAATTTTTGTTCATCGGAAAGGCTACGGTTAGCCTTTTGAAATTCCCGGGTCTTGGTCACCATCTGCTCATACTTTTGAAGTAACGAACGATAACTCTCCTTTAATTCCATGAAGTCCATATAGTCGATCTGGGTGGATTTCTCCCTTAAAATATCGATGTCGTTCAGGATCTGTTTGTGCTGCACCAAAAAAGACCTGTAATCCTTTTGAAGATCAAGATATTGGCCGCTTAAACGTTCATTGAGTTCGTATAATTTGGGAACCCGGTTAACCTTGCTGTTCACTTCCTCGATCTTCTTATTTATGGTCTTAACCTCTTCTACCCTGGTTTGAACCCCTTTAGAAACATCCTCGAATTTCTGATTTAGGGAACCTATCGAACCTTCTATCACTTCGAGGCGCTTCAAAGTACCAGCTACATTAGTGAATAAACCGGAGACTTTGTTATTGAATGTGTTCATCTCCTGTACCAGTATCTCATTGTCCGATTTTACTTTGTTCTCCAACTCGGATATTTTCCCCCGGAAGGTCTTGCCCAGCTTAACCTCATTATCAAGGGTATTCTGAACCTTTGCGAACTTGGTGGAAAGCTCGTTAAAGAGGTTCATAACCTCGTTAAAATCATCGCTCAGCTGCTTAAACGCTCCCTCTTTTTTCTTGAGATCCTCCACATGCTTAGCTATCTCGGAAAGGGTTAAATAAAAATTATTGGACTTAGCATTAGAAGCCTTAACCTTTTCGCGAAGCTCATTCAAACCTTCTTCCTGCTGGAACTTCAGCTCCTGAATCTTGGTAGTAAAATTATTATTATTCTCTACAATCTCCTCAAAAATTGCCTTAAGCTCACTCATATTACTGCGCAGCTTCTCCACTGCTTTTTTATTATCGGAAAGCTCATCATCATTTTTTAAAGAACTTTCCATCACCCGGGAAGTAACATCTTCCATTCGGTTTGAAAGGCTTTGGAACTTATTTCCCAGCTTGTTCAAACCTTCTTCAAAGTTTCCTTTTAAAAGGTTTAGCTCCGAATGGACCAGGCTGTTCTCATTGGAATTTGAGGCGGTGCTTTCCTGTATTCTCAGTATATCCTCCCGGAATAAATTTACTTCCTTGAGTAAGTCATCCAGGCGCTCGTGAACCCCCTCTAATTCTTCTTCACCCTTTTTCTGAGATTTAATTCCTATTTTTAAACCATCAATCTCCTTTTCCAGATGTGCAATATTTTCATTAATTCCCTGGAAATTGCTATCCAAAGCGCTTCGGCTCTCCGCTTCTTTATTTTTCAAGTTGTCAAGGTTCTTGCCCAGATCATTAAAACGAAAATGCGCTTCATCTATCGCTTTCTGTTGGGCTTGCCTCCAATCCGCCAGTTCATTCAAAAGGCCTTCCAACTTTGTATCCCTCTCACCCCCGATAGCCTCCAAATTAGCAACCTGTTTTCTCAACTTTTCCAGCTGAGACTTCTGGCTATCCGGCTTCTCAGCTACCGCCTTTTGCAGTGACAGGTATTGGGTTTCCAGTTCACTCCAACGCTGCTCTTCGGAATTATGAAGCTGCTTTATTTGCTCATTAAGAACCGACTGGTCGTTTTCCAGGGTTTTCAATTTTTCTTTTAACATTAGGAATTCACTATCTGCCCGATTGCCCTGAGGGGCTTGCTGAAGCCTTTCCTGGAGCTTCCGGTGCAATTCCTCGGTTTCAGCAATAAGGGCTTTCAGGTTCTCAAGGTCGGGAAGGGTCTGAGGCTTTTTATCTTCTGGCTTGGACCGCAGATCTCTCACTTCATTATCCAGAGTTTCCAATCGGGATACCAGTTCGGCCAATACTCCCGGGTCTGCTACAGGCTTTTCCAATAATGGGGTGAGCTCATTGATATATTGGCTGGTTTTGCTCTCCTGTGCTTTAAGAGCTTCATGCAACCCGCTAATTTGACCTTTTAGATCAGCGATACTCTGCTTTACTTCACTTATTTCCTGGGTTTGCAGGGTGAACCTATCGCTCCTGACTTCCCATTCCCCTAATGCAGTCCGGGCTGCCTGAAACTGAGTCCCCAGTTTAGATACGTTGTCCCGCAACTCCTTGATTTGGTCCTGGAGAATATTATAGTTTTCGGTCCAGGATTCCCGACCAGCCTCCTTCTCCAAATTGGCTATCTTTTCTGTAATATCAGCAACCGTTAATTGCAGGGCTTGAATTTCAATTATGTCCGCTCCCCGCTGACCGGAATCATCCGGCAGGCTCTCAACCCCGTTTTCTCCTCGCGCCGGAGATGATAATGTTCTGCTCAATTGGGATTGGACTTCCTGCCATTCCGGATAGAGTTCCTGAATACTTTTGAAGCGCTCTATCCTTTCCCGGGTCCCCTGTTCGGGCAGGGAAAGCTCATCAGCAAGGAACTTCGCTCTATCCCTGATCTCGATTGCTATCTTTTCCCAATCGCTTGTTTCTGTATGTATTAAGGAAGACGGGGCGGGTAAAGGGAAAGCGAGATCCATGAAATCATCGTCAACCTTTATTTTATAAGGTATCTCCAAACGATCAAGAGAGTTGATAATTTTGCTGAAAGCCTGAAGGTCATAAACCTTTTTAAACTTGACATCCTTCCTCTGAAGGAGCTGAACCATCTCTTCTCCGAAGGCCTGTCGCCATTTCTTCAGATCACTCTCTGGGGATATTTTCGGGAAGATAAAAGCAAGCTCAATCTGCATTTAATCTCCAATTTCTTGAGTAATACGTAATCACCGTTTATATCATTAATCCATATTCTTTAGTAAAAACTTTAAGTAATGTATATAAACATATACGAATCAATTAGATTGTCAATATAAAAAGCGCTTTTCATCGGTTTTATACGTGATAATAACCAGGCAGGGCTAATTTGAAACCCGGAACGGTTTCTTAAGTATTCTAATCTCCAAAACCCTATTAATACTCTATCTGCCTTAACTGCAAGAAGATTTGATATGGGAATCAACATATCTGCTTTATTGGGTAAATCAGGCCAGGAAATAAGTAAATAATATGTAATAAATGTAATCTATCTCATTTTTTACTTGATATATTTTTATCTTGTTTGTATTTTTATGTCAATTTATTTTAAATCGAACAAAAGGAGGACCGGTTATGTCAAAAGCAAAATTGGTTTTAATTTTTACCCTGTTCGCCCTAACCATGCTTTTTAGTCAGCTATTTGCGCAAGGGGCTGCGCATAATGTTTATGGAATACTGCTGAATAATGACGGCAATCCCCCGGTGGAGAATTGCATTGTGTTCGAGGCTTATATCCTGGCCCGGCCGGGGGAAGTCCTTACCGAAAACTCACCGGGATGCGATTTTACCGATTCGACCTGGGTAGTAAACGTTGGCAACTTCACCACCCCTCCTGCTGATGGTGAAATCTTGCAGATCGACTTCACCGATACCTGTTTGAATCAGAACCTTACTATTCAAGGTCCTCTGGACCTCTCAATTCCACAGGAGTTTTGGGGGACGAGTACCCTGAACCTGATGCAGAAATTTATCACGGTGCTCACCCCAAATGGCGCTGAAACATTATTCGTGGGAGTTCCTTATCCAATTACCTGGAATACTATTGGTCCGGTAGCCAACGTTCAAATTGAATATTCTCTGAATAACGGGGCATCCTGGGTTAATGAAGTCTTATCTACCGTTAACGATGGATTTTATAACTGGACTCCGGCGGCAACCAGTAATCAAGCCCTGGTCAGGATTACCGATACGGTCGATGATACCGTTTTTGACATCAGCGATGGCATTTTTGTGATTACCTTCCCTCCGGATATCACCCCCCCTGGTGCGGTCAATGATCTCAACGTCTGCGACTCGCTGGAGACAGCCCTCAGGCTGTGCTGGAATGCAGTTGGTGATGACGGATTAGTGGGTACTGCTTTTCGCTACGACATTCGCTTTTCACTTGATTCTATAACGGTTGCCAATTGGGCGGCAGCTACACTATGCACCGGTGAACCCATACCCGGCGTTGCTGGAACCCCTCAGACTTTCTGGGTAAATGGTCTAAATCCCGCTACGACTTATTTCTTTGCAATGATCGTATTCGATGAAGAGGACAACGCATCTGCTCTTTCCAATGTCGCACGCGGTAAAACCCTTACCCCACCTGCAGCAGATACTATCCCCCCGGATCCGGTGCTTGACTTAGCCGTTAATGGCGTCGAGCAGAACAGGGTTAATCTCATTTGGCATGCCGTAGGAGACGACGGCATTATCGGAACTGCTACAACTTATGATATTCGCTATTCCACCGATCCCATAAATGAAGGCAATTGGGGTGCCGCAGTGCAAGCTGCAGGAGAGCCAGCCCCCCTCCTTTCCGGAACCGAACAGACCTTCTGGGTCGCCGGATTGACACATACCACACTCTATTACTTCGCTATGAAGGTTACCGATGACGAGGGGAACATATCCGCCATATCAAATGTGGTCGATACCACCACCTTAAGTCCACCGGCTCCGGATGTTACCCCACCTGATCCGGTATCCGACCTGGCCATAAATGCCGTTGAGCAGTTCCGGGTACAGCTGATATGGAGCGCTGTAGGTGATGATGGTTTAGTGGGTAACGCCTCGGCCTACGACATCCGCTATTCAACTAATCCAATCTCCGACGTCAACTGGGATGCCGCAACCCTGTGCGCCGGGGAACCCGCACCCCTGCCCCCTGGAACTATTCAGACCTACTGGGTCGAAGGGCTAAACCACTCTACACTCTATTATTTTGCCATGAAAGTCCATGATGAAGTCCCCAATTTATCACTGCTTTCAAATGTAGTAAATACCCGAACCCTGTCCCCACCCGAAATGGATACGCTCTCCCCTGCAAGGATTAACTTTCATCTCGCCGATGTTGCTGAAGATGCCTTCAGGGTGTGGTGGTACGCACCAGGCGATGACGGTTGGGAAGGTACCGCTACTTATTACGATTTCCGTTATTCTACAAGTATCCTTGACGTCGTCAGCTGGTCATCCGCTATCCCCATTACTGACGAGCCCATTCCCGCCGTAGCAGGAACCCCCCAGGACTATATTCTCAGCGGCCTTACTCCAAGCACCCAATACTGGTTTGCGGGTAAAGCGTACGATGATGAGGGCCAAGCCTCGCCATTATCCAATGTGATCCGGGTTACGACTACCGCTAACGATGTTACTCCGCCGGGTACCATCTGGGACCTCGGCTTTGGTGAAATAACACCCACCAGCATAGAGCTTATTTGGACCGCCCCCGGCGATGACGGCTGGATGGGTACAGCAACCGGTTATATCATTAAATACGCTACTTACCCTATCAACTCGGAAACATGGACCATGGCCACCTCCGTTCCAGCACCCCCTATTCCACTTCCCGCATTCTCCACCCAAACCTATACCCTGGAAGGATTAACCAGCGGCCAAACTTATTACTTCCGCATTCAGACCTATGACGATGTACCCAATTACTCAGGACTCTCTAATTCACCTTCTACCCCAACCATGGGCATCCTGCAACCACTTGCTGACATTACCATTGCTGAAGACAGCCCGGATTTCTACTATGTAAATCTGGATACCATTTTCTTCCCTACTACAATGGATTACACCGTTACGTCCACCTCGCCATTCGTCACCTTAACCCTGCACGAAGGCTCATGGATCAGGGCGCACCTGACCGGAGAATATTCAGGCATCTCCGAGATCATCGTAAACGCATCCAGCGGAATCTATACATTCTCAGATACCGCTATCATCGACGTTTACCCGGTTAACGATCCACCGGTATTTTCCCATCCTCCATTGGACACCACACTGGTTGAATCGGTCCCCTTCTATTACGATGTGGATGCTTATGATGTAGATAGCGATACTATTTACTATGAATTAATATCATTCCCTCACGGGATGACTATAAACCACTATACCGGCGAGATTGAGTGGACGCCCTATGGCATCGAAGGAACAACATTCGTGGAAGTGGGTATTACCGATCTGGATATTGTTGGTTATGTCACTCAGATTTACATTGTCTTCATTTACAAGCATTCTCATCCAGCCTTTGCACCGGTAAATCTTAATGCTCATGAGGGTTTTATCGGGGCTATTCCGGTAACCTGGGACAGGCCCCCTATAATGGATGAACACCCCGAATTAGAGTTAAGTCATTATACACTTTACCGGAGCATTGCCCCGGATGTCGGATATGCTATTATCGGAGATAATCTGGTTTATCCCGGCTTTCACGATAATACCGCTTATCCAGGTATGATCTATTTTTATAAGGCGCGTGCGAGCTACTCCTATCCGGAGTTCCAGAGCGCCTATTCCAATATCGACATGGGAGCGCTACTGGGCAGCAATACTTTGTGGTCGCCATATATTTTCGATCAGCCCACAGTTCTTGACGGGCAGTTCGCCGATCCATCCTGGGGAGTAGCTGCTCATGGCGAATTAGCCGACGGTGTCGTTATCTATGCAATGAACAACAGCTTCAATCTATACCTTGGATTTGTATTTGATATGGAGCTGACTGAGGGTTCTACCCTGGAGTTTTATTTTGATGATGATTTCAACAGAACGTGGGATCCCATGATCCCTTCCACCGAGGGATATTACATCATTCCATACGCTGAAGGTGAAACATCAGTTGACTTTCGTTGGGTATCAAACCTGGGCGGACTTACCCGTGGTGAGCCGGTACTAACCGAAAATGTGCATGCAGCCTGGCGCTCTGCCGGAGGGTTGTATTACCTTGAAATTTTCATGGGATTGAACGATCCCCTTTCTTTGTTCGCTTACCCGGGCGATACTATCGGAGTAGGCCTGAAGCTATCCGCCAGTGCTTCCGAAACCCTCTTAATCTGGCCGGAGACAGCTGATCTCTATAATCCCGAGTACTTCGGAAAGTTTATCCTGGGCATGCCCGGTGGATTACCACAGATCGAAGTAAACCCGGATTACCTGACCGCTGTCCTAGAAGAAGGCTGGGAGGAAGAGTTATCAACAACCATATACAACAATGGCACAGGCACCCTACTCTATATGATACACGAAAGCATCGACTGGTTGATGGTTGTTTCCCCAACTGACTACATTTTCCCCGGTTTAAACAGGGAAGTGCGCTTTCACCTCTATACCGCTGAATTGGGAGTCGGAACATACACGGATACAATTTTTGTGCTATCCAATGATCCTTTCAATCCCCAGAAAGAAATCATTGTACAATTAGAGATCATTCCTGTATGGCCCTTCCATATACTAAAAATATTCCCTCCTGAACATTCCGCTGGGGAGCCTGGCATGCTGGTGAATGTACCCATCTTTGCCGGTAATCTCCATGACAATTCCATATATTCACTGGAATTTACGGTCTATTCCGATCCGTCTATCCTAACCCCTACCGGCGAGATATTTCAGGGTGATTATTTGCCTGCCGACTGGGGCTTCACCACTATTTACCATTCTGCTAACCTCATCAGCGTCCGTATGGAAGGAGAATATCCCTTACCCGCAGCTGGAAGCATTCTGAAAGTTCGGTATATGGTAAATCCGGATGGTTTTTATGGGACTTCATGCATCCTTAATGTTGACAATATAGTGATCAACGATGGAGCTCGGGTGCCCGTACCGGAGGGCGGCCAGGGTCTTTTCTCCATTGGAGGCCAAATAGCCTTGTTCTGGGAGGTATTCATGGAACTTCTGGATACAACCTGGACCCCTGTTGACAGCGCCAGTTTCGGGGTTTACCGAACGGCCACCGATGGCTGGGACCCTTACATCGATAATGCTGATCTGCCTCCCCAACCGGAAGATATTAACGGATACTTCGTTCCACCCGTTTCTCCTTATAGATTATCACGGGATGCCCGTAGCACCGAAGATACCGTGATCACATGGTGCCTGGTCATCGACCAGCATCCCGGGTACCTGACCTGGGATTCCCTGAGCATCTGGAATACCACACTTATAAATGGAATGGATATGGCCACCTTCTCCTTCCTGAGTGTGGAACCGGGCGACACCATATATATCGTATATTATAAACCCCCATTCTTCGTCTGGAATGTGGTTCTCCATGCCGGTTGGAATATGGTCTCCGTCCCAATCGATTTGCCGGATTGGGCGCCCGAAGACGTCTTCCATAATATCATCACTCCCGCTTATTATTACGATCCGCTGGATGAAGGATATCTCCCCGTGGAAACTCTGGAGGCCGGGGTCGGATATTGGGTGCTCTGCCTCTCGGACACCAGCTATCAGGTACTGGGCGACCCGGTTTACGCTTTTACATTGAATCTTCCGGCCGGATGGAATATGATCGGCTCACCCGCTCATCACATCAAGTTCGTGGACCTGGAAGATAATCCTGAGGGGGCAATCCTTGATAACAGCCTCTTCTCCTATTATGTGGACCCGCCCTACCGCCGATATCTCCAGACTAATATGCTATACCCTGGCCTGGGATACTGGATCATGGTCCGGGAGGATTGCCTGGTGCGCATCTCACCGGTCTATTAATGAGAATAGGGATAGGAGTCTGGGCTCTATAAAGATGCCATACTCAATCCCCGGATTTCGATGAATACAATAATCGGAAAAAAGCCCTCGATATTAATCGGGGGCTTTTTAGTTTTGTTAATAACATTCTTTTGGGGGAACATCCAAAACATCCGGGCTAACACCAGGATCAACCGTATCACGGTTGAAGGCGCTCACTTTTTCAGTGAATCTGAAGTTACCAAAATCCTCAATTGGGAAAATGGAATGGAATGGGACTCCACCCGTGGGTTACACCAGATAGACACACTGAAAAATTATTACCATGATATGGGGTTTTTCAACCTTAAAATCCAATCGCAATCAATGCCCCGGGATTCCAACAGAATCGATATCGAACTTATCATTCAGGAAGGAGAGCGCTGCAGGATCCACCAAATTAAATTGTCAGGCATTGAAGCATACCATTCCGGTAAATTACAAAAGCAGCTCGTTCTTAAACCCGGCAGTTATTATAGCAGTGTTGAGTTAACCCAGGATATGGAACGGATGGTCAGGTATTTCGAGGACCGGGGTTATCCCTTCACAACAGTATCATTGACAGATTTTCTCTTTCATGACGCAATATCAAAGACAGAAGTTTCAATTCTATGGGAGATTGATACGGTAATCGCGGTCAATGTAACCTTTATTGAAGCTCAGGGAGACTATAGGACCGATTCGGAATTATTGCCCCGGATAATGCGGTTAAACCTTCCTTTCCTCTATTCCCAAAAGAGGATCGATAAAGCGAGCCGGCTTCTGAGAAGGGTTCCCTTTATAGCTTATGCAGGTAAACTACG
>JAFGGQ010000116.1 GCA_016930435.1 bacterium
CTCCTGAATTTGGATTATTCTTTTATGAAATCAATTTTGAAATATACACCAGGATAAAGATAAGGCAACAAATTAATTCGATATTGACAATATGATTATTTAGAATATTTTACATTTTTACTTTATCTTTAATGATACTGAGTCCGTGCAATTAACATTTTAAGAGGAGTGAAGATGAAAATAATGACGCTGTTAATGGTCTCTTTTATTTTTGCGATTTTAGGATTTGCTTATGCATTTGAACCCACAACTTCGCCGGCGACCGGAGATGATCCCTGGGCTGCCCTGAGCAATCCGGCTTATTTGGGTAAACCGCATCAGGGTGATCTGCTCTATTTCAGTTCGCTTGATAACGGTTCATATAATAATGAATGGGGGATACTGGGCACTTTCAGCGGTTTAGGAGGGGGTTATTACCGGGTCCAATCCACGGATAACTGGTATGTGGGATTGGGAGCGGGTTTCGCCCGTCGCTTTTACCTGGGTTCAAACTACCTCTGGCAGGAAAATGAGGATGGCTTAAGGTCAGAGGGATGGTCTTTCGGTGTCCTTGCTCAACCCATTAAACAGGTCTCGTTCGGTTGGAAGTACCAGGCTACCGACTGGCTTAAATCCAATCATTTTGGCCTGGGTTTGAGACCTCTGGGATGGCGAGCAACGTTCTTCTGGGAAGGGGTTCTTCCGGAGAACGCGGATTTCAAGGATATAAGCAACTATTTTGGAGCCGAACTTCACCTGATCAACGGGTTTCGTATTTATGGTAAAATGGATGAGGATAAGAATTTCTGGGCAGGTTTAAGATTCGATCTCCAGAATATCGGGATTGGTGGAGTGGTAGCCGGAAATGAAAATGAGGTTATCCGGGAAACCTATTATGGCCATATATCCACCGAATATTTCAAAACGGTTATCCCGGACCGCAGGAAATTGCTGACCCTGAATCTCAGTGGTCAGTTAAAGGAGCGCTCAAGCGCTTTCTCTATATTTCAGATGAATGATGGATTAAACCTGGTTGATTTGGTCAATTATCTGGAACAGGCAAGGGAGAACAAGTATGTTGAAGGCCTCGTTCTGAGAATCGATAATTTCAGCGCCAACATTGCAATGGCAGAGGAATTGCGAAATGCTCTGCTTGCTTTTAAGGAAAGCGGAAAGAGCATTGATGTTTACGTTGACAGCCCCGGCAACCTCCAGTATTACCTGGCTTCGGTAGGTGACCGGATCGTGCTCCCCGAGGCCGGCAGCGTGAATCTTACCGGTTTAATGGCGGAAATGACCTTTTATAAGGGTACTTTCGAGAAGATAGGGTTGGATGCCGATTTTGAACGCGCCGGTAAATATAAATCCGCAGTAGAGCCGTTTACCCTGGACAGCATGTCAGCGGAAAACCGGGAGGAAATGGAAAAGCTGCTCGATGATATTTATGATGATTTCGTAGATAAGATCGCCGCCGGCAGGAATTGGAGTGCGGAAGCGACCAGGGAGATCATCGATAATGGACCTTATACCCCTTCAGAAGCGGTGGAAAAGGGTCTGGTTGACTCCCTGATGTATTGGGATGATTTCCGGAAATCGGCAACCGAGGATAAAACTGCCATGTCCTGGAGTGAATATACCGGCCGCAATCCCCGGGAATATAACTGGGGTCCTATACCCAAGGTCGCCATCGTCTATGCCCAGGGTAATATCACCCGGGGAAGTTCCCGTTCCCCATTATTGGGAGGCTTGACCCTGGGTTCAGATACTTTTCGAAAGGCTATAGAAGCGGCCAAAAACGACTGGGATGTAAAAGCCATTCTGGTCAGGGTGGATTCACCGGGGGGCTCCGCTCAAGCCTCAGATGAGATGTGGCATGCTATCCGGCAAGCTGCTGAAAAGAAACCGGTAATTATCTCTATGGGTAGTTCTGCCGCCTCCGGAGGCTACTATATCGCTGCAGCCGGAGACTATATTTTTGCCGATAATAATACCATTACCGGTTCAATCGGAGTCATCTCCGGCAAGATCTCCCTGGGAGGCCTGTACGATAAGGTGGGGATCAATAAGCAATACCTCAGGAGGGGTCAGAACTCGGGAATATGGACCTCTTCAAAGGAGTTCAGCGAATTGGAGAGAGAAAGGATTCAAACCTCTATCATGAGTTTTTATGACCTCTTCAAGAACCGGGTGTTGACTACCCGCGAGCTGACTATGGACTCACTGGAAGCGGTCGCCCAGGGCAGGGTATGGACCGGTACCGCAGCAAAAAAAATAGGTTTGGTGGATTCACTGGGAGGCATCCACGAAGCCATCCAATACACCAAGCTAAAAGGGGGATTGAAAATTGACAGCGAGTTTCATTTGAAAATGCTCCCTTCATGGCTTAATATGTTTCCTTTCATGGGCGCTTTGGTAAACAAGCTCAGGATATCTTACCCTTTCAAGGATGAACTGGACAAGCTGCCGGTGTTTCCCTATGAAGATAATGAAGCCCTATATTTATGGCCATATAAACTTTATTTATATTAAAAAGAATGGGGCGTATTTAAAGCTGGAAATAATTGAATTGACATTTATTTTTGAGTTTAATAAATTAGATTTACTTTATTGGAATTACATTGAATTGAATTTTGAAAGGTAAGATATGCGTATTAAAGAACATCCTATCTTGAAGTTCGATTTTAGCAAGAAGGTTCAGTTTTATTTTGAGGGTCAGCCTATGTATGGCGTAGAGGGTGAACCCATAGCTGCTGCCCTTCATGACAACGGAGTTATGGTTTTACGGGATAGCATAAATTTAAAGCGTCCGCGCGGTTTTTTCTGCGCTATTGGGCACTGTTCTTCCTGCTTGATGGAGGTAAATGGTGAGCCCAATATTCGGGTATGTATTGTGCCACTGGAGGCGGGTATGAGGGTGAACCGTCAGAGGGGGAAGGGGGAGTTAAGATGATACGTGAGTCAGAGATGTTGGTAGTTGGTGGCGGTCCCGCAGGGATGATGGCCGCGTTGCAGGGATTGGACAATGGGATCGCGGTCACCCTAATAGATGACGGGATCGAGATAGGCGGTCAACTGATCAAGCAAACCCATAAGTTTTTCGGTTCAGAGATGGAATATGCCGGCACCAGGGGAATCGAACTCGGCAAAATGCTAAAAGAAAAACTTTTCAATTATGATAATTTTACATATCTGGGAAAAACAACCGCCACCGGTTACTATGAGGATGGAGTAGTTACTGCGGTCAGGGAAGATAAAGAATATATGAAATTCAGGCCACGGGTGCTTTTAATCGCTACCGGTGCTGCGGAACGGCCACTGGCAATTCCCAATTGCGATCTTCCCGGAGTATATGGAGCGGGAGCGGTACAGACCCTGATGAATCTCTATGGAGTGCTGCCCGGGAAAAGGGCCTTGATGATAGGGGCCGGCAACATCGGATTGATAGTTGCCTATCAGTTATTGCAGGCCGGAACCGGGGTAGCCGCCGTTGTAGAAGCGATGCCCTGCATTGGTGGTTATCTGGTGCATGCCTCAAAGATCAGGCGTTCTGGAGTACCCATCCTATGCTCCCATACAATCTTGGATATTCAGGGCTCCGACAGGGTAGAAAGGGCCAAAATAGTGAAGGTGGATGATAACTGGAATCCCCTTCCCGGAACGGAGAAATGGCTGGAAGTGGACCTGATCTGTGTAGCTGTAGGGCTGACTCCTCTGACAGACCTTTTATGGCAAGCAGGTTGTGAGATGCGATATGTATCCGAGCTGGGAGGGGAAGTACCAGTTCGAAACCGTGAGATGCAGACTTCTGTGCCACATATTTTTGTGGCCGGTGATGCCGCCGGGATCGAGGAAGCCTCGAGCGCAATACTGGAAGGGGGAATTGCTGGACTTGCAATGGCAAGGTATCTGGGGGCACCCATGACCGATAGCGAATACCGCGAAAATTCCGCTAAGTACTGGAACGAACTCGAAAATTTCCGGGGTGGCCCCATAGGCCGCAGGATACTTGAGGGATTAAAGAAAGTCCTGGAGCATTAATATAGATTTGCCAAGGAGAATTCCATTGTTAAAAGAAACCGGAATTATTTCTGAAGAAGAGTTAAACAAGATATTACCTGATGAGGAACGGAGAAAAAAGGGTCCCTTTGCAGTTGTAGAATGTGTGGAGGAAATCCCTTGCGATCCCTGTACCGCAGCATGTCCGTTCGGGGCAATACCTCCATTTGATAATGTTAATGAGGTTCCAAGTGTTGATTTCGATAAATGCAATGGCTGTGGAATCTGTATTGCCCTTTGCCCGGGAGTTGCCATATTTGTGGTAGATGAAACATATACTGCGGATAAAGCTCTGCTTAAACTGCCCTATGAATTTGTCCCGCTTCCTGGTAAAGGCGAAATGGTAGGATGCCTGGACCGCTCAGGTGGGGAGATATGCAAAGGCATCGTAGTAAGGGTCCAAAAACACCCTTCAAAAACCAATATTATCTGGCTGGAAATACCGCTGGATTTTTCACAGAAGGTCAGAAATATTAAACTGAAATAATAAGTGATTTTAATCAATCGCTTAATGCATTAGAGTCTTGAAGTAAAAAAAATGCCCAATCGAAAAGAAATGATACCCCAATTATCCAGGCGTTCGTTTATTCAACCAGTTTAATGCATTTGAAATTAACTATAATGCCTGAAATATCGAAAAACAGGTTATTAGAATATAAACTTCGGAATAAAATTTGCGTTTTTTGTACAATTCGTAATACTCATAAATACATGTTTATCAAATATATAACTTATATTCAACATTATCAACTGCATTTTACGGGTATCAATGGTGACCGGTAGCAGTAATGCTTTAAAAAAACTCAGTTTTATGTTATTAGGCTCCGAAATAACAAAAGACAAATGGCTAAAGATTTATTGAATTATAAACTTGACAATTATTCAAAGTGTATTATTATGTTAATGAAAACAGTTTTCATTATGAGGTAAAAGATATGTACAAAAGACCATGGTGGAGAGGGCAGTTCAGGCAAAGGGGTTTCCGGGTTACTGTTCCCAGGGAGACTATTATAAAAGTATTAAGCGATCGCAAGAAGCACATGAGCGTGGAGGAGATATTTCACGAGGTTATCAAGACCAATCCCGGGGTTGGATTGACCACCGTTTACCGGACTCTTGAGTTATTAAGGAATATGGGTTTTGTTTCCAAACTTGATTTTGGAGATGGTTTTTCCCGTTATGAGCTCACTATCGGAGATGGTTCTACACACCATCATCATCTTGTTTGCACGGGGTGCGGGAAGGTATTGGACTATTCTGATTTTGCGGAACAGGAAACAGCATTGATCCAGGAGATTGAAAGGGCTTTGAATAAGAAGTATAATTTCGTTATTAATACACATCAGATACATTTTTTTGGTTTATGTAAAGATTGCAGGGGGGAACAGAATGAAATTGGGATTGTTTAAGTTACTATTTTATTAACGGATTAATTTCCCGGAAAGGAGCAATGCAGGGATTTTGCGAATTTTTATTAAGCAACTATTAATTGATAAACATTATCAAAAAGGAGTTAGAGATGCCAGGTGGAAATCAAACAGGTCCTCTCGGAATGGGACCGAGAACCGGCCGAGGGGCCGGATATTGTGCGGGTTATGGAATGCCCGGTTATGCCAATCCAGCATTTGGAGGCGGATATTATGGCAACTGGGGTGGCCGAGGTCGGGGCAATCGAAACTGGTATTATGCAACCGGTTTGACCGGTTGGCAAAGAGGCCAGCAGGGTTGGGGGGTGTACGGAGCAGGGGTACCTGCCACTATGCCTTACCCGGTTAGTTATGATCCCGCTATGGAGTCCACTTCTCTGAAAAGCAGAGCGGATGCCCTCAAACACGAATTAGAGCAAATTGAAAAAAGACTGGAAGATCTTAAGGGTGGGGAGGAATAACCTCCCCACCTTTTGCGCTATAAACTGGCTAACGGAAACCGCTATTTTAAAATGATCAATTTGGTTATCCTGGAGAAGCTGGGGTGATCGAATTTGCAGAAGTATAGGCCGGTGGCCAGATCAGATGCTAAAAAAATGCGGCTGTAAAGGCCGGTTTCAAGGTATTCATCTACTGCTGTTTCAATCCGATTCCCCAGCAGGTTATAAATTGTTACCCTTGTCCGGCCTGGTTGTGGTATTTGAAACAGTATGGTAGCCTTCTGATTGAAGGGATTGGGGAATATATTTAGGTTAAAGGTGGTAACAGGTGGGATTTCCGGTTCATTGTATTCAAATGCTCCGATATCAAAGCACAGATTCTGTGGCCGCTGGACACCTGTAATGTCGAAAGAGGGCGCGTAATAGGTTGTTTCACGATCAGGAATGTAAAAGGAATCAATACCGGCCTCCCGGCAGGGGGAAAGGGCATTCAGTGTATAATCTTCATTATTGCTATCAGTAAATAAAGGATCCTGGAAGATTACGCTGTTATTGCAAACGGTTCCGGAATCTCTGGTACTGAATAATCCGCTGGAATCAAGGCAACAGTAGTAAAAATGTACATTGTTATAGGAATTATTATAGAATTGAGCACCCAGCGCTGAAGAATTTGAGTAGAGTATGGTATTGATAATTAAAGGTTCCGATAAGTATTCGGAAAAGATCCCGCCCCCGCTTTCAATGGCAATGTTCCCGGAGATTGTGTTATTCATTATTAACGGGTAAGCTTGCCAGGATAGGGTCAGACCTCCCCCCCGGCTGGCCTGGTTTCCGGTTATCAAATTATTTTCCAGTAAGGCATTGCTTCTTATAAGGTAGATACCTCCCCCCATCCCTTCGGCGCCTTCTAATAGATTATTTTGAATGTAGTTATTGCGAATTGAGGGATGGGAATTATCACAGTATATTCCACCACCTTTTGAGTTATAATATGTAAGCAAATTATCGGTAATATGATTATTTTCAATAGTAGGATCGGAGTTGATCAACCGGATTCCCCCTCCGTTATCCGAGGATTCATTTTTGCATATATGAGAATGATTGATGCTTGCGCTGCTGTTGTAACATGATATGCCGCCTTTGTTATTGCTGATAGTGCAATGTTCGATTATAGGACTGGTGTTTTGGCATTCAATACCTGCCTCACCGGATTTTGCTCCGCTGATCCTGCAATAATGCAGATTGGATGGCGAAGTTGAATTAAGCATAAGCAAGCCGCTGAAAGAGCCTCCCCCGGTATAATCGGAGAATTTAATGGAATCCGTTTCGGTTCCTATAGCCAAAAGAACTCCCTGTACTTCGATACCGGCCCGGTAATGAAAGAGCATTTCGGTTCCGGCTTCAAGGAAAAGAGTGCAGCCCTCCATAATGACCAGGTCATCAACCACTATATATGGTGAACTTTCCGGGGTGAATGTAGTAGTAATATGAATTTCTCCCCGGATAAAGTTGTCAGGGAAGTTTTCAGGGGTCATTCCCCCGCCATAAGCTCCCATATCGTTAGGTGTTCCGTCAACATCGAGATTGGAATTGGGGTCCCCGGCATCTATGCAGGGTGAACCGGGAGCAAGTTGATAGTCGTTGGATTCGGGGTTCTGGAATTGAGGATCCTCGCTGATATTCCCAGCTCCCCAGTCAATATCAACATTTTCCACTTCAAAAAAGCAGTATGCAGAGTCAATATTGCAATAGCTGATCCCGATCGATACATCGGAAACATCCATTACCTGGTCAAAGTGAATATCAGGTGAAACAGGTGCTTCGTTTGCGTAAAAGATGGTATTGGTTATGTTTGATTCCAGATTGCCTTTGAGATAGACCGCTCCCCCGGACAACTCAGCTTGATTGTATGCAATGGTATTATTGAGCAAGAGGGAGTTAGCGCGTATTAAGTATAGTCCCCCTCCATGTTGGTAGGCATAATTATGAGCAATGATATTATTTTTGAAGGCAGGGGAGGAATCCCAGTAGCAGAAAATTCCTCCGCCGTAAAGGAGGGCGGTATTATTAGTAATAATATTCCGGGAGATCTCGGGTGATGATTTGCAGCAGAAAATTCCGCCTCCGCTGGCGTTATTGCTATCGGCTACATTAGCGACGATCCGATTATCCTGAATCAGCGGGAAGGAGTGCCAGCAATATATACCGCCGCCCTTATTCTTAGCATGGTTATTGGTGATCAGGTTGTTTTTGATCAGTGGGGATGATTCGCAACAGGAGATTCCGCCTCCTTTTCCCAGCGCGCGGTTATTTTGGATAGTATTGAAAATAATAGCTGGGGATGAGTAGTAGCAATATATGCCGCCCCCGTCCTTGAATTTAAAATATTCCTGATTAGCATTTCCATACTCGATCCGGCAATAAGCCAGTGAGCAAGCAGGATGAGCATGGTCAAAGCGGATCCCGAACCATCCCCCGTTACTATCGGCGAGATTGGTATTCAAGGCGGTAAAGATTATGGAATCGGTGGCTGTTCCGATGGCTTTGAGGGTTGCTTCCGGCTGCACATAAAGGGAATAGTGCCCGGTAAATATGACCTCTGTTCCGGCTTCGATAACCAGGGTCTGGCCCTCGGGTACATATACATCGCAACCTATGTAATATGGAGACCGGTCCCTTCCCCAGTAACCCCGGATTGACCCACATTGAGTAGGTACTTCAGGGCTGTTTTTGAAATAATGCAGGTTGTAACAGCCGGTCTGAAGGGAATCTATGGCCTTCACTGCAAGTAAAAAGCTATCGTTTGAACAGGGGGTGAACAGTAAACTGAAATTCCCCCCGGTATCAGCGATCTCGCTTTCTGCAAGTAAAGTAATTTCTTCCCGGTCAAAAATTTCAACTTTCAGATCTTCGTAGCCGGACGACCAGAAATAAAAGGTATCGGGTTCTTCACCTCTGAAAATGAAATAATCGTTATCCGCATCCGGAGCGATAGTGTGTTTCGATATTTGTTCCTGGTTAGATGGTTCCAGTGAACGAGCTTCCCTATGGTTATTATCGGGTTCATAAGGGTCGGGTTGATGGCAGATATCCTCCCGAGTTGAATAATACATGAAATGTGCCTGACGTTCGATATCGCATTGGCCCCATTTTATTCTGAAGTAACCGTCTTCTCCCCAATCACCCCAGCTATTCTTTATAATCCAGCATGAATCCGTATCGTTCCATCCTGCAAGTGTAACTGCATGACCTGCTTGGTATTCTCCCCAGAGATGTTCATAGACACCCCCTGTATAATATGAGAAGTCTGCATAAACGCTATAGGAAACGTATGATGGATTATGTTCGCAAACACTTTTCATCTGTTCAATAGTGGGTGTATAAACGCTATAATAAGCATCCAGCCGGTAGATGTGGTCATGCCAATCGGTACACCTTTCACAGGGTGAGTTGGTTGCCAGGTAGGGGTAACAACCTTCATCAGGGATGCCTGGATTCAGAAAATAATCACCGGGCCATAGGCCGCCATCGCAGCTTCCTTCAGGGAAGCATTCGGAGACCAGGGTTTGTTCTGAAAGGTCAATTTCCAGATTGGGATCACCGGTACCTATTTTAATAGAGGCTTCCATTGCTCCGACTGCTCCGAATGCCCAGCAGCTTCCGCAGGAACGCTGGTTGCGGATGGGGGTCATCCAGTTTGCGCCGTACCGGTTGCGCCAATCAAGTGTATCAGGCAGTTCTTGAGTGCCAAATAATTCGGGTGGGGCATTATAGCGGTCTGATTGGGCCTGACTATCCAGGTCGGTAATTGCTCCCAGGAGACTGTATCTCAATGAATCGGGCATAAAGACCAGGTGATTCAACCCGGGTTTCCAGTTCGCTTTATTATTCAGAACAGCCCATTTAACAGACCGGTAGTCAGTTATTTTTCCGTCCACGAACAGAATCCAATCCTTATATGGAGCTGGGTCCTTTTCCAAAAAAGAAAGGATGGTATCTGATTGAGAAAGCTTTTCAATAATCAGTTGATACAGAGTAAGGTTTTCGCTTTTCCGTAAATCCTGGATCACCATCGTAAGGGTATCCGTACCGGCGAGGTATAGGTGGTCATTAACCGGAACTGAATATGGCTTAAAGGCTTCGCATGTCTCCAGCTCTGTCCACCATAAGAAATCCCTTTGATTAAATAAACATAGTATTGGTTGGTCAAGGGTTTTAGCGGACTGGATCAGGATAGCAACGGGATCATAGTTCGCAAATTCAATTGATATGTTCACAGAAGAACCAGCAAAGAGAAACTGGGGAAGGATAGCCATTAGTAGGCTTAAATACACTAAAAACCTTTTTTGCTTCTTCATAATAGTACGCGCCGGTTTTATTTTAAAGATAATATATTTTTTATATTTTGATGTGCAAGGATTTTAAAAAATTGCTGGTTAAAAATAGATCCTAAATTTGAATGCCCGTAAAGTAGCCAAAATGTAACTGTTATCGAGTATTAATACTATTGAAAAAATAACTTGACTAATCAAATAGGGGAATTAAATTAATAAATACCTATTTTGAATATATATATAAATCGAGTTAACGGATTGTTACAAGGAATTTATTATAGCAGTATTTGGATTTACGGTGTAGCAATTCATCAAGAAATCCAAGTATTCGGATATTTTCATTAATACAGGATCAAGGGTAACCATGAAAACCCCTATGAGTGTGAGTTCTCAGGAACGCATCATTTTCCAAAACAGGCTGCTTAGGGGTATTTTTCATATTCAGAAATTGATGTTTTCAGGGGCAAACCGTGAATCCTTTCTATCGGAAGCATGTGGTATTTTACTTCAAACAGATGCCTTTTCAAAATCCTGTTTTATCCTCCTGGATGATTCAATGCGGTATCAGTTATTTACTGGTGAAGGCTTACATAATGACATGGAGGTAATTCTCCAATCATTTCGGAAGGATGGTTTACCCGATTGTGTGGGAAAGGCGGTCGAATCCAAAAGACTTGTAATTATAAAAAATCCTGCTGATGAATGTAAAAATAGTATTTTCACTGAAATTTTAGCAGGATACCAGGTATGTTTGATTCCTTTGATTACTAACGGTAAGGTATCTGGTGTTTTTTGTGCAGGAGGGGAAAGAAAAGTAATAATCAGGAAGGATGAGCTTGAACTTCTGGAGCAGCTTGGTGAAGTGCTTTCCACCGGTTTATTGATGATGGATGAAAAGGGGCAATTAAGTTGTCAGGAAAGTAGTTTAAGGGAAGCAGAGTCACGATTCCAGGCTTTATTCGGGAATGCTCCGGTAGGCATAGGTATTGCTACTCATGATGGGGATATTATAGCCGCTAATGATAAAGCTTTTGAGCTTTTTGGTTATAGTAGGGAAGACCTTGATAAAATCAACTTGAAAAGGCTGTATAAGTTTCCTCAGGATCGTGATAAGTTATTAGCTGTATTATATCACGAGCATTCAGTACATGATTATGAAATTCAGTTTAAAAGGAAGGATGGCTTTATATTCTGGGCGAGTCTTACAATAATTCCCATACTTTATAATGGTGATGAAGTGTTGCTTACCGCTGTGGTTGATGTTACCGAGAAAAAAGAGAAGCTAAAGGAATCCATAATATTCAAGGCAATTGAGGATAATGCTGCTTATGGTTCAGCCATCGGGGATATGGATGGAGTTTTGATTTACGTTAATAAAGCATTTGCGAAGATGCATGGTTATTCAGTTGATGAAATGCAGGGAAAAACGTTTTTTGATTTCTATCCCCAGGAAAACCTGCCTCTGATAAGAAAAAAATTAGCAGTTCTTAAACGGGATGGGGCTCATAGCGGTCTGGAGGTGATGAGTCAAAAAAAGGATGGTACTCCTCTTCCCCTTATCATAAATACCACAGTTCTTTATGATTCCCAGCAAAAGCCTGCGTATTTTGCGACTTCCTGTGTTGATATTTCAAAAAGAATTGAAATTCATAAAAAGCTTGAAGAAAAAGAACAAAATTTGAAGGCTTTGCTCGATGCTACTACTGATAGCGTATTTCTGTTGAATAGTGATAAAAAGATCATCGCTTTAAATAAGCAAGCGGCGGAAAGCCTGGGAAAATCAGAGGATGAATTAATCGGAAAGGACGGCCTGGGATTGATTGACGCAAAGACCGAAAGTGAGCGTTTAAAAAGGATCTCGAAGGTAATGGAAACAGGTACACCGAGCCGTTTTGAAGATTCCAGGAATGGTGTTCATTATATCATCAATATGTTTCCGGTATTCGATAATAGTGGGAATGTATCCGGGGCGGCTATTTATGCCCGTGACATAACTGCGCGGAAGAATCTCGAATTGCAGGTAGAGGAATACGCAAAAACATTAAAAGCCATGCTCGATTCGATGCAGGAAACAGCGATCTTATTGGAAAAAGACGGCAAAATTATTATCATTAACAAAATCGGCGCACAAAGAATAGGATATAATGAGGAGGAGCTGATAGGGCGTAATATCTATGATTGTATCCCGGAAGATGTTGCGGAAACCAGAAAAATTTTTGTTGAAACTGTAATAAGGACCAAAACACCTTCAGGTTTTAAAGATGAAAGAGAAGATTATTTATTTGAGCATTTTCTCTATCCTGTTTTTGATGAAAACGGTGAAGTCATAAGAATAGCAATCTTCAGCCGTGATATTACACAGAAAAGTAAATCTGAACTTGCGTTGATAGATAGTGAAAACCGATTCAGTGATACTGCTGATCGGTTGCCTGAGGGTATATATGAAATAAATCTGCTGGGAGAATTCACTTACGCAAATAAGAAGGCTTTAGAGCTTATAGGGTATAGTGAAGAGGATATGAAAAAGCGGATCAAATTATCCTACATCTTTGTTCCGGAAGACCAGAAGCGACTTCAAAAGAACCTTAAGAAAATACATAAGGGTATTGATATTGGTCCCCAGGAATACCATGCTGTAAAAAAGGATGGTTCGATTTTCCCTGTTCAAGTGCATTCCGCTCCGATATATCAAGGCAATAAACTGATAGGTGTGCGGGGAATAGCCATGGATATTACTGGTCGGAAGGAATATGAAAAGAGTGTCAACGAGCTTCTTAAGGAATTGGAGATTTCCAATCAGGATCTGGAAAACTTTGCCTACAGTATTTCACACGATCTAAAAGAACCCCTTCGGATGGTACACAGCTATCTTGGTTTATTAAAAAAGCGTTATCACAGTAAACTCGACCGGGATGCCCGGGATTTTATTGATTTTGCCTGTTCAGGTTCGCAAATGATGACGGAGATGATCGATAATCTCCTGGATTTTTCCAGGATCGGGACGAATAAAGAGGTTCTTCAACGTGTAGATACCGATAAAGTATTGAAGAGAGCACTGGATAATCTCCAAGTTCCCATCCGTGAAAGTAAGGCCAAGATATCTTTTGACAAATTACCAATAGTAATTGCTAATGAGGATCAGATGCTCCGGTTATTCCAGAACCTGATTGGTAATGCGCTGAAATATCGATCGGATAAACAACCGGCAATCCATATCTCCGCGGTTAGAACAAAGGGAGAGAGTATAAAATTACCGGGCCACCGTAAGGGGTTTCTGCAAGGATCCTGGTGGCTATTTAGTTTTAAAGACAACGGGATCGGTATTCATCCCAAACATCGGGAAACAATTTTCCAGCTCTTCAGACAACTGCATCCCCGGGATAAATATCCCGGTACGGGAATGGGGCTGGCTATTTGCAAGAGGATAACAGACCGTCACGGGGGTTATATTTGGGTGGATTCCAAGCCTGGTGATGGTTCAATTTTCCATGTAGCCTTACCGGCAATCAAGAAGACCGAAAAGTAGTCTTAGCGGTCAAACCCAGTTGGAATGTTTACTCGTGTTGATTCCTAATATTGAATGGATTTATCGGAAGCTTTTAAGGGTATTTAAATGAGCTTGACAAACAGGTGAAACCTTACTATTATTGTCATTTCAAAGAATGGTATTCTTCGTTATGAATCTTTTGACCTTTATATTTGAAGATAATGATGAAATTGCCTCTTAAGTTTTTGTTTCCAATTGTTCTGGTTTTATTTGGTTTTGCCAGAGCAGGTGATATTTACATGCTCAAAATTGAGGGGGCGATAAATCCCATCTCTTCCGAGTACATTCAGGATGGAATTGAGAAAGCCGAAGAGGAGGGGGCGGAATGTATATTACTAATTATGGATACTCCAGGTGGTCTGATGAATTCGATGAGGGATATTACCAAGGCTTTTATGAACAGCGGGGTTCCCATAGTAGTTTATGTTCATCCGAGGGGTTCACGGGCGGCTTCCGCAGGTGTCTTTATTACGATGGCCGCGCACATAGCTGTAATGGCTCCTTCTACAAATATCGGGGCCGCTCACCCGGTCTCAATGGGCCAGCAGGAAAATGATGAAGAGCAGCAGAAGGCTATGATGGAGAAGGTTGAGAATGATGCTGTTGCCCAACTCCGTTCTATTTCAGAAGAAAGGGGCAGGAATGCTGACTGGGCTGAAGATGCCATTAGGAAATCGGCTTCTATCGGAGCCCAGGAAGCAATGGAATTAAATGTGATTGATACCATTGCGGATAATTTAGGAGAATTACTTGATTACCTTGAGGGTAAAATTGTAATGTTGGAAAAAGGGCCTGATACTCTGAAGACCGGCCAATCTGAAATTATTGAATATAAAATGAAACCCCAGCACAGGGTGCTTTACAAACTTTTGGACCCTACAGTTGCATATTTGCTTATGATGCTGGGCATGCTGGGCATTTTTTTAGAGTTGTCGCATCCAGGTTCCATCTTGCCGGGTGTAGTGGGTGGCATTTCGATTCTGGTTGCACTCTATGCCTTTCAGATACTCCCTGTTAATTACGTGGGGGTCCTGCTTATTGTATTTGGAATAATTTTATTTATTCTGGAGATCAAGATTCCCAGTTTCGGGATATTGACTATCGGTGGGGTTATCGCTCTGGGTTTTGGTTCCTTTCTGTTAACCAGTGGTAACGCACAATTCCTGAAAGTTTCCCTTAAAGTAATGCTGCCTACCGTGGTGGGAGTATCCGCTTTTTTTACTTTTATTATTGCGAAGGGCCTGGCAGGGCAAATCCAAAAGGTGAGTACCGGGAAAGAGGGTCTGATAGGTGAGATCGGAATAGTCCAAAAATCCCTGAGTCCGGAAGGAAAAATACTTATCCATGGGGAAATTTGGAATGCGCGGTCAAGTGAAAGGTTGAAAAAGGGGACCATGGTGAAGGTGATAAGTATAGAACCCATGTTATGGCTTTATGTAGAGAAATACCGTTAATATTTTCAAGGCGAGGATAATTATGATTAGTGGGACTTTTTTTAGATCATTGGATTTTATAATACCGGTTTCCATAGTAGTTATTGTGCTCTTAGTGATAATCATCTGGAAGGGTATCGTGGGGCACCGTGTAAGGGTAAGTACCGGAATGGAAGGCATAATAGGCGAGTTCGGTCATGCAGACGGGAAGATCGAGGGGACCGGGCATGTAATCTTGCATGGTGAACGCTGGAGGGCCCGTTCAAAAGAGCTTATCAGTGCTGGTGCGGAAGTGGAGGTTGTTGGAATTGACCGGAACATGGTGGTAGAAGTAAAGAAGGTATAGATAAGAAGAGCGTTTTTTCTTTGTTGGATACCATAATTGTTCGAAAGGAATGATTCGGGTAAAATAAAAATGGATACTATTGCTGTTTTGGATTTTGGGGGTCAGTATTCTCACTTAATAGCGAGGCGGGTACGGGATCTGGGAGTGTATGCAGAAGTGCATCTTCCGGGTATCCTGATCGAAGAATTAAAGAACCTTCCTGGTCTTAAGGGTATCATTCTATCCGGAGGAGCTGCTTCGGTTTATAATGAGGATTCTCCTAAATGTGATAAGGAGATATTGAAGTTAGGTATTCCTATACTTGGTATCTGTTATGGGCACCAGTTGATCGCCTATTTCGAGGGCGGTGATATTCAGGCCAGTGATTCCGGAGAATATGGGGTAACCGAACTCAGTATTTTAAGTAAATGTTCTCTGTTAGAAGGGCTTGGGTCAGTTGAACAGGTTTGGATGAACCATGGTGATCAGGTTCAGGGACTGCCTTCCGGATTCAGTCTTTTAGCAAGTTCTGACAATTCTCCGGTAGCCGCTTTTTCTCACCCGGGTCGAAAGATATATGGGGTCCAATTCCACCCGGAGGTCATCCACACCCGAGGGGGAGACCGAATACTAAAGAATTTTGTCATCAATATTTGTAAGGCGCAAAAGGAATGGGGTACTGATGATATTGTTAACAGGATCTATGAGGATATCGAAGCATCAGTAGCCGGGAGAAAGTGTATTATCGGCCTATCGGGAGGAGTGGATTCATCCACTGCTGCGGTTCTTGTTGGGAATAAGATCGGTAAGGATCTGGTTGCTGTGTATGTGGATACGGGTTTGATGCGCCACCGTGAGACCGAGTTTATGGAGGAAGTATTTTCGAAAATGGATCTGGATTTACGCATTATTCATGCCCGGAACAGGTTTTTTGAAGCTTTGAAGGGAATCACCGAGCCAGAACATAAGCGCAAGATTATTGGAAAGCTGTTTATCGATATTTTCGATGAAATTGCGAAGCAGGAGCAAGCTGAAGTTTTAATTCAGGGTACTATTTACTCCGACCGGATCGAGAGTGGGTTGACTCAACATTCGGATAATATTAAATCACATCATAACGTTGGGGGCTTGCCCGAAGACCTGCCGCTAGAGATATACGAACCGCTTCGTGATTTATACAAGGATGAGGTGCGGAGGATCGGTGAGAAGATCGGTTTAGCCAATAATATAGTGCATCGTCATGTTTTTCCTGGACCGGGATTAGCCATACGAATTATTGGGGAGGTAACCCCGGAACGGGCCGATATTGTACGCCGGGCGGGTCATATAATAGAGGAAGAACTCATGTCAGCCGGCCTCTACTATAAGGTTTGGATGGGATTTGCGGTGTTGCTGCCGATTAAAACTGTAGGGATACAGGGGGATTCCCGAAGCTATAAATACCCAATAGTGATCCGAATAATAGAATCTCGTGACGCTATGACAGCAAACTTTGCCAAGGTTCCCTTCGAGCTGTTGGAAAGGATTTCCACCCGAATCACAAACCAGATACGGGAAGTGAACCGGGTAGTGTATGACATCTCTAACAAGCCCCCGGCAACTATGGAATGGGAGTAATTCTTATCTAAAAGGTAAAGTATAATTCAGAAAGAGATTTTTTAATGATGATATTGTGAATAATTACTAATAAGCTGGAGTGATAATGCCCACCTATGAATACGAATGCAATAAGTGCAAATACAGATTCGAGAGGTTTCAAAAGATCACTGATCCCCCGGTAAAGGAATGTCCAAAATGTGGGGGAGCGGTCCGCCGCCTGATATCCAAGGGAGTCGGGGTGATCTTTAAGGGTTCGGGCTTCTATGAGACCGACTATAAGCGTCAAAATAAAGCAAATTATGATGCTCGTATGAAGAAGCCGGTAGAAAAGGCGACTTCATCCCCTGAGAACAAAACCGGATCAGATTCCCCAAAGACTGGAGAGATGAAGAATAATAAGAGTGAATAGAGAGGTATCTGATCATTCCTTCATATAATATATTCAGACTAAAGGGTTACGGATGTCTCAACTTTCCCTTTCTGAACGCGCCGGGATTATATCCCTGGGAAGGTTCAGCGAAAATCTGGTCAATATTGCCGTTGCGGTTCTTCTTTCCCGGCTTCTGATTCAGCAGGACTATGGTACTTATCGTCAGGCCATTCTTGTAATTCACACCCTGATCTCAATACTGATGCTGGGTCTCCCCATGAGCATGTATTACTTTATTCCAAGGATGAAGAGGGAAGAGCAAAAAGGTTTTGTGATACAGACCTTTCTTCTTCTTTCGGGCATAGGTTTGGTATTTACCCTTCTGGTCTTCAATTTTGCCCCGCTTATAGCCACTAAATTTAATAATCCGGATCTTACTCCATACCTGAAGATGTTCTCTTTTTACGGCTGGTTAACCCTCCCCGTGCTTTATGTGGAATCGTTATTAATCGCTATAGACAGGATAAAAAAGGCTTTCATAGCTTCTTTATTTATGAATCTGGGAAGGTTTGCAGCGATATTAGTCGCAGTGTTATGGAACAGGGATCTTGCAACTATATTCACTGCATATATCGTCTTTGCGGGTGTGAACCTGCTGGTTCTGACCTATTTTTCTGCTTCGGAATTCAAGACTTCAGCGATAAAGTTTAACCCCCGGCTTCTTCTCGCACAGATAAACTATGCTCTTCCCCTTGGGCTATCAGATGCCATCGGAGTATTAGCCCGTGAAATCGACAAGATCTTCATTTCCCTCTTTTTTGTGGCAAGTCAGTATGCAGTTTATGCAAATGGTGCTATTAATATTCCATTTATACGAACCATTCCTGGCGCGGTGGGAGCGGTTCTGATGCCACGCTTTGTTACCCTGTTCAAGGAGAAAAATAACCGGGAACTTCTGCAAGTATGGCATGAGAGCATACGTTTAGTAGCTCTGATATTCTTACCGTTGATGTTCTATTCCATTATCTTTGCCAGGGATATTATGGTTCTTCTGTTCTCCCAAAACTATTCCGGAAGCGCCCTGCCTTTTATGATATATAACCTGGGGATCGCCGGGATGGTTACCATCTGGGCGAATATGCTGGCGGCGATGGGGCATACCCGGGATATCCTGAAGATTTCCATTTTTGCGGTGCTTCTGAATATCCTCTTAAACTATATTTTGATACATACAATCGGGTTTTTAGGACCGGCAGTGGCAACCATTATTCAGAAATATGCGATTATTTTTATCTACCTTGTTATAATACGGAAAAAGCTTGGGGTTACTACCAAGGATGTATTCCCCTGGAAGAACTACGTGAACACTTTTCTGGTGGCTGGAGTCTGCGCATTACCACTGCTTACCCTCAACAGTATTCCTATGCCGGAAATCCTGCGCCTGGCAGCCGGTGGTTTGGCCTACCTGGTGATATTTGTGATCATTGCCCGGAACCTCGGTATATTAAAGGATGCTGACCTGACCATGCTTAAGAAATGGCTCAGTAATATCCGCCTACCTTAAAATTCGAATGATATTATCCCGTAAAATGCAGTTGATAATGCTGAATATAAGTTATACATTTGATGAACATGTATTTATGAGTATTACGAATTGTACAAAGAATTGCAAATTTTATTCTGAAGTTTATATTCTAATATCCTGTTTTTCGGTGTTTCAGGCATTATAGTTAATTGCAGCTGCATTAAACGGGATTATTCATTATATTGCATTATGTTTCCGTGAATGTCAAGTTTTATGGGAATTTTGGGGTGCATTGGTTGGCACGCTTTTTGACTGCCGAGTTCCCGGCGACAAAAACCGCGCCAACCCCCCTTACCGAAACACCGTTAATTAATTCCACCCCACATCGCTTTTTTCGTTTGATTAATTAGGAAAGCATACTAAATTTCATATCTATGGATCAAAATATACTGGACACGCCAATTGCCGAGGTTAAAGGTATAGGCCCTAAAAGAGCCTGGGCCTTTCAATCCGAAGATATTTTTACCCTTGGACATCTGCTCAATTTCATCCCCAGACGCTACCTGGATAAAAGGAAACCGACCCCTATCTGCGATCTGGGCCAGAAAGATTTCGCTCTGGTTAAAGGCATCGTTACATCCATAATCACCGTAGGTCTCGGAAAAGCATCCCGAATGGTGGTTACTATCGCCGATGAGACCAGCTACCTAAACCTGGTCTGGTTTAACTTTAAACATTTTATGCTGAAACAGTTCCGGAAGGGACAGAAACTCCTGGCAAGCGGCGAGGTCAGTTACTTCAAGGGATTCCAGATGCTCCATCCCGAGATAGAATTATTGACAATAAAGAAAAATAATGATGATAAATTATACTCTTTTCATCCCTGTTATTCGCTGCCCGAATCGCTCAAAAAAAAGGGCATTGGCCAAAAGGTATTGCGGAATATCATTCTCGATGCTTTGCAGAGAATTGAAAATATTGATGATCCCATACCGGAATCCATTCTGAAGGATCTCGATCTGCCATCTCTCATAACTGCTTACCGGGACCTTCATTTCCCTCAGGAACTGGAAAGGGCTATAAGAGGCCGGCAGCGCCTGGCTTTTAATGAACTGTTCTTTTTCCAGCTGATGATGGCAAAACGCCGGAGCGACAGTATCCAAAGTCAGATGGGAATTCAATTCAAACCTACTTGGAAACTGGTAAATTCCCTCATTAAAAGTCTGCCTTTTCAGCTCACCAACGCTCAGAAAAGGGTGCTTGCTGAGATCAAAGGGGACATGCTATCCGGTGGTCAAATGCACCGGCTTCTTGAAGGTGAAGTGGGTTCGGGTAAGACAATCGTTGCATTAATCGCCATGTTAATGGCGGTTGAATCGGGTTTCCAGGCAGCTTTAATGGCCCCGACTGAGATACTGGCCTCCCAGCACTACCAGAAGATCCAGGTTTATCTTGAGCAATTCAAGGAGCTGAAAGTGGCTTTTTTAACCGGTGGTGTCTCAAAAGTCCAAAAAAACAAACTCAAGGATCAAATCGCCAGCGGCGAGATAAATATTCTGATCGGAACCCATGCTCTTCTTCAGGGAGATGTTAAGCCATCTAAATTAGGCATTGTGGTGGTGGATGAGCAGCACCGGTTCGGTGTGATCCAGCGTTCAACATTAAGTGAAAAGGGTCTGAATCCGGAGATACTTGTGATGACCGCCACCCCTATTCCCCGTTCATTAGCGCTGGCGTATTTTGGAGACATGGATCTTTCCGTTATCGATGAGTTGCCCCCGGGGCGCGCAAGTATCGTGACTTTTACCCGGGATGACCGCAAGAGAAGAGAACTATACAATTTCATAAGGAAGCAGGTGGAACAAGGCCGTCAGGCTTACTTCGTCTATCCACTGGTCGAGGAATCGGAAATCCTGGATTTGAAGGCGGCAACTCAAGCTTACGAGGAGATGACAGAAAGGGTATTCCCTGAGCTTCGGGTGGACCTGATCCATGGACGGATGAAGGAGGAGCTTAAAAACGGGGTAATGGAGCGATTCCGGGCCGGCGAGAGTCATATTCTGGTATCCACCACGGTAATCGAAGTGGGGATAGATGTTCCTAATGCCAATGTGATGGTTATCGAACATGCAGAACGTTTTGGTTTATCCCAGTTGCATCAGCTTCGCGGCCGTATCGGCAGGGGGGAGTTTAAGTCCTATTGTATCCTGATGGTGAAGCCTCCACTGTCCGAGAACGCTCAGCGCCGAATCCAGGTGATGTGCAAAACGGGCGACGGATTCAAGATTGCAGAAGAGGACCTCCGTATCCGTGGCCCCGGCTCGTTTTTCGGCATTCGTCAGCATGGCTTGCCCGACTTTGCCATTGCCGATTTCGTGGAAGATAATATATTGATGCGAAAAGCACGGGAAGAAGCATTCGAATTGATAAAAGCAGATCCCGATTTGAACCTGAAGGAACATCAATTATTACGGAAAGTATTTATTGGAGAGTATGAAAAGAAATTTCACCTGTATAATATTGGCTAACCAGTATAGTTTTTTTGAAATATTAAAATGAACACCAGAAATGGAGATTAGATGCTTACTTATGAGGAAGCAGTAAAGTTTCATGGTCATAGTGGTCCTTTCCTGGCTATGGGTTACCGGATTGGGCTCCATGTAGTGAGTGAACTAAAACCGGAGGGCTTCAAGGGCTTGAATTGCAGGGTCAATTTACCCCTGCAGACTCCATACACCTGTGTGGTTGATGGGATACAGTGCTCTTCATCCTGTACCCTGGGAAAGGTGAATATCGAATTGGAATCCGCTCCCCGGGGTATCCGGATCGTTTTCAAGATACCATCTGGCAAATCGATGGGTTATGAAATAAGACAAGATTTTATACAGGGCATTTTAAAAAATCGGGATCTGGATGCCTTTGCCCAGGAGATTCTGGAGATGCCCCTAAAGGAATTTATTGACATTCAGGTTTAACAGCCTGGTCGAATATTTGTGCTAATTCTCGGGTTAGGTTTTTTCTCAGGAATTCTGGTCTTTGTTCGCCCTTAAAAATAGCTCCTTTTACCTTCAATTGCAGCAGTTCACGGAGCAATGATTTAATACCCTGAACATCATCCGGTGAGATAACCCAGCCTGCCCGGTGTTCACGAATGAGCCTTCCCGCCTCCCCGAAGCAGGGAACCAGACCGAGGACCGGTTTCCCCAATCCCAAATACTCATATAACTTGCTGGTGGTCTGTTGAACTGAAGAAGATTGAATATAGAGGAGGAGCAGGTCGCTTGCCATGGCTTCTCCGATCGCCTCATAATGAGAGACAAACCCCCGGCACTTCACCAGTTCTCCTAACTGGTATTGGTGTACCAGCTTTTGAAAGGATTCTGGGATACGGCCGATAAATTCAAGCTGAATGGGGATCATACCGGATTCTTCATGCATCTCTTTGATTGCCAGCAGTATAGACTGGGGATACCGGAATCCTTCGTAAACGGTGCCCAGGTACTTTATAGTAAGGAGTTCCTGATTTCGAGTCGGTAAATTTGCGGGTATGTCTGCCGGATCAAATCCATTGGGGATCCATTGCGTGGCAGATAAGCCCGGATACACCCCAAGTATATCCTGGATAATGGACTTATTAACGGATATAACTGCTGCGCTTTGCTGGAGTACCCTTTTCTCAAGATAAATATTCCATTTATAGTGAAAGTATGGAAGCCGGGGCCTTGCCGGGCTGTTATGCCAACTATCCCGGAAATCGATGATCATGGGAATCTTGAATCTTTTTGAGAGACGGGAGGCAATTAAACCACCGGTAAAGGGCGGGACAGTGGCAAAGATAAGGTCATAATGCTTGTTCTCCAATATCTCAAACCCCTTTTTATAGGCTTCCGGTTGCCACCAAAGCTTGTTATCGGGCAAAAACAGGAAGTCTGAACCCGGATAATGACTCCTGCCTCCAGCAGTTTTCTTATTCTTTAAAAACCAGCTCAGGGGATTCCTGTACTCTGTACGGAGAACATTGACATCTGGCGGGATTTCATTTACAAGGGCATCGTCCTGCCAGAAATAATGGGGTAATTCGGTGGAAAGAACCGTAGGTTGCCAGCCAAATTCTGGCAGGTAGCAGGTGAATTTGAGGGTTCGAAATACTCCCGCTCCGCCAGCAGGCGGAAAATAATAGCTTATAATCAGCACTTTCTTCATCAGGGTGAAATATAGTCTTTATATAATTAAGATTTCCGCAGTTCCCTTGTGATTCTGGTTATGCTCTAAATTCGTAACTTCATTATATTCGAAAAGTATAAACCACGTTCAGTAATATGCAAGAAAAAAAGATTATCGAATGATACCTTGAAATTCCACTTGATTATAAATCCTTTTTTAATAAATTTAGTTTAAATATGGAAAAAGTACTACTGCATATCTGTTGCGCCCCGTGTGCCTGTTATCCTGTTGCCGAAATGCTTAAATCAGGCCTGTCTGTTACGGGTTTCTGGTATAACCCAAACATTCATCCCTATTTGGAATACAAGGCCCGAAAAGAATCTTTAGAATTCTATGCAAACAAATTGGGACTTGATGTTATTTATGATGATGATTACGGGCTGGTTGATTTTCTCCGGGCGGTAGCAAGCCAACCCGAATTCCAGGTAAGATGCAGATATTGCTATCGTGAACGCCTTGAAAGAGCCGCCCAGACATCATCCCGTAATGGTTTTGAAGCCTTTACAACTACCTTGCTATATAGTATTTACCAGGATCACGAATTTCTAATGGAAATTGGCCATAAACTGGCTGACAAATATGGTGTCCGTTTCTATTACCAGGATTTCAGAAGGGGTTGGCTGGAAGGACAAAAGCTTTCCAGGGCTTACAATCTCTATCACCAAAAATATTGCGGTTGTATATACAGCGAGAAGGAAAGATATCTGGATAAGCTGAAAGTTAAGCCCTTTAAATATAATTCAACAGGATAATTACCTTATGGACTTTAAGGGTCATTACAGGGCGATGGCTTTTTAATATCTTGTATAGAATAACCTTTGATCTGATGAAAGTATGAAGCCATTTGGATTATCAATGTTAATTTTTAGTCAATTTTAAAATTAGAATTGACAGGCCCTTTCCTTTTTGTTAACTTAAATACCTAAATAATTATTATAAACGCAAAAAGGTTATAACATATTATGAATAAAATAATCCGATATTTGATGATACTTATTATCCCCGGGATCTTGTGGGGGGGGAAATATGATAAATATATCCAGTCCGGCGACCTGTTTTTTATGAATGAGAAATATGAGGATGCAGCAGCAGATTACTTAAAAGCCATCGATGAGAACCCAAATGAACCAAAGGCTTATTATAAAGCTGGCAGGGCTTACAATCAACTTGGTATGGTCTGGTATGGTGAAAAGCAGCATGAGTATTTCCAGGAGGCTATCAAATACCTGACTGAGGCGGTTAAGTTAGATTCAAAGATGTGGGAGGCGCACCTTGAGATAGCCCGGGCTATCGGAACGCTTGGACTTTTTAAGCCGGACTGGAAGCAGTACACTCTGGCTAAAAGGGTCAAGGAGGAGTTGGACATCGTATTCAAATACGAAGATAAAAGCGCAGATGCTTACTATTTATTAGGCATGTGGCACCGCTGGGTTTATCCCCGTCCGTTACTCTGGAGAAAACCAATCGGGTTGGGCGAAGCCTCCTATGAAGATGCGGTAAACAACCTTCGCAAGGCTGTGGATATGGACCACTCAAACCTCAGATATAAATTGGAATTAGCCAAATTGCTGGGTGAAAACGGGCATAAGGAACAGGCCCTGGAATTGGTAGCCCAGATCAATAAGAATAAACCCGAGGGGGATATGAGCATCAGCCAGGAATATATCTTTAAGGAAGCCAATAATTTAAGCAAAGCCCTCGATTAGTGAAGTTTGATGAAGGTTAACCTTCCTATCTCCTTATTATTGATATTAGCCTTTAATTTAAGCTATTTAAACAGCAGTATCGATCCCCAGAAGAGTTCCAGTTATCTTGAAAAAAAGGAAATGCTGAAAGAGGCAGAGCATGAAAAATCCAGCCTGGTAGAGCAATTGGATTACCATGACCGCCAGATTGTCAGCCTTAGAGAAGAGATATCCCGGCTGGAGTTAACGGAGAAGGGTCTTTTAGCAAGCCAGAAAGAACTCTATCAGGCCAGACAGGAAGCGGAGGAAGCGCTCCGCTTTTCCCAGACAAGGTTAAAGGAAGTACTCGTGGAAACTTATAAAAGAGGAAGGTCCACCGAATTACAGTTTTTACTTGGTTCAGAAGATTTTTCGGAGCTCTTTAGCCGCTATAAATTTCTAACCCTGCTGGCCGAAAAACGGAATCAGAAAGTATCCGAAGCCTTTAAAACACGTTTTCTTTATGACAGTCTAATGGCAGAGTTGGATATTCAGCAGCAGCAGATCACCAGCACAAAGGCTCGTAAAGAGGGCAAATTAGAGGAGCTTCTTACAAGCAAGACCCAATTTTCCGGTCTTCTGAAGGATATAACCCGGAAAGAGGAAGAATATCGAAAAGCGCTATTGGCGATCCAGGAGAGTATGGGTGAGCTGGAGGACAGGGCATTTGGCCAGAGTGCTTATCCGGGTGAATTTAGCCGGTTCAAAGGGGAATTATCCTGGCCTACAAAGGGGAGGTCATTGATCTATAGTTACGGTAAAATAACTGAAAAAAAATACGGGACTACTTTCGTAAACAGTGGGATAGATATTAAGGCGACTGCAGACGAGGAGATTTTCGCTGTTGCAGAAGGGGAAGTGGTTTATGTTGGATGGCTAAGGGGTTATGAAAATGTGGTCGTATTGAAACATGGAGAGGGATATTTCACTCTTTATGGCAATTTAGGAAGGGTCGAGGTAAGTAAGGGGGATACCACGATCCATGGCCGCCGGCTTGGTTATGTATCTTCCCAGGGCTGGACAGAAGGGCCTAAACTTCATTTTGAAATCCGAAAGGGGAAGGAGAAGGAGAATCCTCTTGAATGGCTCAGAGCATAACTTAGCTACCCCCGGTTTTATCGGGCAGGAGCAGGTAAGTGGATATTTCGACCGGGTTTTCAGCACCGGAAAAGTGGGTTCCGGCTACCTGTTTGAGGGACCTTCGGGGGTGGGAAAATTTACCGCCGCCCTTGAATTTACACGCCGTCTTAAATGCTCACGTAAAAAGGAGGATGGAACGCCCTGCAATGAATGCTATAACTGTCGCCTGATCAATAATCTTTCCCATCCGGACCTGGAAATTGTTTTTCCCCTACCCGCCAGCCTGGAAAAAGCTGATGATAAATTAGGCCCAAAAGAACTGCAGGAAATAAACGAAGCCATCAAGACCAAAGCCGCTAATCCCTATTACCAACTAAAATTTTCCCAGGCTGTTTACATTCGCATCGACAAGATCCGGGAGCTGGAGTATAAATTAGCGCAGACCTCCAGTGAAGCAGGGGGAAAAGTAGCTATTATAGTGGATGCCGATATAATGACTACCGAAGCGGCGAATGCCTTTTTAAAAACCCTCGAAGAACCGCCTCCCGAAGTTTACCTGATCCTGACTTCCGCGAGACCTTCCTATCTCCTGCCAACTATTCGCTCCCGTATTCAGCGGGTGCGGTTCAGTAAATTGCCTAATAATTTGATCCTGGAATATTTGAAAAGCCAGGGTTATGAAGGATCCGAGGCTCAGGTTGCAGCAGCACTCTCCCAGGGCAATCTGGGAAGAGCTTTCGACCTGCTCTCTCCTCAATTTATCGAGCTCCGAAATAAGGCCTTTCAGATGTTCAACCTGTTCTTTGAAAAAGAAGACCTCAAGATACTGGAATGGGTTGATGAATTCAACAAAAACAATAAACAGGGTGAACTGGAAGTGTTGATGCAAAACCTCAGCTCCCTTTCCCGTGACCTCTTTCTGATGAAGGAAGCTAAAGGATACCGGAATCTGGAAAATACCGATCGACTGGATGAACTCGAAAGATTCGTTGCGGCCCTTAGGGATGGCCGGCAGATCAAGGCACTCATCGGGCTTATTAACTCCAATCAGAGTGATTTTCATTTAAATCCCAACTTGACCTTGCTGATACTCGATACTATCTTCAGGGGGCGGGAAATATTAAGCTCCCAAAGCAATGCTTAATAGAGTAACCTATTATAATTAAGGATAAAGAATGGGAATTGCACATCCGCCTTACCGATACCTGGAGCATACTGCTGATCAAGGTTTGGAAGCCTGGGGAAAAAACTTCCAAGAGCTTTTCACTAATGCTGCGTATGGTATGCTGGATATTATACTTAACCGGAGTAAAGCATTCAAAAAGCGTGCCATCAATATCTCCCTCAATGCTGATAACATCGAGTTGCTTCTTGTGAAATGGCTATCCGAAGTGAATTATATTACACACAATTTCATTCCGGTAGAGATCGAGATAAAATCTATTAGTAATAAATTATTGAATGCGGACCTTTGGGGGGAGGCTTACAATGTTCAAAGGCATCAGATACTCACTGAAATAAAGAACGTAACATACCATCAACTGCTTGTGGAGAAGCTTCCGGACAATCATTATCATGCGAAAGTAATTTTCGATTTATAGTATTTCCGGCAAGTTTCTGAACCCCCTTTTAACAATTTTAAAAATTTTTCCTTGATTATGCTTGCTATCGGGATAAGTTAAAGTTGATCAGTTTATTAGGAGGCAAAATTATGATTCATAGAGTTTATTTGATCTTAACGATTATGGTATTTCTATTATCTCTGTTCTGTTTGGGGGCGAAGGCAATAGAAATCTCTTTTCACGAGGCTTCCGGTAAACTGAATAAATTTGATAGTAATACTTCATTTAACAACACAATAGAAATATTAAGCCCTGTTGCTCATATTGTCAGACCGGCAAGGAATACATATACCGCTTGTTTCGATCAGCAAATAGTGATGTTCTTGGAAAGCCCCGACGGCATTGAACCTTCCAGTATCGAGTTTTCCGTAAACGGGGACAGGTACGATATTTCCACCCTGGAATTGGTCTATTGGAATGACAGCTTGTTTTTCAATACCCCCTCTTCCTGGATGAACGGCGATACTATTGAGGCTTGCCTACTTGCGGTTGAAGACACACTGGGTAATCCACTTTCAGGTGAGATCTGCTGGGAATTTATTGTGGACCTGAGCGCGCCGCGATTTTCCAATCAGAATCCATTGCCCGGAGCTGCAATTGATAATCTGACTCCGGTAATCTCAGTAGATATTACCGATGAATTTGCAGGTGTGAACCCCCTCGATCTGCTCGTCGAATTTGAAGGCAATTACTATTCCGTTGCCTGCTCTTGTGTAGCCTGGGACGGTACTTCCCTGGAATTCGATTTGGGTTGCATCGAAAGAACCCTGGAAATCGGTGAGAGCGTGGAAGTATGCGTTCATGCTTCAGATACTGTGAGTTACTGCGAGTCAAATGATACAATCTACTGCTGGGATTTTTATGTTCCTTCAACAGGCCTGGTAGCTTATGCCTGGGAACCACACCCGGGTGCATTTTCCGGTTGCGAGGGCCAGCCGGTTATTCTTTACCTGTGGAGTGAAGTGGGCGTGATAAATGAGAGTATCGAACTCTGGATTGGGCGAAGAAGCAGCGCTGATACATACTATATCACGTCACCTGAGATCGGGTATATAGATTCCTTTCTTATATTCACACCCGAACCCGCATTTACCGATGCCGAAACTATTTATGTTTCACTAATAGGCGCAGAGGATCACTTGGGAAATACCCTGGAATACCCTGTTTCCTGGGAATTCACTATGGACCTTTCGGAACCGGCAATAGGTTCTCTTCATCCCAGCCCGGGCGAAGCTATTTCCAATAGAACCGAAATCATAAGGGTAGAGGTGGAGGATGCCGTCTCGGGACTGGATGAAACTACCCTGATCTTCAACATCAATGGGACCGTTTTTAATATATTCAACCCTGCCGTAAGTTATATCGATGGCTATGCCAGTTTCAATCCCAGCTTAATAGGGGCTATCTATCCCCGAGACACAATTTCTGTGTGTTTGCGGGTAGAAGACCAGGTGGATTATTGTGAACCGCACCTGTTGAATTTCTGCTGGAATTTCAGAATAATATATGGTGGGCCTGTTGCAGAACTGGATTCTCCGGAAGCGGGTAGTTATCTCTGCACCTCTGATGAGATGATCCGGGTCTCACTAAATGATCCCGACGGGATAGATTCCAACACTATCGTACTTTCAGTAAATGAGGATACTTTTGAGATTTATGATTCTGAATTAATGTTTGGAGCTTCACTCCTAATGTTCTTTCCGCCGCCTTTATATTTCGATGATGCCGATACCTGCAGGGTTTGTCTGCTCTCTGCTGATGACATGCTGGGCAATCACCTGGAGGGCGCACCGGTTTGCTGGAACCTTTATACCGATTTTTCGCCGCCTATGATCTTTCAAATCCCACTGGCCTCTGCACCTGAAGATCCCCTTTTAGGATTTGTTATTATAGATGCTCTAAGCGGCTTGGAAACCACTTCCCTGGGTTGCTGGGTGGATAGCGTTTGGTATGGACTTGAGCACGATGCTTTGGAATGGAATATGGATTCAGTATTAGTCCTTCATTTATGGGATTTACCGGATATGCCTTATTATGATACCATTAATACCGTCTGCGTTCATGCTGCCGACCTGCCCGGATCATGCGAACCCAATGAAGCGGTATATTGCACATCATTGACCGCGGGTGATTCAACTGGCCCGGAAGCCGCTTTTATACAGCCATTACCTTATACCATTTATGCTTGCGAGGATATTAGGGTAATTATGGAAATCACAGATGACGACGGTGTCGATCCAACCAGTATTCTATTTGAATATGCCATGATTGGCTGCCGGGATACCATGCTCTTCACGGTCTATGATTCGGAACTCACTTTTATAGATGGTATTTTAACACTGAATTTGGATCCCGCTCTATATACCGACACGGTTTGCGTTAGATTACTTGAAGTGGAAGATATTCTGGGTAATGCACTGGAAGGCGAAGTGTCCACAATATTCTACCAGGATTATGAGTATCCTGAATTGCTCTGGGCATTTCCTGATGCCGGTGAAACTGTGGACAGTTCGCTTGAAGAGATTAAAATGCTGATCGAAGATAATGTCCTGATAGATACCCTTTCCCTTGCAGTTATCCTGGAAAGGACTCGCTTTGATTGGGGGATTGAACCACTATATATGCGGGGAGATACCCTGATATTATTGATACCATCTTCCGGGGTGGATTTGGTACCCGGAGATACTATGGAAATTTGTGTAGAAGCCAGTGATGTGGCGGATTACTGCGAACCCCACGAACTTATCCGTTGCTGGGAATTCTTTATCTCTGCAACGGGTATTTGTGACCGGCCTGAAATTCCCGGTGAATTTTCCATAGGGACTAACTATCCCAATCCTTTCAATGCCCGTACTTCTATCCCGGTATTTATCGATGCTTCGCAGCGCTCATCGATTATCGGCCTTTTTATCTATGATATATATGGAAGATTAGTGGCTGATTTGACTACGCAATTAGCAGGTTATATAGAATATAAAACGCATAGAAGCGGCGTTTGTGACCAGAATCTGGTAAAAACAGTTGTCTGGGAACCCCGGGATTGTCTGTCCGGAGTTTATTTTGCAAAACTAAGGTTGGACCAATGGTCTTTTAACCGAAAGGTGATCTATTTGAAGTAGTGGGAGAAATTTTTCCTGCTTTAAAACTTTGGTTGATCGAGCTGAATATCAATAAAGCTATAACATCCCGCAGATGGTTATTCTGTAAAATAAATAATGATAAGCCAACACTTTGGGGAGGTTATAAGGAATATCCAACGATGTCCGTTAGTCTGATAAACAGAAAGGAAAGATCCAGTTTTTTTAAAAAAAAGTTGCGTAATTTATGATTGCTATTATTTATATAAGCCTTAATTTGGTAAACAAATGGATTTGCTTAGGGAGTGAAATATTATTCAAAGGCAGCTATGGATTCCAATGAAATAAGGAAAATATTTTTGGATTATTTTGAAAACAAGGGGCATACAATAGTCCAAAGCGCTTCATTGATCCCCCATGAAGATCCCAGCCTTCTTTTTACAAATGCCGGAATGAACCAGTTCAAGGATCTATTTTTAGGAAATACCCAACTGCCTTACCGGCGTGCGGCATCTGTGCAAAAGTGCGTCAGGGTTTCGGGAAAGCATAATGATCTGGAGGAAGTCGGCAAGGATGGTTCTCATCATACTTTTTTCGAGATGCTTGGTAATTGGTCATTCGGTGATTATTTTAAAGAGGGAGCCATTGAATTTGCCTGGGAGCTTTTAACAAGCGGCTATAAACTCCCGGAGGAGCGATTGTGGATTACCGTCTTCAATGATGATGATGAATCGGAGGCTATCTGGCACAAAAAGATAGGCTTACCCATGAGCAGGATATTGCGCTTCGGGGAGAAGGATAATTTTTGGGAGATGGGAGCGACCGGGCCCTGCGGACCCTGCACAGAAATTCACTATGACAGGGGAGCCGAGTTCGGATGCGATAAGATAGACTGCCGCCCAAACTGTTCCTGTGGGCGTTTCGTGGAGATCTGGAACCTGGTTTTTATTCAGTTCAACCGTGATAGAGATGGCATCCTTCGCGACCTTCCCCGGAAAAATGTGGATACCGGCCTTGGATTTGAAAGGCTGGTTACCATTATCCAGGGAAAGAACACCAATTACGAGACCGACCTTTTTCAACCTATAATAAAGCAGATTGAGGAGATCACTGGCCGGTCATTCTATAATCCCGAATACAAGATGGCTTTCCGGGTGCTGGCTGACCATGTTCGGGCCCTTACCTTTGCTATTGCTGACGGGGTTCTGCCCTCCAGCGACGGCCGGGGATACGTGTTGAGGAGGATATTGAGGAGGGCCGCCCGATATAGCCGCAAACTTGGTTATAAGGATCCTATTCTTTACCGGCTTACAAGTCCCCTGATCGACCTCATGGGAAATACTTATCCGGAATTACTGAGCCGTGCAGAACACATTTCTATGGTTATTCATTCGGAGGAAGAACGTTTCGGGGAAACTCTGGATTCAGGATTGGAACTGTTCGAAGGGATAATTTCTAAAGCAAACAGGGACGGCTCACAGATTATCTGGGGTGAAGATGCCTTTAAGTTGTATGATACCTATGGTTTCCCTATAGACCTTACTAATCTCATGGCCGAAGAATCCGGTTTGGTTGTTGATATGAAGGGCTTTGAAAAATTGCTGGAAGAGCAACGGGAACGATCCCGTTCAGCCTCACGGTTCGAGGTAAAATCTTCCAACAACCAGTCTAAACAATATGTGCACCTCTCTTCAGGGAGCCATTCCCGGTTCGACGGGTACCAAAAATTAGAGGTAAAAAGCAGATTGCGAAGGTATTTCCAAAAAGACAACCGCTACTATCTTGTCCTGGAAAATACCCCTTTTTATGCTGAATCCGGCGGTCAGGTGGGTGATTCAGGGGAGATTTATAATGATCATTTCCGTTTTCAGGTTGAGGACACTCAGAGATATGAGGATGAAATTCTCCATATTGGCAAGCTCAAGGAAGGCGAGTTGAATGAGGAGGATGTTACCGCGGTGGTTGATGTTTCGAGACGCCTTGCAATTGCACGAAATCATACCTGTACCCATCTTCTGCAATATGCTCTTCGAAAGGTACTGGGAGAACATGTTCAGCAATCAGGTTCAGCTGTATCCGAAGAGCGGTTGAGGTTCGATTACACTCACTTCCAGCAGCCGGATAAGGAAGAGTTATGGGAGGTTGAAAGGTTGGTGAATGAAGCAATCATGGCAGACTATGAGGTGATAAAATCTAAGGAATGCTATGATACAGCGGTAAAGAGCGGCGCACTTGCTTTTTTCGGAGACAAGTATGGAGAAGAGGTCCGGGTAATATCTATCGATCCTATATCCAGGGAACTTTGCGGAGGTACACATCTTGACCGTACCGGGCAGATAGGTTGTTTTGTTATGTATTCTGAATCAAGTGTAGCTTCAGGAGTGAGGAGGATAGAAGCTTATACCGGGTTTAATGCCTTGAAATATGTTAACCGGTACCGAAAAGAGATGGGCAATCTGGTTAGCCTGCTGAAGTGCAAACCAGAGGATGTTTCAGATCGTATTAAGAATTTGCTGGAGGAGAACAAGCGGCTTCTGCGGGAAAAGGATGATTTGGTGCTTGAAATGGCATCTGCGGGAGTTGATGAGGCGATTATAGGCTCAGCGGAAATTGACGGCAGCCGTCTCGTGGTTTGTGATGTACCTGTCGATTCCAGGGATAAACTTCTATCATTTGCAGACGCCATAAAGAGCAAGCTGAAATCTGGAGTTGCGGTGCTGGGAGCCCGGCTGGAAGACAACAACGCCGCTTTGGTGATCATTGTAACCCCGGATATTATTGAAAAGAAAGGAATAAACGCTAACCAGCTGATCAAGAAAATCGCGGAGAGAATAAATGGCAGTGGTGGTGGAAGGGCTGCTTTTGCCCAGGCGGGAGGAAGTGAAGGCCAAAATTTAAGCGATGCTCTGGATTATGCAAAAAAACACCTTGCCCATGAAATGGCAAAGTAGTATTATATTATCATTATGAATGAAAAAGAACTAAGTAAACTGAATTACACCATATTTGACCTTGAGACCACCGGCATGCATCCCAAAGAAGGGGATGAGATCATCGAGATAGGGGCGGTTCGAATGAATAGCGGCAAGCTGTCCGCGTCAAAGACCTTTTCCAGTCTGGTCAATCCCCAGAAGCCCGTATCATATAAGGTATGTTTAAAGAACGGGATCGATTCCAGGATGGTTCAGGAAGCCCCTACAATTGAAGATATTCTTCCTGAATTTATAAAGTTTATAGGAGACTCCGTACTTGTAGCCCAGAATATCGCCTTTGACCTCTCTTTTCTCCGTTATAAAATGGATGAATTCGAATTGGAAAAATTGTGTAATCCCAATTTGGATACTTATCAGATCAGCCGTTATCTCTATCCGGACAAGAAATTTCTCAACCTTGAAGCCCTTGCGGAATTAACGCGGATTAATCTTGAGAAGGGTAACTCCATGCGCCGAATGGTAGCTGAGTTAATTAATACAGCGAGGGTTTTTGAAAGGTTTATCGAACTTCTGGCTGACCGGCAGGTGTTGACCCTGAAGGATGCCACTGATCTGGGTATGGGTAATTTTTAGGGAAATGGTTACTGTACTTTCCAGAATACACCAAGGACTGAAGCGCTTTCCGGCGCTATTTTTTTTACTGATCGATCCGGACCGGCAGGATACCAATACGCTTTCGGTCATTGGGAGGATGGCAGAACGGGCCGGTGTGGACTCTATCCTGATAGGTTCCAGCTTTATGATGTCTTCCAATGATAGCAACAATATCCGTGCCTTGAAGGAGGTCACCAGCATTCCCTTACTCCTCTTTCCGGGTAGTGCCTTACAGCTTGATCCTGCTGCTGATGCCCTGCTGTTTCTTTCACTGATCTCCGGCCGTAATCCCCGGTGGCTTATAGAGGAACATGTCCAGGCTGCCCCCCTGATAAAAAAGTATGCTCTGGAAAGCATTCCTACTGCTTATCTGCTGATCGAATCGGGAGCCTTCACCGCGGTGAATTTTATCAGCAACACATTGCCTATGCCCGCCGATAAACCCGACCTTGTGGTTGCGCATTGCCTCGCTGCAAAGTACCTGGGAAAATTATTGATCTATCTGGATGCCGGAAGCGGCGCTAAGAACCCCGTACCCGACAATATTATCGCTGCAGTTAAGCAAAATGTTGATTTGCCCATAATCGTGGGTGGTGGTTTAAATTCCCCAAACATGGTTCGCCGGAAAGTAGAAGCCGGAGCTCATATAGTTGTTGTGGGCAATCAATTCGAAAACGAGGGCTATGATCACCTCGAAGATTTCGTCAACGCTGCTCACCAGCATTAAGTAAATACTGGTAAAACGAATAATTTTGAAAATTTATAATAATATCAAGCCAGGGAGCTGAAAATATGGGACTACCATTTTTAACCTTTTTGGGCTTTATCGTTGCCGGATTATGCGTGATTGGGGCAGTCATCTGGGCTATTATTGCAAGCCCGATCAGATAAGGAGTCAGGATGACCGATACCGCTATTTATTCGATTGTAATGGGGATATATCTGGTGGTACTGATGCTGGCAGGTTATCTGACCGGCCGGAAAACCCGCAGCGCTTCCGACTTCTACCTGGGTGGCCGCCAAATCGGGCCCTGGGTAACAGCGCTCTCCTTTATCGCCGCTTATTTTTCATCCGTGGTTATTGTTGGGGGAGGCGGGTTCGGCTATAAATACGGAATGGCGACAATCTGGATCGGAACAATCAATGTACTGCTGGGGTGCACTTTATGCTGGATAATCTTCGGGAAGAGGATCAGGGAGTTCACTACCCGTCTGAAAACCATGACAATCCCCGGGTTCCTGCACAAACGATATAATTCTCCGGAAGCGCAGATCATTGCAGCAGTAGTTATCCTAATTTTTATGATAGTATATAACGTCAGCGTTCTCCAGGGTATGGGACGTATCTTCGAGGTGCTGATGCAGATACCATATCTGTGGGCTGTGATCATATCTGTGATCATCATCATCTTTTATGTTGCCATTGGGGGCTACCTGGCTGTGGTCTGGACCAGTTTTATCCAGGCCTGGATAATGTTTTTTGGTTTAATCCTGCTCACCGTAGTAACCCTTCAGAAGGTTGGGGGATTAAGGGTTGCAGCCCAGCAATTGAGTGCACTCGATCCCGGATTAGTGGAAACTCCTGGATTGTGGGGTTGGTCAGGGTTAATATCGTATGCCCTGATAGTCTCATTCGGAGTATGGGGGATGCCCCAGTTGATAGTACGATTCTACTCTATTAAGAATACCAAAGTACTCCGTTTAGGGACCGTAGTGGTGACTATTGGGGGTTGTCTGGCGATATTGCCTTATATGAACGGGGCACTTTCAAGACTGCTCTATCCGGCCCTTTCAAATCCCGATCTGGCCATTCCGACCCTGACCAAAGGTGTACTTTCTCCGATAGGAGGGGCTATACTTTTAGCCGGGGTGGTAGCTGCAGGTATGTCCACTTTTGCAGCAGTTCTGATAATTATCAGCAGCGCGCTGGTGGAGGATATTTTTCAGGAAGGCCTGAAGATTAAACTGGACAGTAAAAAGGCTATGCGCTATGGCCGGATTACCAGTATTATCGTGGGATTACTATCACTTGTAATTGCCTTTGATCCTCCCTCCCTAATCCTGGTGCTGACCGCCTTTGCCTGGGCTGTGATCGCCTCAACCTGCCTGTGGCCAATGCTCTTCGGTATATACTGGAAAGGCACTACAAGAGCCGGAGTGGTAGCTTCCATGATCGGAGGCTGCGCTATCTCACTGATCTGGATGGTACTTGGAAAACCCTATGGGATTCATGGTTTCATCCCTGGTATCCTTGTTGGACTGATCCTGATTATTGTGGTCAGTTTAATTACCCCCCGTTTCTCCGAACAACATATCGCCCGGATATGGGGTGAAGAAGCTAAAAAGGATGCCTGATTTGAATTAACTATCCCGGCGGATCACCAGGATGCCCTTGTCCCGGTCGCAAAGGTAAACATAATCACCTGATGTGGTTACCCCATAAGCATAAGTGGTTACGATCTGGCCGATCAACAGGGGTTGACCGGGATCCGCTATATTGAAAATATAGAGGCCTCCGGATCCGGCAGCCAGATATAAATAGTGATCGTTGACTGCAATTCCCTGGGCATAACCAATGCCCGGATCAAGTGAATTTACCAATTGTGGGGATGATGGATTGCTGAAATCGACGACCGCCAGTCCTTTGTAACCATCAGCTACATAACAGTAGTGGTCTTTTAAAACCAGTTTTTGGGCTTCTCCGGGGGTGTCCGCTTCACCAATAATTGCGGTTCTGCTAAGATCAGAGAGGTCCACAAGTAGTACTCCCACCTGACCGCATGCAAGAAAGGCAAGTTGTTCATTTCCGGCTACACCATAGAGGGGAGAAGGGGGATGAACTTCCGGGCCGATCTGATTGATAAAGATATAAGTGTAAGCTTCGGTTACTTCGAATGTCGGAGATGCAATAATTAAACCATCATCATTATCGGCAATAAGTAGCAGCAATGAATCGTTTCGGTGGACAACATCGATCTCCTCGCAGCGGTTAGCCCAGAAGGTCGAAGGTTCAAATTGGGGAAGGCCATTATGGTCTAAAAGAAGCATTATCATTGGGAAATTGGAACGCCAATCTGCCAGGAACAACACCGGTTTCAAGGTCTCCTCACCCATATAGAGACCAAGGACGGAATCGGCGTAAACTGCACGGGCATCATCCTGTTCAAGATAATCCAGATTGGCCATGAATAGGGGCTCTTCAGGATCAGAAATATCGATAGTGGTTACTCCGGCCTGACCATCAGCGACATAAAGGATATCCTCGAACGGAAAGGCATCCTGAGCACGGCCTCGTGTTGATATTTCCGCGATCACCGTATGCCCTATATCGCTGCTTGGCGGAAGGGGGAGTTTACCGCAACCGGAAACCCAAAATAATAAGCCGGCAGTTATAAGAATTATGACCAGGTATTTCATAAGCAATATCCTTTAAAAAGTGTCCAAATCATAAAGAACGGTTATCTTGATCCCGTTTCGCTGATAGTCCTTGATCTCGCTTATCTCGGGATAGACCAGGGATTCTGCTTTTCGGAAAGTATAATCATAGGCCAATTCAAGGGAGAGATTATAATTAAGGGCAAGGTTTATGAAATTGTTAAAACTGGATTTAGTCTCTTCCCGGGTCGAATGGTAAGGATCGTGTAAGCCTGTTTTTTCGGTAGTATATTCACGTGATGCATAAGTAAATTTGAAACCCACTCCGAACGTTTTCCCAAAAAGCCTTATTTTGTTGTATTCAGCTGAAACATAGTATTGAGTTTCAGAATAGGAAATATCGGAATCATCGGAGGTAAGAGGTTGCTCCCCTTGCTCATCTATTCCCTGAGCATCGGAAAGGCGGTAGGAGTATCCAAGCCATAGTTTTAGCGGTGTATTCAAGCCCAGGGCAGGTTCGATCTCATAAGACCGGGAGTCATACTCCAGAAAATTTTCGTTATAGAACATCAGTTCATAATCGAACCTGAAACTTCCATCCAGCTTTTTCCAGAGTGGTCCATTGATCTGACCGGTGAAACGATTCAGGGTATAACTGCACCAGGGGTAATGATCCTGTCCATAGGGCTGATCATCATCATAAAAGGTGCGGAGTGTATATTCCGGAATAAAGGTATAAGCCAGGGTGAGGGTAGTATAAAATTTAGTCAACTTTAACCTTGGCCTAATATAGAGGTAGTTTTTGTACGGGTTTTGTGAATAAAGATTGTAGTTTAGTGTAATTCCCAGGGATGTAGTCACGCCCCACAGCCGCTCTTTAACCTTTACGAAGATGTGGGGGGTATATACGAAATCGTCCGCCGTTTCCAATTTCAACTTATCATTATTTAAACCAACCGATTCTTTGTCCAGGGGGGCTAAATTGCAGATATTATCGTCATATTCGAGGGCTAATGAAAGATCCCCGGAAAATTCCCAGGCTATCAGGCAGGTGGGAAAATACAACATCATATAAAGTATGATAATTATGCTGAGTTTATTATTGAACATATTGTTTCCAGTTGCTTTTACTGAAAATAAATAAGCTTAAGGGCGAACAAAGTCAAGTTTTTTTCTTGTATCATTTAGGATGATAAAATAAATTAGATGCAAGATAATTAAAATACTTAAATGTTATTTAAGATGAAAATGGAAAACTCAAAGTATGTTCAGGGTATTTATGATTATTGTGATCGTTGGTGTGAAAATTGCCGGTTCAGCGACCGCTGTTTGCTTTATAAGCACTATCAGCAGATTGTTCAGGAGCATTTGAGTAGGGGTGATGATCCCGGTGATCCGGAGTCAATTAAGAAGGACCTGTCCTATAATTTTCAGGAGACCATTAATTTAATAAAGCAAAATGCCCGTGACCAGGGAATCAATCTGGATGATATTCCGGAAACCAAGTTTGATAAGCCCGGATTATACAGACATCCGCTTTTTCAAATGGCTTACCGTTATTACAACAGGGCTCGGAAGTTTCTATCCAATTACCGATCCCAGCTTGAGAACTATGGTTTGAAGCTTACCGAATATGAAGGATTAGTTCCCCTTCCCGAAGATGAATACCGTGATTATGATGAGTTGGTTAAAGCATTCCGGACTGTATCCTGGTATCATACCTTAATTTCTGTCAAGCTTTACAGGGCTCTGTGTAACGACTTTGGGGATTTCCCCGATGATAATTCTACTTCCCGGCATGATGATGCGTTGGGCAGCGCAAAAGTAGCATTTATTTCGGCAGAGAAGTCTTTTCAGGCCCTTAATAAGATTTATCATTGGGCAGAGGGGATGGCGCTTATTCATCTGAAGCAGGAAACCCTTCTATTGATGGGTGAGTTGGAGTCACTGACTGACATGATCGACCAGGTTTTCCCCGGTCACAAAGATTTTAAAAGGCCGGGTTTAGACGATTGATATTTAACGTATCTTAAAAAGGGTGAAATATGGCAAGAATAATTGCAGTTTTTTTGTTTGTCATAGCTCTATGGGGTACTTTTGCAGTTCTTGCGGGTGCCCCTTCCGGCGATTATGTTATTTGTGCACCCGAATCTACGGTGGTTGTGGAATTCGGTTTCGATGACGGTTCTTCCGATGGCTATCTGAGTGATTTGGCTCCCGGTGATGCTGAGGCAATGAGGTTCTGCGCCGATCATCCCTGCAGTATTTTCACTATCTGGTTCTATACAAGCGGTACGGGTGATATGGAAGTCCATGTGTGGGGGGATATGTCCGGGATGCCTGATTTCAGTCTAAACTGCATCGATCCCTTCATTTTCCATTGCTCCGGTACCGGGTGGAAGGAGATGGAACTGGAAGAACCCCTGGTGCTGGAAGGCCTGGAAGTCTTTCATATAGGATATTTTAAATTTGATGCTCCCGCTCCCTACCTGCATTACTCCAATAATCCTATTGCCGAGCCGCGCAGTCACCTCTATGACGTTTCTGAGAATGCCTGGTATTACATTGGTTCAGGGGAAAGTTATTATCCGTATATGATAAGGGCAAACGGCAAGTATTTCAATATACTTACAGAATTTGAATTTTCGGAGGTCTCTGAACACTCTGGTATTAGTGGCGGCAGCGTGATCGCCTGGGGGGATTATGATAACGATGGTGATGATGACCTGCTTGCTGGCGGGATTTTATTCCGGAACGACGGAGATCATTTTACCAATGTCACCGGCAGCGCAGGTATCTCCGGCGGGGGAAACTGCACCTGGGGGGATTATGATAATGATGGATTCCTGGATTTCTATATGTGTGCCGGTGTAAACGCCGATAAGCTCTACCGGAACATCGGTGGTACCACCTTCCAGGATGTGACCATCTCTGCCGGCGGATTGCAGGATACCTTCCCAACCGCCGCTGCCGGATGGGGAGATGCCGATAATGATGGGTATCTGGACCTTTATGTGGCTAACGCGGAGAATTGGTACGACACCTATTATGTCCATTATCCCGATATTTTCTACCACAATAATGGTGACGGTACTTTTTCAAGGGCTACTCATGAGGTTGGTATGGGAGGGGTTGATGATCCCCCCCTCTATGGCCGCGGTGTTTCCTGGTGCGACTTCGATTGGGATGGCGACCAGGATGTTTACGTCTCTAATTACCGGCTGTGTCCAAATTATCTCTGGGTTAATGATGGGGAAGGGTCTTTCAATGATGAAGCCGCCATCCGGGGAGTAAGGGGGATCAATATATCAGGGTATTATGGCCATACTATAGGAAGCAGCTGGGGCGATATCAACAATGACGGATATTTTGACTTATTCGTATCTAATCTAGCCCATCCCCGATTTATCGACTTTTCAGACAAGAGCATGATGTACCTCAACCAGGGTCCGCCATTTTATAATTTCGAGGATATTCGGGAATACGCTGGCATAACTTATTACGAAACACACTCCAGTTGCGCTTTTGGTGATTATAATAATGACTGTTTTTTAGACCTCTTTATCTCATGTGTTTATGAGGGATATTATTCCTTTCTGTACCGCAACAATGGAGACCTCTCTTTCACCAATGTTAATTATACTTCCGGAGTCTATTGCGATAACGGCTGGGGATGCGCCTGGTCCGACTATGATAATGACGGGGATCTGGACCTTGCAGTCAGGGGAAATGGATCCCTTCTTCTGTACAGAAATAATGGGAATAGAAGAAATTGGATTAAATTTAAATTAGAGGGTGCCGAAAGCAACCGGTCAGCCTTTGGGGCGATTATAAAAATAGTAACAAGCGAGGCGGTTCAGATTCAGCAAGTGGAAGGGGGCACCGGCACCTGTGGCTGCCAGAATTCAATAGTGCAGCATTTTGGCCTGAATGAACTGGTTATGGTGGACACAGTTTTTTTCTACTGGCCCTCAGGCATTGTGGATACAGCATACGCCCTTCCTGCTAATGACATTTACCTGGTTACCGAAGGGGATGAAGTGGTCAGCGGGATAGACCGGGAAAAAAGCCGGCAGGAACCTATTTCAGGATTCCTTATGAACTGCTATCCCAATCCGTTTAATGCGATTGTAAAAATAGAGCTGAATATCCCGGCTAAATCTACTCTGAAAGTTGCAGTGTATGACCTTAAGGGAAGATTGATAGAAAAATTGTATGACGGTATCGCAGAAAAAGGAAAGGCCCTAATTTCCTGGGATACCAGGGAATACCGGGGAGATAAACCGGCTTCAGGTCTGTATTTGGTCAAATCGGTCATCAACGATTATACTGAATTAAAAACAAACATCATCCTGCTTAAATGAACTTGACCCGAAGACCATACACTTTTATACTCAGGAGGGATAGCAATTCTTTTTCCGATTATTAACATTATATAATTTAAGGGATGGATATGAGAACAATTATTTTAATTTGGATTATTCTTAGCGTAGCTGTAACTATATCAGCAGCCCGGATCGGTGAGCCCTTTGACTCCCTGACTGCATCAGAATATCTGACTTTTTCTCCCGATTCTCTGGATTCGGTGTTTTTTGAAGCCCTTAAGGATGCCGGAAGCAACTGGAGAGAATTAGCAGAATTTGTTAAAGTGCAGGAGGATGAAAGGGTGGCGGCAGCCCTATTAATTGTTAATACTATGCCCCATTTAGACAGGCTGGTAGCTACTGAAGAAATTTTAAGCGAACATTTTCAGTATGCTTACATGATAAAAAAGAGCGCGCCCTATGATGTTCCGGATTCTCTATTCCGGGACTATATCCTGACATATCGCATTGCCTCGGAACCCTTGGAAGCTTACCGGAAAACATTATATGAGCGTTTCTACCCGATAGTAGGGAACATAACCGGGGTCAAGAAGGTTTGCCTGGAGCTGAATAAATGGATAGCAGAGAATATCACGGTAGGAGAATATGAGTTTTTCGGAGAAATCCAAACCCCTACCCTCACTTTAAAAAGGAAAGAAGGCACAGAACGGGAGATCGCAATTCTCACCACGGCGATCCTGAAGACCTTTGGTATTCCCAGCCGAAATGCCTATGTGCCGAGTTTGCTAAATGAGAATGAAGGGGCCAGTTGGGTTGAGTATTTTGCAGGAGATGGCTGGTATCCCCTATACCCCAGGGAACCGGAGCACCTTAATAATTTTAAAAAATTTGAAGATAAATATGAGCAGAATATAACATTGGTGGTTACTCAAGGAGGCTTTGAAACCAATTTCGCCACGGCTTCCTACTCAAAAATCGGGTTTTTGATGATAAGGTTTTCCCGGGATGGCTCCCCTGCAAAAGAGTTTGAGCATTTCTCGGTCTGCTTATTCAGTGACGGCACCTATATCCCCCTGGATGCAATTGGGGCTGAAGCCGACAGTAACGGGGAATTTATAGCCGAACTTGGTGATGGGGCTTATTGGGTTCAAACCGGTGTAAGGGATCGGACAGGGAGTGTTTTCGTTCAGACCTATCCATTCGAGATCACAGCAAGTGAAACGCTTTTTCTGGACCTCGATGTTTCTCCTCAGGATTATGTTGACGAGGCAAATTATAGATCAGGTCAAATACCCGCTTTCAATCTCCCATCCGGCGATGGTGAATATTACTCCTATAATCAGTTTTTAAATAAGCCGACGATATGGGTTCTATTTTCAGCTTACGGAGAGCCCTCAATAAGGATGCTTCCCGTTATCAATAATCTATTTACAGAATACAGGGATGCCGTAAATTTTGTGGGGATTTGCCAGGGTGATCCCGGGGATAATATAGAGCGTCTGGTTGATTATACCTTGTTGATAGACCTTTCTTCTGCGCTGGGGTTACAGATCTCCCGGAAGGGCTCCCTGGAACGTTTAGGGAATGTATTGCCTATTGTGTTATTTACTCCGTTAAAATCGGAAAAGTTTGATGTCTTGGTTGAGGGATATGATCTTAATATCGAGGAATTGGTCCGGGCCAAATTGAATTCACTGAGATAGAGGGAGTTATTTTCCGATGAAATTTACTTCAACCCGCCGGTTGATGATCCTGCCCTCAGGGTGAGCATTATCTCCAACCAGGATTCTTTCAGTTTTGGCTTCCTCTTCACGGGTGATGGTGTAGGGTTGAGAATCGCCGAATCCTCTGGTAATCAACTTGACCTTTTTATCGTTCAGCCAATGATCCAGCTCGGACTGGCTGTTTAGGCCCAGGAGTACCATCATATATTTCCTGAGATTGACCATCTGTGATTCTGCGCGCTCTTCGGAGAGCCGGTAGTTGCTCCGCCGCACCCCTACATTGTCAGTATGCCCACCGATAACGATATCCAGACCTTCCTGCCCTTCAATACGGTCGATCATCCGCCGGGCAATATATTCCAGCCGGGCTTCAGCATAACCTGCTTCGGATTCCTTGCCTGCAAAGGCGAACTGAACCAGGATCAGGCGCTCTGAGATCTGCTCCTCGTTGGTTAACTCGACCCATAATGAGCCTGTCAGGCATTCAGCCTTTTGCCCCATGGTATCAGCATACTGTAATTTAGCCAGGTAATAGTCTTCCGGATCGACCAACTGGCCAAGATCATTCTTCCATTCCCAGATGATCTCTGCTGGAATCCTGCTTTCATTGAATACACTGGCGATTGTGTCCTGCTCACTATTTAAGATTATGCATTGCAGCACTTCAACGCCAGCCTGAGAGCGTACTTCCGGGATTATCCGGGCTGCCTTGTGAGCGGGGTCGATAACGTAATCGTCGAATACTTGCTGTTTGCGATTGGGTTTGTAGGTAATAGCTGCCGGTGACAGGATAAATTTAACCCGTAACTCTGGGTCAGCGGTCTCCCGGGAGTGAATAAAAACCCTATCCCTGGTCAGCACGTGATAATTTTCGATGAATAACCGCCGCAAGCTGTCTGCCTTAGAAAGTAATAAACCTGTGCTTCGACGGGGATCCCCTTCAACTGAAATTATCAGGTACAGGTCCTTGTTATCCCGGCAGACCGTGTTGATCTCATCCAATTCGGCCCGAATTGAAGGAGCATTATTCTGGATATCCACGGGATCAAAAGTAAATATATTATTATTTCTCAGTTGCGCAGAAATTTCGACCCGTCTGTTTTCTTCGGCTATTAACACAGGGCCCTTTGTCGTACCCTGAAACTGCTCTTTTTGAGCTCTTGTTTCAGTAAAATCATAACCCGAATCCCGGACTATTATCCTTTTTTCGGTGCTGGGTTCCATGGCAATGATCTTATTTTTTACCGCATTCGCCCGTGCAATAGCAAGTTCCTTCCCGCTTGAAGGTGAAGCCAAACATTCACTGCCGGGATTCCAATAACCCTCCAGCACAATATCAATATCCGGATTGAAAAGCATCCGTTTGCTAACCAGGTAAATCACTTTGTTGAACCGATTATCGATCAGGGTATCGTCAACCTGGAAGAATACTATGGGGACAATGGGTTCATCCTCCACAATGGATGTTATCTGTTTGACCTTAAGGATATTATTCTGGACATTGCAGTCGAATTCCGGGGGAGGGAGAATTTCGATCTGGGAACTCACCTGGTTATTATCCTCGTTAATTTCTAAAATATCATCTTTAAAGGAGGGCAGATTTCTGGCATCATCATCAGCTCTGGCAGTAAACTGGTGTTTGCCTGCAATTTCGGGCACCCAACTAAAGCTTACCGGAAAACTTTCCCCCGGCTCTATTTTATCCACTTTTTGAGGTTTCAGGGATTTGTTGTCTGTGACCGCACTTACCCAGAAGCCCTTGGCCGGCCGCCTGCCCTGGTTCTCTATTAGACAGGTGACAGTAGTGCCGGCGCCTATTATCGGATAACCTTCTGATAAGTATAGAGGTTCTTTAATCAACAGATCGGGATAAAGTGGAGGGGGGGGCTTGAATCTGAAATTAAGATAAACATGATGAGTGGTGGAGAGATTACTGTAAGGATAGAAGAAATTGTATCCGAATTCAAAACCCATTGATGGTTCGAAACGATAATTAAAACCCAGGCTCAAGGTATAGAGATTAACCTCAGCATTGAGATTGAATTTATTCTCCAGTATCCAGTAATCAACATTCAGAATGGTATTTATCCTGTCGGTTAAATCCAGGTCCTCATTGGCATAGATGATGGTTCCCCGAAAATTAAGATTGTACATCGGGCTTATTCCCGCTTCCAGACCAGCCTGCAGTGGTAAGGGATCCTTGACTCCATCCTCGAGGGCAAGGTTAGGCTGGTTTAGGTCTTTCAAGAAAAGCCCCAGGTATGACCTTCGCATATTATAAACCAGACCCAATCCTAATCCCAAACCCCACTTTGAATAGCCATATTCATCAAAAAGGGGATCAGGTTCTCCCAGTTGAAAATTTTCTTCCCGGAACCTTCGGTTGATTATGTTCAAATTTACTCCCCCAAATAATCCAATACGTTCCATTTCTTCCTGGATAGAGGCAGGCTTGGTAAGTCGTTTTCCGTAAGCTAACCAGAACTCCTGCTGGCTGTACATAGGGGAGAAGAAGCTGAGCGCCGATAACCCTAAACCGCTATTCTCGAAGATGTGCCCATAGCGCAACCCGCCCTTCTGAATATTATCGCCGATACCCCAGTAAAATTTGTAGTAATCCAGCACGATAAGGTTCTGCTTTAGACAGGAGAGTTGCGCCGGGTTAATAAAGGTTTGAAAAGCACTGCCCTTAGGATTTTCATAGACAAATGCCCGGAGATCATTGAAACTAAATACAAAAATTAAAACAAGGATTATAACAACCGTTACGGTTTTTGGAGTATTATCCATAAATTTATCGGGTTTATATAGGTTGAAAGTAATGCAGTCCCAAGACTACTTTAGCATCTAAGGCTTTGCCAGGGGACCTACCCGGGGAATCATAAGTGATACCTAACGATACGATTTCAACGAGTACAGGCAATTTGTTTATCTCCTCAAGAAAAACCCTTAAACTCGCTAATGACCCGTTGCCCTCGAAGACGATCAGAAACCTTTTACCGGTTACTATTGTCTGATCTTCCAGGGGTTTAACGTTATGGGTGGTCATTTTGGCAATAACTGCGAGGGAATCAACGGTACGAATGGTTTTTGCCCGGAAATAAGGGGGTATGGAATAGCTTTCAGGCTGGCTGATTTCATTCTCTATTTGAGGAATGGTTATTCTGCTCTGAGTATAGTAGAGTGTATTTTCACCGGCTTTTTCTGTAAATAAGATTGTTATACTTTCCAGGCCGTCACTAAGTCCGAGGTCTTTGTTGATTAGAACAACTGCACTATCATTATCGGCATATCCTTCAATAAAAAGCAGCCCCTCTTCGTTTTTCATAAGGCTTTTAAGGTTCAGGTCCATGTTTTCCAATACAGAGAGTAGCTTGATGACACCCCCATTCTTCTGGAATACATTTACAACGATGGAGCGGGGGTCGATGGTTATTTCGGTTGGTTTAACAGGGATATCCGGGGATTCGGTTACAGCCGGTATTTTTTCCTTTTTCAGAAAACCCTGGAGGCTTAGTGAGCCCTTAGCCAGGTAGTTATAACCGACCACTCCCAGGGCCATAATGATAACAGCCACAAGTACATACACCAGGAAAGGGCTGGTCTTTCGCCTCTCTTCGGGTTGAATAACTTCTTCCCGTGGCTTGTATAGTTTTAATCGAATAATATCACTCATGAATATTTCTCAGGGCTAAGCCAACCGGAAGAAAGAGCCGATACCATAGCGCATCCGGTTTTTTCTTAAAAGAGATCCCGAAATTCTTTTCATTAAAGGGATCGCGGGTCTCATATTCTATCCCCAGCAAGTTGGATATTTTTCCGCATAATTCATTGGTACAGAGGTGTCCGGTAAAGAAAAGCCGGTTAGGTTTCTTTTGGGGTATATTGAGACCTGTTAACTTGAAATACTGATTAAAATTCTCGATAAGGTTTTTTATAAAACCCGATAATATTTCATTAGCAGGGGAATATCCCGTCCTTGCCTGGGAAATAAAACCTTCTCCGGAAGGAAAATTTCCTCCAAAGATAAACCTGCCCTCGTTGACCAGGAAGAGGGTGGTATAAGGAATGCTAATATCCATAAAGAGGGTTTTGCCGGGAGGAATATCTTCTTCTCCAAAGCTATAGCAGTTATAGACAGCTACCGGATCGGGTTCTGCGGTAACAGGGATCAGGCCCAGCGTCTCCAGGAAATTGATCCTTTCATCAATGATCTGCTTGGGGACTGCAACGATAGCATAGAGACTGGAATCCGGGTTAAAGGAGACCTGCATATCGAAGGCGCTTATCGAATAGTTTTCGATGGGTTCCAGAAGGAAATTTTGTATTTCCCATTTATACCAATCCGGGAACTCAAGTGTTACATTGCGATTTATTTCAATGATCTTTATGGTATTGAATTGTGAAGGCAGATTGATGGTAGCAAAATCGGTTTGAACCTTGAGTTGGCTTATCAGGTCCAGGGCTTTATCCGCCAGGCTGCTGATATTCAGGATCCTTCCCTCTTTTACCAGTTGCCGGTCCAGTTCCAACTGGCCCCACTTATCGATAACTGCCTTCGATTTTGCAACCAGGGACTGAACGATTAAAAGCTCCTCATCATTCAGAGAAATACCAAGATTTGTGAGTTTTTTCCCCATTACAGACTATTTTGTCTCCCAGGAGAAATTTCCCTTTATAACATGCCCGTGTCCATTAGGACAACTTATTGAATAGAATAGAGAATCCTCAACAATAAAGATAAACTCCTGGTTGTCTAAAGGACAAACAAAACTGATCGTGTCCAGGGAAACCGGAATCCCACCGGCATTATCAGACATAAAGGGTTTAAGCTTTTCAATATCATCGGTATAGAGATGAATTAGCTCGATTTCTTCCTCCTTATCGACAATGATCTCTTTTGAATCATCAAGTGTTGAATCCGGAATAGAATCTGCTATTTCGGGGAGTAAACCTCCACTGAGGTAGTAGGTAAGCTCTGCATCAGCCAGGATTCTCATCCGTAAACGGCACATTTGTTCCAACCTTTCTGTTTCCGCTTTGCGTATATGGGGAAGGATCAAGGCTGCAGCAACACCTACGATCAAAATCAGGATTACAACATCCAGTAGGGTTATTCCTTTTCTTTGCAACATTACTTACTCCTTAATTTTATTGTTTATTACTGATATTCCAAATTCTGATTATTTTCACCTTATAGCCATTATTTTGGGGGATTGCTTACGGTAACTTTATCATGAATCTTTTCGAAAATACTTTCGGAGATGCCCTTCACTTCTTTGATCTGTTCGATGTTCTGAAAATTTCCATGTTCTTTACGGTATTCAATTATTCTGTTTGCATTAGTGGAGTTGATACCGGGCAGGGTTTCAAGTTCTTCTTTGGTGGCTATATTGAGGTCTATAAGCTGTACCTGGCCGATCAGAGGTGCAGGCATCAGCTTGATGGCTTCCCCGGTAACCGTAGTGGAGCCTTTTACATTTTCTCCTATTGTGATTTGCCCTTCAATACTCTGAAAGGTTTCCTCATCCATACCCTCGACCTCCATAAGCTGTCTAATATCCTGAAAGCACTGGTTGTTTTCCCGCCAAGCGATAATGTTCTTGACCAGTTCCACATTTAAATTTAGATATTTTTGGAAATCCTCCGGTGAAGCCTTATTTATATTGAGCTTAATGGGGATTTGGGGATTGGGGAGTGGATCACTAATGGTAATCAGGGCGGCTATTTTCTGAAATAGTTTTGGTCCGATACCCTTAATCTCCATAATCTCTTCTTTGGATTGAAATCCCTGATACTTTTCCCGGTATTCAATTATCCTGGAGGCAATTTGATGGTTGATCTCCGGAAGCCCTTCAAGCTCCTCCTGGGAAGCCGTATTAATATTAACCAGTGCTATTTCCTCAGCGATTAACCTGGGGCAGCCCAAAATCATTGGAAATAATGCTGAAATTATAAATATTACCTTTGTAAAGTTGGTTTTCATGATGCTTCCTTTTTCCGGATTATGGATTTTCAACGGTTAAATTATCTTTCATATCCTGAAAAGTTTTTGGTCCGATACCCTTTACCTTCATTATATCTTCAATAGACCTGAACGGTCCCTGTTGTTCCCGGTATTCGATTATTTTCTGGGCGGTAGCAGGACCTACCCGGGGGAGAAATTCCAATTCCTGGGCGGATGCAGTATTGATATTTATCCTAACTCCCGGCGGTAATCCTTTACGCGGTTTAAACTTATTTTCAAGGCTTATGCCGGTATCGGATAACTCCTGGTCCATTCCCTGGTTTACCTCCTGAGTCACAAATTCAGATGGGTACTCCTCATCGCTCGACAAGAGAAGTTCTGCGGCAAAATCAGCCCTTTGATTCCTGATAAACAAAACTATACTCCCTACTAAAACAACCACCACCAGAAAAATTATTACCCGTTGCTCTTCTTTTGTAAATAAGGCGTTCATATCAAATAATAAACTTAATATAAGTTCTTTTAGAAAAAATATAGAAGATATATAACAAATTATCAATAATAATCTTGAGTTTTTAAACTTTTTTTTTAAATTTCCTAACCAAGACAGGTAAATACTCATGAAAATAATTAACAGATACATTGTCGAAAAACTGATTTTTACCCTCCTGGCAAGTTTTTTAGCATTTATAATCATCTTCATTGTGGTTGATATTATTGAGCATATCGATAATTATATTGATGCAAAAGCCACCATTGGAGAGGTACTCCTATACTATTTATACTATATACCCTATATAATTGTATTAGTAGCTCCGGTAACAACACTTTTAGGTGCTACTATAACCTGTATAATATTTTCCCGGCACAATGAGATCGTGGCGATGAGGGCTTCTGGTTTGAGTACGCTGAAAATAGCCTCCCCTATCCTTACCGTTGCACTTATACTGAGTTTCTTTTTCCTGGTTTTCGGAGAGCTTGTAGTACCCCGGGCAAATGCTCTTAAAAATGAGATCAAAAAC
>JAFGGQ010000117.1 GCA_016930435.1 bacterium
GAAATAAAGCTATTTCTATGTAATAAAACCCTTTAAATTTTTTTCAATAATCTCATATAATTTTTCAAATTCAAGGGGTTTTTCCTTTAGGAAGATTCCCTTCAGGCCATCTTTAACCGCTTTCACTATGGCATGATCCGGGTCGTAACCAAAGGCGGTAATAAGCACAACGCAGGTATTGGAATTTTTGTCTTTTGCTGCCTTGAAAACATCATAACCGTTTTTATGTGGCATCTTAATATCGGAAACGATGAGGTCATAATCATTATTATGAATTTTATCGATCGCTTCGCGCCCATCCTTTGCCTGATCGACTTCAAATCCCTTCTTGTTAAGGAACCGGGCGATTCCCATCCGGATGATATCATCATCGTCAGCTACCAGCAGTTTTTTTCCCTGGCATAGTTTATCCAGGGCGGAAACCCTCTTGAAAGTCCTTTCCACAGAGATTTCCGGAATATTGATCATGGGAAGGTCGCCGATATAATCGACATCTTCGAGCTTGTTGGAGGGATCCGTCAACTGCTTTGTAATATCGCGGATCTTTAGTACCGAAGACCGGAGTTCAGTGAGGATATCATTTACTTCCTCCTGATTAATATTCTCATTATCTTGCCATTTAGCCGCTCCGAAAATATCTTCCAATGTTTTTTCCAGGGTTATGATCTCCTGGAGATAATTATTCACCCTGTGGGTTAGTCCAATGATCACCTTATGAACAATCATCCTTTTTTCCATCTCGATCACTTTTTCCTGAAGGGCAAGTATTTCCCTGAGGTCCTTTCCTATCCATTCTGTTCCTATCAGATTATTATCTTCATCATAGAGCAGTGAGGCGGATACACTGACCGGGATAATCTCACCGGAAGCAGTTCTCATTCGGGTATCCTTATTCCTTAACTGGCCTTCTTTATTTAGTATGCCGAGCGCTTCCCCGGCCTCTTTTTCAGAAGCGAAAATAGCCGCTATCGGGGTCTCTTTTAAATCTGTTGCCTGATAGCCCAGGATTTTTTCCGCGCTTCTGTTGAATACCACAAAATTCCCATCATAATTTCCGGAGAATATAATGTCGCTGGAGCTTTGGATCAGCTTTTCAAAATAATTCTCTGCTTGAGCCAGGTCTTCATATAGCTGGTTTCGTTCTATTATTGAAGCCGCTTCCCTGGCAAACAACTCCAGCACCTTCAGTGATTCATCGGTCGGCTTCAAACCGTCATAAGGATCGTCAACAGAAAGGACTCCTAATATCTTTCCCTTTTTATTTTTAAGGGGAATAAAGAGCATATCATTTGGATGCCAGCCCTTGAATTGATCCGCTTCAATATGGCTGGGCAGTCCCTTGATGCGGGAAGCCAATTCGGTATCGTGTCGGATATAATAGGAACGGCTTATTCGGTAAGCGGGTGAAAAGATTGCCTTCCAAATCTCCGGGGCAAGAGGCGGGGAGTTTTTATGCGCTTCAATCTCTTCGCTTGTCAAACCGCCGTAACCGACGCTTACGCGGTTCCAATCTTCATCGAATAAAGAGATAATTGCCCGGTGGAATAATCGAGCCAACAGAATCCCCCGGGCGATTAAACCCAATTCATCACCCAGAGTCAACTTCTCCTGTAGTTTTTTAGAAACCGAAAACAGGATAAACAGCTGGTGTGTTTTATTGATCAGATTTCGCTTCTCCTGCTGGGCAAGCACCGTCGATTGCTTCAGGGAGCGCTTTAATTCACGAATCTCTTTCTGCAATTGATTTTTTTGAACGCCATTCTTTTTCATTTTTCCCGCCAAAATAACTATTGATACATAGTATAGAAATATCTCTTTCCCGCAAGGGTTTTTTAGCTTCTCCCTCCATAAATCAGGATATAATTCCGCAACTTTTTCATAGTAGAATTAATAGCGGTATTTTCAGATTCCCTATTTAAACATTGACAAGAGCTTCTCCCATTCTATATTTTGTGTGCTATAAAGCAAGATGATCAATCTCCATAACATATCCTTTAAATATCCCGGAGAAACGGAACCTGCGGTTAATGATATCAGCCTCAGCATTGCTACCGACCAGGTTATTTCCATAATTGGGGCAAATGGTTCCGGTAAAACCACGCTTGGGCTTTTGATTGCCGGCATATTGCACCCTTCCAGCGGAAAAGTATTGGTTAAAGGACTTAATACGGTTTCTCCCGAACATCGTTTTGAGCTTCGAAAAACCATCAGTATTGTTTTTCAGAATCCTGAAGACCAGATCATCACTACTTCTATCGAAACAGAGCTTGCTTTCGGGCCCGAAAACCTGTCCTTCCCGCCTGAAATGATCAGGAAGCAGTTAGCGTGGTCCATGAATTTCTTTAACTTTTCCAAACACATTCACAGTAATCCCTGTCATCTTTCGGGCGGGGAAAAAGAACTGCTGGCCCTGGCTTCGATCTTCACAATGGCCCCTCAGGTAATTATCCTTGATGAACCAACATGCTTTCTGGACTTTCAGGGTAGGCGGAAATTTTACAATTATATAGAAGGACTCCATCGGAAGCATGGAGTAGGAATTATCAATATTACACAGAACGAGTCTGAAACCCAGGGATGCGACCGGGTTCTGCTCCTTGAAAAAGGCCGGCTTGCTTTTGACGGAAGCCCCTCCGAAATACAGGAAACGCAAGCTTACAAACGTTTACTCAAATACAAAAGGAAAGCTGCTATTCCGGTTACAGCTACATCATCTTATAATACTCCGAACGGTGAAACTGTTATCCAGCTCCAGTCGCTTAAATTCAGCTATGGGGAGGAATCAGATTTCAAAATGGAAATTGACCAATTAAGCTTTCAAAGGGGTCAGCCAACAGGCCTGGTAGGCTCCACCGGTTCAGGAAAAACCACGCTTCTTCAGATACTCGGTGGATTAGAAAAACCCCTATCGGGAAAGGTACTTAAAAAAGGGAGAACGGGGATACTCTTCCAATTTCCGGAAAAGCAATTGTTCAGTAAAACTGTCATCGAGGATGTTCAGTTTGGACCTCAAAACCTTGGTAATCCCAATCCCGAAACGATCGCCAGTGAATATCTCGATATAATGAATATACCGCAGGAGTACTTTCAGCGCTCACCTTTCCATCTCAGTCTGGGCGAGCAACGGAAAGTAGGGATCGCCGGTGTGCTTTCTACTCAACCCGATATCGCCCTCCTGGACGAGCCGACAATAGCTTTGGACTCCAAATCCATTGCTATTTTGGTTAAAGTACTAAAAAAACTGATTGCCGTGGGCACCACGCTGATAATTGCCTCTCATGATATGGAGTTTCTTAACAGCCTGGTTACCAGGGTCATTTACCTTGAAAAGGGAAAAGTACGATATGACGGCACCAGGGAAGAACTGTTTTATTCCCCAAAACTAACCCGGCAACTGGGATTATCTGATAAGATTATTCAGGAATATTATGATACGGAGATTATATAATCCCGTAAAATGCAGCTGATAATGTTGTATATAAGTTATATATTTGATGAACATGTATTTATGAGTATTACGAATTGTACAAAAAAATGCAAATTTGATCCCGGAGCCTATATTCGAATATTCTGTTTTTCGATATTTCAGTCATTATAGTTAATTGCAACTGCATTAAAAGGGTGAAATAATAATAAACCTAATTTTCATATATCGATACATGGCTGAAATTTTGCTTGACAAATTTTTTGCATCAAATATTATAGTACACTAAAAATCTGGGGCCTTAGCTCAACTGGGAGAGCATTACGCTGGCAGCGTAATGGTTAGGGGTTCGAGTCCCCTAGGCTCCATTTTGTTTTTAAACGAGAAAAGGGGAATTAATCCAGGTTTGCAGTTATTTTTGTGATAGAACGAGAACTTTAAATTCTGTATGATAGAGATGAATAATTCCCCTATCAATAACAATAGTAAATTAACAGGGATTTTGCTTTTCAGGCATATTAAATCCATTTTATTAATGATTTTTTTAATGGCTTCCAGCTATGCCTGGTCTGCTTTGGATGTGGTTTATTCAGGAAGTGGACTCCTGGAATTCAGTCTGTCCCCGCCGGAACCGCAACTCCTGGAAACCATAATAGAAGGTGACCAATATTACCAGGTATCAATGGAGGGTTATAATCTTATTTCCAAACCGGGTTCCCCCATTCTCCCTTACAGGGTGATCAGTTTCGGTATCCCCTTCGATTCTGAGATATTAATTGAGGTAGATTCCGTTTCCTTTATAGAAATGGAAGATATCAAAGTGCTTCCTAATGATACGGTGGTAGGGTTTTCGGAAGAAGCTATCCTGGAGCAGCGGTCAATGTTCAAATCTGACCCTGATATTTATGAAAAACCGGAATTCTTCCCTGAGCAATGGTATCGGTTCCAGACCACCGAATTTCGTTCACAGAGGCTCGGCCAAATTACAATTTATCCCGTCCGGTTTAGTCCCAGCCGGGAAAAGTTAACTATTTTAAGATATATCAGTTTTGAAATCCGGTTTAGTACTTCCCCAAAAGGCGGATATATTGATGAAGGCGAGCTGGAAGCAGTTCTGAAAAACCTGTTGATCAATTATGAGCAGGCTCGGAATTTCCGCTACCAGGCCCCCCGGCAGGATGGGCTAAAGAACCCCTTTGGTTATTCGGACCAATGGTATAAGCTTTACATCGAAAATGATGGGATTTATCAGTTGACCTACACATACCTTATGAATAATGGCATTGACCCTTCCTCTATCGACTATTCAACCCTTCGGGTCTTTAATGGCGGTGGCAAAGAGCTCGATGCCAGCCTGCCGGTTCTGGATCAGGAGTTTATGGAAGTGCCCATCTATACCGTTGGCGATCAGGATGGCAATTTCGATGCTCAGGATTATCTTCTATTCTGGGGAAGCGCTGCCGATGGTTGGGAAATGCAGCCGGACGGAGATTTTCGTTACTACTATCATTTCCTGGAGGACCAGAATGTTTACTGGCTGACCTTTAATACACTTTTTCCTTCAGACCCACTTAGGATGGAGATAGTTAGCACTGCATTCACTTCGGATTCCGCCCTGGACAAGGGTTGGTATCTCAAACACTGGGAATATGATTATGTATGGAAGGACAACATGGATTGGTACTGGGGACAGTTCCAGACTAAAACATTCTGGTTGAATGATGAGAGAATCAGGGAAGGTGAGGCAGCCCACTTGTTCTCAAGGTTTCTGGGAGATGCCATTGAAGTTAATGGTACAAATGCTGTTTTTGACCGGGACATTTATGGGCATACATCAGAAGCACTACAGCCGGGTAATAATCAGATTGAGATATTTTATTTTACCGTTAAAAACCTTGAATATTTTCAAATTGAGTATCAGATCAACCTGCAGGCGCAGGATGGCATCCTTGATTTCGCCTATCGCGATTCACTGGAAACACCGGGCTTCAGGGTTTCCGGTTTCACTGAACCACCACTGGTATTCCAGATAAGGGACCGTTTGCAGGTCCGAAAATTTGAGAACCTGCAGTCCGAAGGCTCTTCCTATATATTTAGTGACACTATGGAATGCGCCCGGTATTACTGCTTGACCGAGGGGCAATTTAAAAACCCGGCGAGAATTGAGCCAGCAATCCTCGCCGGACTTCGGGATACTTCTAATGCTGGGCAATATGTAATATTGACTCCGGAAGTACTTGATCCTTCGGAGCTGGCAGAATTCAGGCGGTCCTACAATGGCTATTCAGTATTTACTGCCACCCTGGAACAGGTCTATGATGAGTTCGGTTGGGGTTTAAAAGACCTCACCGCTATTCGGAATTTCTTTAGATACGCTTATTATTATTGGGAACGGGCTCCCGAATATGCAGTATTCATAGGCGATGGCCATTATGATTACAACAATGTACTCAATACACCGCCGGTCTATTTTCCACCCTGCGGCAAGGATTCCCGCTTTTCAGATGATTGGTATTGCCGGGTTACCACCAGTAATTCTATCCCGGATATCGCCCCCGGCAGGATTCCTGCCAATTCCCAAACCGAGCTTAACACCATGATCCGGAAGATTAAGGGCTACGAAAATGAACCGGAACTGGGCGAATGGCGCATCAAATTCATGCTTTGCGCCGATGATGAATACCAGGGTAATATGATGGATAACCCCTTCTATGAAAGGCATACCAAGGATACTGATGGCTTGTGGAGCTATATCCCCAGCATAGCTGAGATAGTGCCTCTTTATCTGATAGAATATCCCCGTATCAGTTCCGGCTATAAACCTGCAGCCCGGGACGACTTCATTAAGCTAATTAACCAGGGCGTTCTCATGTTGAACTGGTTAGGCCATGGCAACTACCACCTCCTTTCACACGAATCACTGTTCGACAGCAATGTAGAGATCCCGCTATTGGAAAATGCCAACAAATTACCGCTCCTAATTGCCGCATCATGTGAAGTAGGATTATATCACTATCCCTTCCGGCAATGCATCTCTGAGGAAATGTTCCGTAAAAGCGGCGGTGGGACTATCGGCTCGATCGGCTCCACAATCCGGACCAATGCATCTTCCAACCGTAACTTAAATTACAGCATATACCATCATTTGTTTATGGGCGAAGAATCTTTGCCTTTGGGCTGGGCGCTGGCTAACGGCAAATCGGAAGCCGATGACCAGAGTTTCAGCTATATTCTATTTGGGGATCCCGCTACCCGTATTGCCTTTCCCGGCATAGAAGTCCTAATCGACTCTATGACCCCTGCTTATATCCCAGCCGGAGGTACGGTTTCGTTCAAGGGAAGTATTCATAAAAACGGGGGGTTTTATCCCCAGTTCGAGGGAACTGCGCTCGTAAAGGTTTTCGATTCTCAGTACCAAAAAACCTATGTTTCTCCCGATTACACGGACACAGATCCTCCCAGGGAAATATCGGTTACTTACAAAAAAAGCGGCAACCTGCTTTTTAACGGGGAATCCGTTGTGGAAGGCGGCAGGTTCGAGTGCGAATTTATCGTTCCCCAGGATGTTTACTGGGGGGATTCTTTAGCCAAGATACTGGTCTATGCTTACAGTGACACCGAAGATGCCATAGGAGGAAAGGATTCCTTGCTGGTTAGTGGAAGTGATAGCAATATCTGTACCACTGATTCCATTAGCCCCCTGCTCTCAATTTGGCTGGAAAATGAGAATTTCCAGTCCGGGGATTATGTGAGCAGCAGTCCTAAGCTGCACTGCACTATTTCCGACTCCAGCGGAATCAACATTACAGGGGCTCTGGGGCATGCACTTGTATTGATCCTCGACGAGAACAATCTGAACACTATTAACCTGTCCTCTGAATTTAAGTATTCACTTAATAGCCATACCAATGGTATTGTTGAATATCAATTGTCAGGCCTTAGCCCCGGTGAGCATTCAATTTACCTGAAAGTGTGGGATAACTGCGGGAATTCAACAACCGAAATAATCTATTTTCAGGTCAGCGAATCCGAACTTGTTATTGATCAACTTTTACCTTATCCCAATCCCTTTCGAACAGATACTTATATCACCTTCAACCTGACATCCCCAGCTGAAGTAGAGATCTCTATTTTCACCTTATCTGGCAGACTGGTGAAAAAAATAAAAAATATAACTTCACAAATCGGTTTTAATAATATATATTGGGACGGAAATGATAAGGACGGCGAAACTATAGCCAACGGCGTATATTTGGTGAAAGTTTTAGCTCAAAATAGCCAGAATGAAGTTATTGAATACACAAAACTTGGAAAAGTAAAATAATTATTTCGAAGAATCAGGAGGTATATTTATGAAGCGGTTAACCTTGTACATGACCTTGGTTGTTCTTATGCTTATTACGGTATTGGGTTCGACGGTCTTAGCCGATCGTTCCCGGGCGGGAGTATTATTTCTTTTAATCGGGCCCGGAGCCAGGCCTACCGGCATGGGTGAAGCATTTTCGGCCATCGCCGATGATGCTACTGCTACTTACTGGAATCCCGCCGGATTAGGTTTGTATCCACTATCCAGTAAATGGTACGATTTTAAAGCCCCTAATGGTGAAAGCATTACAGCTATGGGTTTGACCAAAGGAAGCCTCTTTCAGCAAGGCTATAAAAAACACCAATTATGGATAGCCACCGATGAGAACCTCTACTATCTTGATAAAGAAGAATGGAAGGACCATGAAGAATATGTAACCATTGAGGGCGAAACCCTGATGGATATCATCAAATCTTATCTGACCCCCGGAAAAATTGATACTATGGAGATTATCCGCTCTATTGGTCCCAAAGTTATCGAGTTTAACAATTTAAATGTTGTCGATAATGAAAATGTCAGGGCTTTCGGGATCAATGATTCACTCCCATCGGATATCAAATTGAAAATACCCTTTTTCGCCTTTATCTCCGATAAGATAACCAGCCTTTGCATAAGTGAAGGCAAAACCATCTGGGTAGGCAGCGAGAAGGGTCTATATAAGTATAAGGACTACTGGGAAAAGGTTTCCGAGAACGACGGTCCCGGCGACAACTACATCAATGATGTGATCGAGGATGAAGGAGGGGGCTTATGGGTTTGCACAAAAAAGGGCCTTTTCATCAAGCGGGGAGGAAAATGGTATAAGTACACTACTTCAGAGGGCATCCCCGGAACCGAAATTGATGAGCTATTCGTGATCTCTCCTTATAAGGCCTGGGTAAGCTCGGGCAGGAATGTGGCCTTTTTCGATGGCAAACAATGGAACCGGGAATACAGCTATACAATAAAACCAGGCGCTACATGGTTGGAGATTGCTTCTGATATCTTCCCTGTTAAAAGCAACCGGAAAAAGGAGCTTATCGCCGCTGAATTAATGGCTGCCAACAATGTTCAAGATCCCGAATTCACACAATCACCTGTATCTGATAAAATCGTTGTACCCTACCGGCTGGCTTTTGAAGGCACCGTTAATAGCATTTATGCCGATAATAAAACCGGGAATACCTGGTTTGGATCCGAATATGGAATAAAACGGTTCGATGGGCAAGTTTGGAACTTCTATGGTTTCAGCGAGGAAAAGATCAATAGCAATACCACTTTTTTAGACTGGGTAAAAAGCAAATGGAGTGACCTTACACATACTGCTCAGGAAGAACTTGCTGAAAAAATCAGGATCTATAACCAGCTCAATGAGCAGAATATTGATGCGCAAACCATTATCGAATATCCAGCCAGTCCGGCCAGCGCTAATATAAATGAAATAATTGAGGGACCCAGCCGGAAGATAATAATCGGTAGTGAATATGGCACCCTTGTATATAAGGAAAGTGAAGATAACTTTAAATATTACGATCAGTCCGGCCTTCATGAAAAAGAAGCTCTCAAGATCGTTTCGATGGGAAAGGACTTCTGGTTCCAGTTCGACGATGAGATTAAGATCTACACTAAGGGGAACAAAGAGTTAACCTTTATGCATGTGCAGTGGTTACCTACTCTTGCCGATGATATCTATTATGAATTTTTCTCCAGCACCTATTACCTTGAGGGATGGGGCACCCTGGGCGGCAGCATTATTTTCATCTCCGAAGGTGAAAACATCTGGACCGATGAAAGCGGAAATGTACTGGGAACATTTCAATCCTACGAACTGGCAGTGGGATTATCTTACGGAACCGCCATACTGGATAAATTAGCGCTGGGTTTGAACTTCAAAGTTATACACAGTCATCTGGTTCCCAGGCAAGTAACCGTGGGCGGGGAACAGGGCGAAGGCGTCGCTACTGTTTTTGCCGTGGATGGCGGACTCCATTATCAGCTCCCCCTTAAAGGACTCACAATGGGCTTGACCGTTCAAAATATCGGCCCTTCCATTCATTACATTGATTATGAACAGAGAGACCCGCTCCCCAGAAATCTTAAACTGGGCCTTGCATACCGGATACTGGATTCTGATTTCAACCGCCTTACAATCGCGACTGATTTTAACAAGGACCTTATAGACCTGGGGAATGATCCTTTAAACCGGGAATTACGTGAGATGGTTAAAAATATCGGGGTAGAATATACTTACTCTAACCTGATTTCATTGAGAGGCGGCTATCTGATAGATTACGACTATCATTACGAACCCGGCGATGATGAATGGGTAGGCACCCATTACATGACCTTTGGAGCCGGTATTAAATATTCCAACTATCAGTTTGATTTCTCCTATGTCCCGGAGCATACAGGCGCGGATGAAAGTACATTACCCCTCTCAAACATCATGCGATTCTCATTGCTGGCAAGGTTTTAATAAATTCAAACTGGTTTACAGACCTAATCCATAAACAAAAACAAGTGGATCATATAATAAATAAAAAAGCTGTATTACAGGGATTGCTGATCATGGCGTTGCTATTTTCGTACGGGTTCGCCGCAGCCGGGGAATTACCTTTACCAGATCAGCATGAATTCCCCGCCTTTCTCTCTTCCGGCAATGGTTTTACCGATCATCGCTCATCTCAAAATCTCTTTCAGCTAGATCGAGAAGTCCCCTGGGGATTGCCCCGTGCGCCCCTGAGCACCACAATACACCTCCGGATCTGCGCTATACGTGTGGAATTTCAACCTGATTCCAATCCCCGCAGTACAGGCCCCGGAATATTCGATCTCACTCCCTCTGAACACTCACCTACCCCTTTCGATCGAACCCCTCATAATAAATACTACTTCGATTCACAGATGCAAGCCCTTTACAATTATTATCTCGCTGTGTCTGATAGCCAACTCACACTGGAATGGGATATTTATCCCGAGGAACCGGAAGCAGCTTACCGATTGCCGGACAGCATGGCTTATTACGGCCCGAGTGGCTGGTTTGGGAATAATATGCTTTACCGTTTATCCGGGTTTTTCAAGGATGGATGGAACCTAGCCTTTGATCAGGATTCCATCGATTTTCGGGATTACGATGTATTCCTGCTTTTTCACGCCGGAGCAGACTGGCAAAATGATATCGGCTCATATTACGAAGAATGGGATCCGGAAACCTATGTTCCCAGTCCCGACGATCTTCCAACCGCCTTCATTACCTTCTCCCAACCGGTTATAAACGGAATTATCTCGGAGGGTTTGATTATACCCGAATTCGCTTCACAGGACGGCCAGTATATTGCTCTTAATGGCTTGCTGACACATGAATTTGGCCATCAACTTGGCCTGGTTGACCTTTATTCTACGTACAACTTCATTACCCAGGTGGGCTATTTTTCCTTGATGGATAACGGCAATCTCATCGGGGTATGGTTACCCTTCGAAGAGGAAACCCTTGCCGTTTTCGGAGCTATCCCTGCATATCCATCAGCCTGGGAACGAGCCTATCTGGGCTGGGAAACCATTACCGAATACCAATGCCAGCAGCAAACCTTTAGCCTGACAACCGGTAATCTCTTCAATACCCCTGAAGATAATACCATAATGAAAATACCCGTCAACGAATACGAATACTTTTTAATTGAAAACCGGCAATATAATCCGGGGGGAAGCGATGTTTACCTGAAACAGGATAGCCTTACCGGTGTATTTCTTGGATTAATAGATGAGGCCGATAAATTTACGTCCAAATACGATTATCTTCTCCCGGGATCAGGTTTGCTTATCTGGCACGTTGATGAGGCGGTCGCTTACATGGATTACGTGGGGAATGGTCAAACTAACTTCGCCAATAATACTCTGCAATGGGACTGGGAAAGGTTGTTCATCGATCTGGAGGAGGCCGAAGGCCCTCAGGATTTGGGTGTGGTAATCACCTATGGAGATTCGCTGGATTTCTATCACGAGGACAATATAAGCGAGTTCAGTCCTTATACTATTCCAAACACCAACAGCAACCTGGGGGGTTTTACCGGTCTGACCATCAGTAACATCTCCGCTCCCGGGGTGATTATGAGTTTTGATATCTCCTCACCGAACTGTAATCCCGCATCTCACAGGATCACAGGTTGGCCGCTGGAAAAACCCATAGTACTCGCTGATTTCAATGATGACGGGCAGGACGAAATCTTTACGGTAATGAGCAATTTTGTCCTGGGCTGGACCGGTGATGGAGATAAACTGATCCAAAACGCTGACACGCTTGGGATAATTGGCTTCTCAGGAGACACCGCTCTGTATCCCTTACCTACATTCTATTACCGTAATAATACCGAATTTACTATTCCCTCACTGGGCGACCTGGACGGGGATGGGACCCTGGAGGTGGCAGCAGGAGCAGATGACAGCTTTTTATATTGCTGGGAAGTGCAGGACCTTGACTCATCAGGAAGAGCTGATCTCCTTTTAGGCTTTCCATTACGCCTGCAAGGCCGCATCTACCTGCCCCCCGTAATAGCCAATTTCGATAATTCAACATCTGAACCCGAGATATTCGTAGGTACATCGAATGGGAAATGGTACATAATCTCTGCTGAAGCCACAATAATCGATAATGGTGATATCAGGGGCGAGATCCTTGGCGTTATCCCTCGCCCGGATAATTCATTTTATATACTTGCTCAGCAATGGAAAGGAAAGCTCTTTAAATATAGCCTGGGAGATTCTCTGCTCTGGAGCATAGACCTCGATCATGGATTCCTTTCCACTTTAATAGGGGGTGATATAAACCGTGACGGGAATCTGGAGCTCGTAACCGTCAGTGAGGAGGGATACCTTTACGTTTTCGACCAGGAAGGCCAGAATTTCGGTAATTTCCCCGTGTTCTTTGAGGAGGTTTATAACCTTTCTGATCCTCTTTTCTCGGATATAAACGGAGATAGCGACCTGGAAATAATATTCAGCGCGGGTAATAAACTTCACGCTTTCTACCTTAGCGGATCAACAGTGGAGAACTTCCCTCGCTCTTTTGACAGTACCCTGATAGCTTCACCGATCACGGCTGATCTCGATGCTGATGGCGACCTGGAAATAATCGTGGGTGGAAGCAACTCCAATCTTTATGCATTTCATCATGATGGCTTACCGGTAGATGGATTCCCATTGGCTTCTGAAGGGATATGGGCTGCAGCTGCCTGGGGGAAACTTGGAGAAGGGGCATCAAACCAGGTGGTGGCAGGTTCGGTTCAGGGCATATTAATGGTTTGGGATTTTCCGCAGAGTGATGCCCCTAATTGGCCGATGTGGGGATTTTCTTCTGAACATAATCATACTTTCGATCTGACCTTGCCCGATAATCCCCCTGCTGATAACTCCCATGACCTTATAACATCTTTTTACAATCACCCTAACCCCGCCCAAAACGATACTTATATCCGCTATTACCTGAACCGCCAGGCTGAGCTTACCCTCCGTATTTTCGATCAAACCGGCAATTTGATCCTGAATAAAATACTCAATGGTTTGGAATCTGAATATAACAGTTACAGATGGGATTCCACCGGAATACCCTCCGGGGTTTACATCTGTCAATTAGAAGCTAAAAATAACGATAAAACTGAAATCCATTTTTGTAAGATAGCATTAATTAAATAAAAGGAGGCTTTTACAATGAAGACCTTATTTCCCCGGATATTTTTGAGTTGTTCATTTCTCATACTGCTTTTTTCAATATCACATTCTGAGCCCCTTGTTCCGGCGGGAGAAATCCCGGAAAGCTTTAAAAAGGGCTTGTACGATTTCCAGAAAAGCTACAACTGGGAATCCGGTGCCCTTGTTCAGATCGAAAGTAGCGGAGATAAAACTGCTCTTTTTTCATCCAGTGAAGTTAAATCGACCAAAAAAGCCTTCCTTTTTTCGCTGCTCATCCCCGGTTCAGGTGAATACTACTGTAAATCCTGGCTCAAAGGTGGCCTTTTTAGTGCGGCGGAGATAGGTTTTTGGGTGGCATACTTCAACCTTAACCAGAAGGGCTCCGACAAAACAGGCGAATACGAGACATTTGCAGATGATCATTGGAGTGAGGATAAGTACTGGACCTGGTTAATGGGTTCAGGGAAAGACACAACCTGGTGGGAAACTCCTGAAAGCACCTGGGCAACTGAGATTCTTCCCCGCGAAAAGGATCATGACTATTATGAAATGATCGGCAAATATGCCTGGTTTATAGTAGGCTGGGATGATTCACCGGATACTTTGATCCCTGATTGGCCCATTATGGTCTCATCGGAACGTGAAGCTTTCAAGGATAGCCTTGTTCAGATATTCAATCTGGATCTCAGCTACAACCGCTTTTACTATGCATCCTTGCGTAAGCAAGCCAATGATTTTTATTCTACTGCCAAGTATTTTATCGGAGCTTCTATTTTAAACCACTTGCTCAGCGCATTTGATGCGGCCTGGACGGCAAAAAGACATAATGACCGCCTCGAAACAAAGTTCACAAGAGTAGAAGTAAAACCAAGAATCGCCTATCATAATGGTGAACTCTGCCCGGAAATGGTACTGGTGATCAGATTTTAACTTAACCTGGAATATCCATTATGCCTTTTTTAAAGACAAAATATCTTTTAATCACACTTTGTTTAGTCATTGTTGGTTTCTGTGCTCACCTGAGAGCAGACGGATTACCTGCTATCCCCACCGATATTTCCCTTCCCACTTCCCTTAGAAACATTAGTGCCCCATTCCCTCAAATCAGAGCATCAAGATCAACAATTACCTCCTCATTTGACGATACCCGCAGTATATTTGAGGACAATGAGGAGGCAAGCAGTCATAAAAAAAAGGTAAGTAAGGCTCTTGTATTCTCTCTATTATTGCCGGGTGCTGGTGAATATTATCTTGGTAACAAGAACAACGCCGCCCTCTTTTGGGTGGCTGAAGGGGCTATCTGGTTGACCTTTGCCAGCCTGCAAGTGTATGGACACTGGGAAGAAGAACGGTATATCTCCTGGGCAATCAGCCATGCCGGTATAATTACTCAGGGTAAAGATAAGGATTACTATCAAAATATCGGACTGTATGATGATATCCAGGACTATAATTACTGGACCTATCTCTTTGAACGGGACCAGGACATGCTTTACCCTGAAACTGCTGATTGGTTCTGGAAATGGGACATGCCCGAATCCCGTTATTACTACAGGGAACTCCGTCATAATTCCGAAAAAGCCTACCGGAATTCCAATATTGTCATCGGTGTAGCCATCTTAAATCGTTTCCTTAGCGGGATAAATGTCCTTCGCCTGGGTCAGCAAACCGAATCTGATGATAAGCTTTTCTCCCTGCACCTCCGTTGTCATCCCACAGACCAGGGAAAGGTAGGTATCAGGATCATTCTCTCAAAAGCTTTTTAGATTATAATCACTTAAATCTCACTAACTAACATTATGGATCGTCAACCCTCGGTCTGCCTGATTAATCCCTGGATAACCGATTTTGCCGCATACGATCTCTGGTCAAAGCCACTGGGCCTGCTCTATATCAATAGTTTTCTTAAATCCACTGGATTCAGAACCAGGGTAATCGATTGTCAATCGTACGGCTTCGGAAGGTTTCCTTACTGTTTCAGGTCGCTTCATCCCCCCGGAAGAGGCCATATCAGGAAACAGAAAATTCCAAAACCCCCTATCCTGAACACATATAAAAGGGATTATTTTCTATATGGCATTCATCCCAAGGACTTTGAATACCATTTAGGGAAAATGGCCTCCTCATTCTCCCCCGACCTGTTTTTACTAACCTCCCAGATGACCTACTGGTACCCCGGGATTAAATACACCATCGAGTTCATTCGCAACATTTTTCCACGGATTCCCGTCTTGATCGGTGGCCTTTACGCTACCTTGCTTACTTCCCATGCCCAAAATAATTTTTCCGATTGTATTATCCTTCCCGGAAATTTTAACCAGGAGCATTTCCGAATCATCTCCCAGTTCGCGGACTCATCAATCCCCGCCAAGGTGCCTTCTAACCTTCTTGATTTTCCTTATCCATTTCATTATGATTATCCTACTTTAGATGTTCTGCCCCTCCTGACTTCCCTTGGCTGCCCTCATTCCTGCAGCATTTGCGCTTCCAGAATATTGAATCCTGTTTTTCACCAAAAAGCACCAGGAGAAGTTGTAAAGGAAATAGTCTATTATATCAAAAATTACAAAATAAAGAGCTTTGCTTTTTATGATGACGCTCTACTGAGCAATGCTGACAAACATATCATCCCGATTATGGAAGGACTGCTGAAAAATCGCTATAAGAATATGGTATTTTACGTTCCGAATGGTCTTGAGGTAGCAAACATTGATGCATCACTAGCAAAATTACTTTATCGTTGCGGTTTTCGAGAATTAAGGCTAAGCTTTGAGGGGTTAAACACCTCTGACATATTCAATAAACCTCTAAATTTAGTGAGTTTCTGCAAAGCAGTGGGTTTTCTCATCGAAGCCGGTTTCAGTCCCAAAGATCTCAGGGCTTATATCCTGGTAGGTCATCCCCTCCAGAAAATCGAAGATATCCTGGAATCGGTGTACTGGGTACATAGCCTGGGAATCAGGATCGATATTTCCCATTATGCCCTGGTTCCTGGCACTCCCGGATTTGATCAATATTCTCAGTACACAGACATTGATCCTGCAGAAGAACCACTTTTTCATAATAACACCCTTTGGAATTGGCGTTTGAAAAACCCATACCCCTGGGAAAAAGCATTCCGTAAACTGGTTAATACTCTCAACCGGGCTTATCGGGAAGGAGAGGTTCTCGACAGGACCAGTAGCGATATAAGGGAGTACTGGGAAGAATGCATTAATCCCTAAAAATATGTTGCAGAGTTGGCATTTTTCCTTAATTTAAAACTTAATATTAAATTTAAAAGGAGGAGATATGTTGAAAACGATAACGTTAATTTTTCTATGTTTTATCATATTATCCGTGAGTGAGGTTGTTGGCCAAGTCGGCGGTGATTACTTGAACGAAAATGCCCTGCATCCAGTTCCGCAAGCGATGACCCTGGAAGAATACCGGGATGCCAACCGCCGAATTAGTGTGGCCTTGCTTCTATCTTCGATTCCTGTGCCCGGTATGGTACATTTCTATGCTGGTGAAGCCAAAACTGGATGGTATCTGGCAGGTGCCTCCGCACTTGGCATTCTCTCCATAATCTCAGGAGCTGCCCTGATGGATGATAACGAAACCTATAAGGATACCGATTATGGAACCATTGACATCGACGGGATCCGATATGAAAAGATCCCCTATTCCCTTGAGGATACTACAATTATATATCATTTAAGAATGCTTGAGAAGGAAACCCGAATAGGCGCTGGTCAGGCCGCCCTCGTTGGATTGGGAGCAATCCTGATCGGAGGTGAGATCCTTTTCGATTGGATACACGGAATATCCATAATAGAAAAAAAACGGGATACTGTCCGTTATAAGTATGGCCGCCAAATGAGTTTAAGTCTGAAACCAGAATTCGACCCTGAAAATGCTGAACTCAGAGCAAGCCTGATCTGGGAATTTTAACCTATTCGCCTGTTCCAATAATAATAAGTTTAGGACATAATATTCAGTAATTTATAATCAATGAATTAGTTGCATATTTTGCAGGTTTCTTGTCATCCCGTTTAATGCAGTTGAAATTCATTAAATTGAAGTATGTTTGTTCCCAACTACTCCAAAAAGCTTACTTTAACAACAGAATCCTCTTTATTTAAGGTAAAAGACCTTCCCTAAATAGGAATTATGAGGAATGGATACCCGATAAAAATAGATGCCGGAACCTAAATTTACCGGTTCCCAAAGTATTTGTGTTTCCCCATCACTTGCAAAACCTTGGAAAAGGGTAAATAATTTATCACCCCATATCGAATGGATATCAACTTCAAGAGGTGTTTTGGGGGGTAATTTTAGGGATATCCTTACCATACCGTTGAATGGGTTAGGGAAGGCTTGGCAATCAATATCAATATTACTGGGAATCTCATTCTCACCGATACCGGTATTGGTAAACATAAAAACATTGTTCGAAGACCATGAACCACAGCCATGGCTATTACATCCCCTGGAATGCCAGTAATAAAAACCAAAATCAAGGGTTTCGTCGAAGTAGTAATCACTGGAGGTAAATCCCGAGTCAGCATAGAGGATATTGTTAAAAAGGAGGTCAGTAGCAAGTTCGAACTGGTAATTCGTAGCATCAGCCACTTCTTCCCAGTTAAAGTTTATGGGGTTATGGTTAATTACAGCGCTATTGGAGGGATGGAGGAGTTCCGGGAAGCCGTATGGTGGGTAATCCGAGACTTCTACACTCATCAGATCCACTTCTATAAAGCAATTCCTCCATTTGATCTTAAAGTACCCGTTTTCTCCCCAGTCGGTTCCCCAGCTATTTTTTGCAATCCAGCAGCTATCGTTATTATCATATCCGCAAATCAGTATTACATGTCCACCGGAGGCTTCGCCCCATGTATGTTCATAAACTCCCGACTCGTAGTAGAAGAAATCCTCGTAAACCATAAAAGAGGCTGCCAGAGGTCCTTCCAGGATGGCTTCACGAAGGGGTTCCATAGCGTAACTGAAAACCCATCTATAACTATCAATATATGTTAATCTGGTTTGCCAATCCCGGCAGCGCAGTGAGCAGTCCACAGGGTAATCAACATAAGGGGCGCATTGTTCATCTACGATACCGTTTGCTTCGATATATTCGGCAGCATAACGGTGCCACCCTCCTTCTTCGGATCCCGCATCGCTGCAATTCACAAGGTAACTTTCTGAGAGGTCCACGGGTAACTCGCTATTCCCTGCCCGGATCTTGAGTGCGGCTTCGATACAGGCGCATGCGCCGAAAGCCCAACAGCTTCCCATTCTACCCTGATCGCGAACCGGCCGTACCCAATTCTGACCTTCATAGTCTCGCCAGTCAAAGGCTTCCGGGGTATCCATTTTGCAGCTGCTACGGACCGCTTCCGGATCCTGCACCCTGAATTCAGGAATGGGCATAAGTTCAGGAATCCGTGAAGGCATTCGGGCGGTCCATTTCGCCCCCTTCTCACGGATAGAACATTGTATCTGATGCAATTTATCGAGAGAAGGGGTCAGATCATTGTTATCTTTCACCGGATCATCAGTACCTGCTAATAAAACTGTAGATAAACCCAAAGAAAATATGGTTAATAGCACATAAACGGTCTTAATGAACATGTTTTTCTCCATTTCTGTCAAAATAGTACTTATTTCAAAATTATTTTATTAATGCAAATATACTTTTTGGAATGAAGTAGTCAAACGATTTTTATATGTACAAAAGGCAATCTTCGAAACTCTCTTATTCAAACCTGTAGGATGTACTTGTCTTTATTTCAACAGAACCGCTTTCCGAATCAGGCTCTGACCACTTGCTTCGATTAAAATAAAATAAACACCGGTAGGCACATTTGGTTCGGTCCAAATTTCCTGATACATTCCGGGAGCAAGTTCTTGCGAAACTGGTTGGGCTATGATATTGCCTTTCACATCATAAATTCTGATAGTCACCAATCCTGGTTGTGATACCTGATAAAAGAGACTCAGCGCGCTATTGAAGGGGTTCGGGGCAACGGTCAAACCAATATCTTCGGGTAGGTTCCGGGATTTTAATGCTATAGCTGTTACCCCTTCTCCATAGATGGTAACGACAGGGGTTCCATATTCCGTGAATACCCAAAGGCTTCCCACATAAGTCATTACAAATTCAGGGGTAAAGATGATTTCAAGCTCAAAGCTCTCTCCACTGGCCAGGTGAGGGACAGCAGCGCTTCTTAGGGTGAACACAGCAGGGTAAACCTTAAGGCTGTCCACTATTAGCGGGAATCCCCCTTCGTTACTTATGGTGATAAATCCAGATGCGGTAGAGTCCAGTCCGACCTCTTCGAAAAATATCTCTGTATCTGAAAGCGAAATTTCAGGTGGTCTAAGAGCAATTGCCTGCAGAGCAACATCCTGGGAATCCATGTCTGAAATGAACCAAATAGAACCGCTGTAAAAACCTTCCGATGCTCCACTGAACCAGACCGCAACGTGGCGGCTTTCTCCTCCTGGTAAAGCTTCAGACAATGTATCGTAAACACTAAAAGCGGGTTCGGTAGTATAAACGCGCTGGAAATGCAGGGGGAATCCCCCGCTGTTGGTAAGTTCTACATCCCGGCTTACCGGAGTACCTATCAGTACTGAATCGAAATCCAGTTCCATAGGCGATATAGAAAGGATTGGCGGGTTTAAGGCTAATGCCTGCACCGAAATTCCTTGTGTATCCGCATTTGAATAGAGCCATATTTCCCCCTCAAAAAAACCATCTATTTCAGATTCAAAGTAAACCTCAAAATCCCTGGAATCACCACCCGGTATCTCCGGAAGAGTGTAATCAGATAATGCAAATGCTGAGTTATTCGATTCCATCCGCGTTACAATCAGCGCCAGGTCACCCTCATTGGCTACAGTAATTGAGTAGGCAGACCTTTCACCCACCAGCACCGAGTCAAAGTCAACTGCATAGGTTGATAACTCCATTGCAGGAGGGAGTAAGGCAACCGCATGCAATGCCACAAATTGGGTATCGTCATTTGAATATACCCACAATGTTTCATGATATACACCTGCGGTGAAGGGGGTGAAATATATATTTACCTCACGTGAATTATATGGTTCTATTTCAAAAGAGTTTGGGTTAGCTACAAAGCTTAGTGAACTTGCCTGTATATCATAGACGACCAGCGTTGCTCTCCCCTGGTTTGCGATGATTATGCTTAAAGTCGTTTCCTGGAAGCAAGTAACGGTTCCAAAGTCCAGGACAGGTTCCTCAATAAACATAACAGGCTGTGGGGCATAGGCATAACCTTTAAAAGGAACATAGGTAGTCTCTTGGTCAAAAGCATTTGAGACCACTATAAAGCTATCAGCTAAGGATCCCTCATCCTCTGGGAAAAAACAAACCGGGATTGATAATGAATCACCCGGGGGGAGTGCTCCTATAACAACAGGATGTTCCAGGCCGAAACAGGTCCCGTTTAAAAAACCAAGGGATTCAAGATTCAGGGTTTCTATTCCGGTACTGTAAAGAAAAATAGTCATACATGTTGTATCCCCTGTGACAACACTATCCCAAACGATTGGAACAGGATGGGAAAAATCCATAGAAGCAGCAATATATTCCCTTGCTCCTACATCCCATCTCCGTCCCTGGGGGCGGCGGTAACCTGAATAATCCACCGATGGAGACCATATAGTATCCCCCCAACCCAGGAAGATAAATTGAGTGCCGGCATTAACGGCGGGGGAATGCTCCGGGATGTTAAAGAGTGTGTCAAGGAACTCAGGATCATCATAGAATATACCTCCCCCCCAGTTAATAACACTGCTTTCCGAACCCGAAGAACATTCCGATTGGTTGATATCACAGTAGGCTACATAAGCGCTGCTTGACCAGTACGGATCTCCTTCCAGGAATATCTCATTTGCTGTATCTGCGCTATTCCCCCAGAACAGGTTGTTGATAACCTTCGGATCGGAGCCATCAAAGCAATATATCGCCCCTCCCTTGCGGGAATCGTTATATGTAATATTGTTGTTGAATATCAGCGGATTGGCGCGAAAACAGCAAATTGCTCCCCCATGATAAATAGACTGGTTATCATAGATGAGATTGTTGATAATACTCGGGGCAGAGCTCCCGCAATAGATGCCACCACCACTGGAAAAAGCATAATTATGAGCGATATAATTAGCCTCGATCTGTGGATTGGATGAGTAGCAATATACCCCTCCCCCATCCTCATTGGACCTGTTACCCACAATTATATTATGACTGATTACGGCGGCCGAATTGTCATTACAAATAATACCGCAGCCAATACCGGTTCCGGCAAAATTATTAATGATCCTGTTGTTAGTGATAGTGGGTTCTGAATAACCCTGACAAAGGATACCTTTCTCGTTAGCTTCGATTGTATTGCCACGGATAAGGCCCCTGGAATTTCCCATACTAATACCCAGCCCAAGGTTATCATCTATTATATTATCCAGTATGGTCAATTCCGACTGGCTGCAGCGAAGACCTTCTTTATGATTGTACCTGATCACGCTATTTTGGATCATTGCTTCGGAATAAAAACAGCTAATTCCACCCCCGTGCGGGGAATAATTCTGGGTAATAGTATCCCCTGCAATTATAGGGGATGAATGATCCATAAATATTGCCCCTCCATGGTCCTCTCCGTAATTCAGGGCTAAGTAGCTTGATTCGATAATCGGATTGGAACCACCCTCACAGCAGATTGCCCCGCCCCGGACTGCATAACAGTTGAGAACGGTAAGCCGGCCTAAATATGGACTGCTTTGATAGCAATAAACACCCCCACCGTAATTATCGGGATAACTCCCTAACAGGTTGCCATATTCAATTGTGCAATAGAACAGGGAGCATCCTGGGGCGCTTTTGTAAAATTGAAGCCCGTTATGGCCACCCGAACTGTCGGTCAGTACAATATCCTCGGCAGTAAATATAATCGGTCTATCTGCAGTACCCAGGGCTTTCAATGTAGCCTGACTGTCAACCTCCAGTTTATAGAAACCTCTGAAAACCAATGTGCACCCAGGTTCAACAATAAGGGTTTCCCCGCTGGGAATCCGAATATCACCGTTAATTATATATGGCGAGCCTGAAATCCTCCAAACTCCATTTACCTCACCACCGGTGATTATAGTCTCACCTGAAACCGTAGAGATAACGCATAAAAATACTGCCAATATCAGCATTATGTTTCTCATTTTGATCCTCCTACACCCCTTAAAGGCAATTATGGAACTAAATTCCACATTTGATTCCACGTGTTAAAACAGCATTTAACAGTTAAATCATAAAATTTCCTGCTGACAAAAGCTTTAAACTTGTATAATCAAAATAGGAACGGTGTTTAATCTGCCCGGTATCTACCCAAATTTAACACCTGCAGAACCCTTTTTGAACCCCATTTTGTCCTTATTAAAAAACTATAATATATTATTATTTATGCAAGGAAAAAATAAAAAAATAAAATGTTTTACAAATTCTGTGAAATCTATATCTTTCAGCTTAAAAAAACGAGGGCTTTTTATGGGTTTATTCAAGAAAAAGAAACTGGAAACTTCATTAATAAAAACGCGAACCACCCTGTTAGGCAAGATCGGTGAATTAGTTGGCCTTAACCGTAATATCGACCGTGATTTTCTTGATGCGCTGGAGGAGGTTTTAATTACTTCAGACCTGGGGGTTAAAGCAACCATTGAGATAATAGAGGACCTTCAGGACAAGGTTAAACAGTCCCGCCTTCGCAGTTCTGAGGATATCTATGATGCCCTGAAAAATGAGCTGAAGCGCATCCTTATTTACCGGGACAACTCCCCTGCCGAGACCCGGTGTAGCCCTTACGTGGTTACTTTTGTAGGTGTTAACGGTACAGGAAAAACCACAAGTATCGCCAAATTTGCATACCGACTCAAACAAAGCGGGAAGCGAATTCTGCTGGTAGCTGCTGACACCTTTCGGGCAGCAGCCCAGGAGCAGTTAAGTCAATGGGCTCAAAGGTATGATATCACTGTTGTGAACAGCCAGGCTGGTTCTGATTCGGCTGCAGTAGCCTTCGATGCATTAGAGAAGGCTCTGGCCCAGAAGTATGAATATGTACTCGTCGATACAGCAGGGCGCCTGCATACCAAGAGTAACCTTATGGAAGAGCTCAAAAAACTTAACCGGGTAATGGCCAAAAAAATCCCCGGCGCTCCTCATGAAACCCTTCTGGTCCTGGATGCCACTACCGGTCAGAATGGAATTCAACAGGCTCTGGCCTTCAATCAGGCTTTGAATCTTACCGGTATATTTTTGACTAAATTGGATGGCACCGCTAAAGGGGGAATCGTCCTTGCCATTAAAAAGGAACTGGACATACCGGTGAAATATGTGGGCACCGGTGAAAAGATCGAAGACATGGTGGAATTCGATCCGGAAGAGTTCGTCGAGGACATCTTCAGGGTTAAATCATGAGTATAATTAAAAGACAGATCGATGATATTCTCTATTTAGTTCAGAAACCTGAGCGATATATCGGCGGTGAAATTGGAAGCATTAGAAAAGAGCATAAACCATCGACCCTGAAATGCGCTCTCTGCTTTCCCGAAATATACGAGATCGGAGCCTCCAATTTCGGCGGCCGGATAATCTATCACATCGTAAATAGTCAACCTGATCTCCTCATGGAGAGATTTTATGCCCCCTGGGTAGATATGAGAGACCTTCTGTTACAGAAAAAATTGCCCCTTTTCAGTCTGGAATCCAGATCCCCTCTCTCTGAATTTGAAGTGATCGGGTTTTCCCTACATTATGAGCTCACCTTTTGCAACGTTCTGGAAATGCTTCGATTGGGGAATATCCCTATTCTCGCTGATGAACGGATAAACACCTTTCCATTACTGATAGCGGGTGGACCAAGTGTCTTCAATCCCGAGGTCTTAGCCCCGGTCTTCGACCTTTTTTACCTGGGTGATGCAGAAGAATCACTTCCCAATTTACTGGAGTATATTCGGACTCACAGGGAATTTGATAAGGAAAAGCTATTAGTGAACCTTGCTCAATTCCCGGGGATTTATGTCCCCCGTTTCTATAAACCGGTTTATGATGGGGATGATTTCCAGGGCATGGAATCCGATCCCGGAGTACCATTACCGGTTCGCTCTTATTATGTCCCCTCCCTGAAATCCGAAAATTACCCGGACTCCCCTATCATACCCTGGCTGGAGGTTACCCATGACCGCCTAGACGTTGAAATAATGAGGGGTTGCACCCGAGGCTGCCGATTCTGTATGCCCGGGTTTATCTACCGGCCCCTTCGCGAAAGGGATCCCGAGGAAATAATCCATGCCATTCAGAAAGGGATTGAACTTACCGGCTGGAACGAAGTCAGCCTGCTTTCACTCTCCACCCCAGATTATTCCGCATTTGAAGAACTGGCCCCGCCACTCACCCTACTGGCAAGGGAAAAAGTACTCTCTATCGCATCACCATCAATCAGGTCCGGAAGTGCTATGGAATACATGCTCGATCTGTTTTCCGAGAACAGGAAGAGCACCTTGACCTTTGCCCCTGAAACAGGCAGTAAACGCCTGCAAAAAGTCATTAATAAAACTCTTGATGAAGATGACCTTATCCAATCGTTGGAACTTGCCATTAAATACGGCTGGCAGAAGCTTAAGTTATATTTCATGGTAGGTCTGCCCACCGAAACCGACGCTGACCTGTTGGAGACCGTCAGGTTAATTAAAGACCTGCAATACCATTTCAGGAAATCACGATTGCAGCTTAAGATCTCCATCGCCCCTTTCGTTCCCAAACCGCATACCCCTTTTCAATGGGAGAAACAGGCATCTGCCGAAGAAATTCAGTCCAAGTATGAAACGATTATCAATAATTTATCCTGGAACAAGCTTAACATCGATACCCGGAACCCTGATATTTCGATATTGGAGGGTGTATTAGCCCGGGGGGACCGGAGGGTATTCAAAGCCCTTTACGATGCTTGGCAGAACGGGGCTTACCTGGAGGCATGGTATGAAAGGCTGGATATATCACTTTGGAATAATGCTTTTAAAAAAACCGGGATAGATACTGCTCACTATTTGAAAAGCCGGGATACTCATAAACCCCTTACCTGGAATCATATCTCTACAGGGGCCGATCCGGAGTATATTCTCAGGGAGCGGGAAATGGCCTTGCAGGAAAAGCTTACTCCTGATTGCAGGTCTATAGGTTGCGAAAATTGTAATAGATGTGATTACACCGCGCAAGTAATAGCCCAAAAACCCCAAAATGGAAAGGTGGTTGAACAGGCCAAATGGGGAAGGAAACCGCGTAAAAACACTAACTTGCAGGTTTACCGGGAATTATTGAGAGTTAAATACAGCAAAAGTGAAAACCTGAGGTTTCTTTCTCATCTTTCAATACTCCGATTACTTATCCAAGCCATCCGGAAAAGTGATCTTCCCATCAGTTACAGCCAGGGATATACAAGGCGGCCTAAAGTGGCTTTTTCGCCCCCATTGGCCTCCGGATTTTCAAGTCAGGCCGAATATGTTGACCTCCAATTCTCCCAGCCCGTAGGAGAAGCTAAAATAAGGTCATTGATCCATGCCATGCCCAGAGGTATCAATATATTGACCTACATACCTATTCCCGGCAACCAAAACTCCCTGTCCGCTCAAATCTCCCATTCACTTTACCAGCTCACCATCCATAAGGATGATTATGAACCCTTCCGATCAGAATTAGAAAATTTCAGCCAATCCGAACATATATTCATTAACTCCAAAGGTGTCTCTGTCAATACCAATCCCTATGTTTTGGATCTTAGTATTAAAAATACAGGGGAATTTTATATATTAGATTTATTGGTAGAAACCATGCCCAGCCGGACCTTAAGACCGGATTATATCCTGGAATCAGTAGGGTTCGACAAAAACCAGCTGGCTCGCACCAGATATGAACGCCTGGAGCAACTAATAAAAAAAGACTCCAAATTCTTTACTCCTTTAGAACAATTCTGGGGGGAAATAATTGATGGAAAAATCCTTAGGAACAAGGATATTAGCTCTTAATATTATAACGGAAGTGCTTTCCTGCCATGAATCTGCCGGGGAGCTTGTTAACTCGATGGTTCATAATTCCAATCTGGATGACCGGGACCGCAAATTTGTTTTTAATCTAATATACGGCACCTTGAAAAATATTGCCAGAACCGACCATATCCTGGCGCAATTCTGTCATGATAACTCGACCATCCATATAGTAGCCCGGAACATTTTAAGATTAGCGATTTACCAGCTTCTTTTTATGAACCGAACACCCCCTTATGCAATTATAAACACCTCGGTAGAAGCCAGCAAAATAATGAAAATTAGTCATCTTAAAGGTTTTATTAACGGCACCCTTCGAAATATTTCCAGAAACCTGGATAAAATTCAATACCCGGACAGGTATAAGAACCCTCCAGGCTACCTCGCCACGTATTACTCCTATCCGGAGTGGCTAATCAGGAGGTGGCTTACCAGGTTAACCCCCGGAGAAGTAGAGAAGATCTGCGCGCGGGGGAATGAACCGGCACCCCTCTATATCCGGGTTAATTTGAACCGGACCTCTCCCGATAAACTTCAGAAACGGTTGGAGGAACAAGGCCATATTCTTATCAGACATCCATTATTTGAAGATTTTTTCCTGATGCATAGCATGGCGGAGGTCCACCATAGCCGGGAATTTCAGGAGGGATTATTCACCTTCCAGGATCCCTTTACCAAGTTGCCCCTGCTGTTGCTGGACCCTCAACCCGGAGAGAAAGTACTGGATATTTGCTCGTTCCCGGGCGGCAAACTGGCTTATATCGATCAATTTATGAAGTCCGAGGGTATCCTGATCGGGATCGACAACAATATTCCTAAACTGGAGATGACAATATCCAACCTACGGCGGCTGAAATGCAATCTGGCCCGTATTATAATCGCCGATGCTGTTGAGTTTAAGACTAACCTGAAATTTGACAAGATTTTGGTGGATGCTCCCTGTTCCAGTCTGGGAGTGTTAAGGCGATATCCGGAAGCCAAGCTATTCAGGGAAGAAGAGGATATTTTCAAATCGGCCAGGGTCCAACGCGCCATACTTCACAATGCGATTAACCTGCTCAAAAACGGAGGAAGGCTTGTATATTCCACCTGCACTTCCGAACCGGAGGAGAATCAAGCCCAGGTAGCATATTTAAAAGAACTGGGTTTTGTAACAGCAGAAATCCCGACCGGAATCCCATCGATGATGGTTAGGCCTGAGGGTTGGGTTAGCACTTTTCCCAATGATTTTAATATTGATGGAGGTTTTTCAGCTTCACTCATTAAAACCAATTGATCTAAAGCTTAATCTGTAGTGACACATAAAAAAATGAACCCATATTTATAGGCTCTTTCAGAACTCTACCGGGAAACCCGGGTTAAAAACAAAGGGTCTCTTTAGGATAATGTTATCATTGGTTCCGCCACTTAAGGATTATATACTTAAGCATTAGATTAATGCTTGACTAAGTTTTATTAATATATATATTGAAACATTAAAATATTTACCAGAATATTTAAATATTGTGGAAAAAGATACAAAAAATGATTTTATAATCCGGCGGGGAAAAATGGTGTCTGACCAGCTCGAGGCGCGCGGTATAAGGGACACCCGGGTTCTGGAAGCTTTTAGAAAGGTACCCCGGCATCTTTTTATGGGTGAATCGCACCGCTTTGAAGCCTATAGTGATCACCCAGTAGCCATTGGCGAGGGCCAGACCATTTCCCAACCTTACATCATTGCCCTGATGACCCAGGCGCTTGAAATCCAGCCAGAGGACAAGGTTTTGGAAATAGGCACGGGTTCGGGATACCAAACCGCCATTCTGGCAGAACTCACCAAAAATGTCTTTTCAATCGAGACGATCCCTGTACTCGCTGAAAGGTCCCGTAAAATTCTTTTGGAACATGGTTACAATCTTATAAATTTCAAGCTTGGGGATGGCTTTTTCGGGTGGCCGGAGGAAGCTCCGTTTGACAAAATCATTATTACTGCTGCCCCACGTACCATTCCTCCCCCTCTGTTAGAGCAATTGAAGGTTGGGGGCAAGCTTGTTCTTCCCCGTGGTGATTGGACCCAGAAGCTTGTTCTGGTTGTCAAAAACGCTGATGGTAAGATCGTTGAAGAAATCCTTAGCGGCGTCATCTTCGTCCCTATGACCGGCAAAGCTCAGGAAGGAAAATATTGAGAAAGTTACTACTGCTTTACAGCTTCCTGCTAATATTACACGGTTTTACCGGTGCTGCAGGTATATTTGATAATGCCGGCACTTCCGCTTATCCCTTTTTAAAACTGGACATTGGTGCGAGAGCAGCCAGTCTGGGTGGGGCTTACTCGGGTTATGCCAACTCTCCGGAAGGCTTTGCAACCAATCCGGGAGTACTTGGCTTCCAGGACAAACGAAGCGTAGTCACTACTTTCACTACCATGTACGCCTCCATAAACTCCGGTTTTCTTGCTTATTATCAGCCGCTATCATTATGGAGAATCGGGGGTTATGTGAACTTCATGGATTATGGCAAGATGACCCGAACGGATAATAACGGACGGGAACTGGGTACCTTTGGCGCACAGGACCTTGCTTTCGCAATTTCGCTTAGCAGGGCCATCAACAGAAATTTGAGCTGGGGCGTAACCCCTAAATTAGTATATTCAGCAATAGACACTTTTAATTCCGTGGGCTTCGCCCTGGATGCCGGCGGAATGTGGGAGTTCAACCGGAAAAAGACCCGGGTCGGACTCGTTATTGCTAATATGGGATTTCAGAAAAACGGGTACACCGATAGCCATAAGGACCCTCTCCCACTGACCGCCAAATTGGGCGGTTCCAGCCTTTTACCCGGATTGCCTATGATACTTTGCGGAGAAGTCTCCAGGGGTATCGATGAGGATTTTAAGGTCAAGATCGGCGGTGAGATAGTCCAGTGGAAACCTCATTTTCTACTCCGTATTGGCTGGCAAAACCGGGCAAAAGTGGAGGATGATAACGCATCAAATGAATGGTTGAATGGCCTCAATTCCGGTTTTGGCATATATTTGGGGAAATTCAGCCTGGATTATGGATTCAGTGGATTGGGAACACTGGGCAATATTCACCGCTTTACACTCAGCTACACCGATTTTTAGGGGAGCAGAAAATGAGAGCCGTCACAATTGAATTAATGAAAAAACTGGACAGTCTGACCATTGAGGGACTTGGCATCCCCGGTATCGAGTTGATGGAGAAAGCCGGTGAGAACGTTGCCGCCATAGCCGAGGATCTTTTGAGGCAGATCAAGGGGAAAAAAGTCGCCATTATTTGTGGCAAGGGAAATAACGGCGGTGATGGTTGGGTAGCAGGCCGTTTCCTGCATCAGAAGCAATTCACAGTCCATTTTAAGCTGCTTGGAACGAAATCCGAGATACAGGGCGATGCCCTAACAAACCTTGAGAGAGCTATCAGACTGAATATACCCATCGAGGAGCTGGATTCACTTCCCGACCTTCAGCAATATGATCTGATCATCGATGCTTTATTGGGCACCGGATTTACCGGTAAACCCGATGGGCTATTAGCAGAATTAATCGCTACAATCAATCAAACAGGCAAGCTGGTAGTGGCGGTGGACATGCCTTCAGGCGTCGATGGTGACACCGGTGAAATTCGTGGTGAAGCCATCAGAGCAGATACAACGGTTACTTTTGCTTATCCCAAGATGGGCCAGTTAATGTGGCCAGGCAGGAGGAATGTCGGGCGATTAGTAGTAGCGGATATTGGTATTCCCCCTGAACTGATCGGGAAAGAACCCGGTCCGGATTACCGCACTAACGACCTGGATGAACTCAAAGCACTTCTCCCTTATCGCCCGGAAGATGGGCATAAAGGGACTTTCGGTAAAGGGATAATTATTGCCGGTTCCGTTGGTTATACAGGTGCTGCTGCCATGGCCGGTGAATCATTTCTGCGCTCCGGCGCAGGATATGCAGTACTGGGCATTCCTCAGAGCTTAAACGAGGTTATGGAAACAAAACTGACCGAGGTAATCACTTATCCTTTGCCTGAAGCCCGGAAAAAAAGGGCCCTTTCGCTGAGGAGTCTGGGAGAAATCCTTAAACTATTGGATGATGCTAACAGCTTGATACTGGGTCCGGGATTATCCACTTTTCATGAGACCCGCGACCTGGTTCGCAGGTTGGTAACCCGGGTTGAAGTACCATTTACCCTTGATGCCGACGCCCTTAACGCATTGGCATCCACCGCAGAACCCGATGCCGAGGATACCGTCTGGAGCCATATCACATCTGCATTTGTGATGACCCCTCATTTGGGAGAGCTTTCCCGCCTGCTTAACCTTACTGTATCCCAGATCAAAGAATCCTTGTATAAGGACTGCCAGAAATGGGCACAAAAATTCGGAGGGGTACTGGTGATCAAGGGTTCACCTACTATCATTCTCAGCCCGGACTCCCCCATTTATCTGAATCTAACTGGAAACGACGGCATGGCCACAGCCGGCAGCGGGGATGTTCTCTCCGGATTGATCGGAGGGTTTTTGGCGCAGGGACTGGGGACTCTGGAAGCTGCCCGAATGGGCGTTTACATCCATGGACTTGCCGGGGATATCGCCGCCAGGGACCTTAGTAAACAAGCCCTGATCGCTTCCGATATCATCAACTATATCCCAAAAGCTTTTTTACTCTTGAACGATTGAAAAATTAACAAAGGAGAAAAAAATGAAGAACCCGCTCAAATTTATGATCCTATGTCTAATTCTATTAATAGCATTTGCTGCAACAGCTACTGCGCAAAGCCCTTATCCTGCAATCATTAATCCTACTGCATCAGCGCGTGGACTGACAGGCAATATATACTATAATGTTGATGCAACAACCGAACCATCACCAGCCATAATTAGCGGCGCTACATTGAGTTACTCCACCTCGGTGCCTACGTTCACCACAGTGAATATGACCAATATTGGCACCTTCGGTTATGAATATACCTATGAAACCACCCAGAATCATCCTGCTACCGGAACACTTACCTATTACTTCACAACCAAGGGTTCCCCCAATTGGGCTACTGAATCTCCTAAAAATACTGCCGACCAATGGCCTCCTAATGACGGATTGTTGGCTCAAACCTGCAACGAACCTACGGGCGATCTTGCCGGGGGTGTAACCGATAATTTTATGGACCTGACCGGTTATTATATTGGATACTCCGACACTTATATTTACGTCAGGCTGACCAATGCAGGTGGTGGGTGGCCTACCGACGGCGGTTGGTCCGGACCCTATTATTCCTATGCCGCTGGTATTACTAATCCCGATCACCCCGAGGATAGTATATTCTACGCATTGACACTGGTCGATTTTCTCACCTATGGACCCGGATTATATAAACAAGTCGGCACCGGCGGGGGCTTGCCGAGCCGTCTCGGGGATATCGACTATTCAACATCCGGTAATAACCTTTATATGCGTTGTACAATAAGCTCGATTACCGGTGACGCGGATTGGGGGACCTGGCCCAGCGGCATCTTTGGCGGAGGCGCCCAAACACTTAAAATAGCTTCACTCGAAGATTTTATCCTCGCTGACGGAACCGATGGAGCAGGATTCTATCCACATACCCATACCATGAACCTTGCCGCCGCCAATACCGCTCCTGTACTCACCGATCCGGGCATTGCCAGGCTGAAATTCACCATATCCCCCGATGATATCTTTCAGGTCACATATACTGATGCTAATAATAACTGCCCTACTGTTCACAACGTCAACATCGATGGTTCCTTTTATATTTTGAGCAGTTCCGATCATAGCTACAACGATGGGGCCCTCTTTACCTACGACCATAGAGTTCCTTTTGATAATTTCTACTTCATCTTCTGCGACGGAAAAGATACCGTGGAAACCGAGGAACTCTCAGTACCCGATGCAGTTAAAGCAAGAATCCCGGAACATTTCCTGATGGGCAATGCCTATCCCAATCCATTCAACAGCAAAACCGAGATCAGCTTCTTTGCCGATAAATACTATTCTAAGCTTGAACTGATCATCAGCGACATAAGCGGCAGAAGGGTTGTTTCACGAACATTGGAAACTATTCAACCTGGCCAGAATCTCTTTTACTGGAGCCCAGAAAACTTGAATAGCGGGGTTTATTTCTATACGCTGAGAAACCAGGATTGGGTATCATCAACCGGAAAACTGCTTTACATTAAATAGCTTTTATTCTGACTACCATTCTCAAGCGCAGTGAAGACCTTGTCTGATCCCGGTCTGTAGCTGCGCTTAAGGTGTAAATTTAATAATAACCCTTTCCGGGAAAAAAATCGCCATGCTCCAAAAAAAACGCATCTTTTTATTAGATGGTACTGCATTTGCATACCGGGCATATTTCAGTATGATCCGAACTCCTTTGACCAACTCAAAAGGACAGAATGTAAGCGCTGTTTATGGTACTGTGAATTCTATTCTCAAGCTGATGAGAGATGAGAATCCGGAGTATATTGCTATTGCTTTCGATACTGCCAAACCCACCTTCCGGCATAAATTATATGCCGAATATAAATCCACCCGGGCTAAAATGCCTGAAGAATTAGGGGATCAATTACCAATCTTGAAGGAAGTAATGAGCGCCATGGGAGTACCCGTGATCGAGAAGGAGGGACTGGAGGCGGATGACCTGGTGGCAATCCTTGCCCGGGAGGCCGAAGAACAGAACTTGGAAGCCATACTGGTTACTAATGACAAGGATTTTTTCCAGTTGATAAATGAAAACATCAAGATACTGGAACCGGGGCGGGGCCAAAAACCATCCAAATGGTGGGACCTGAACAATGCCAAGGAAAAATTCGGGGTTCCCCCTCATCAGATCATTGATTTTATGGCCTTGATGGGCGACAGCAGCGATAATATTCCCGGGGTGCCCGGAATCGGCCCTAAAACAGCTCTGAAACTTATTCAGCAGTTCTCTTCATTGGACAATATATACCAGAACCTGGAACTGATAGACAATCCAAAACTCCGGGAGAAGCTTGAAAAAAACAGTGATTCAGCTTATCTTTCGCGCGAACTGGTGACCATTAAAACCGACCTTAAATTAAAAATGGATCTGGAAGCCATCAAGAAGAATGAACCAGACCGTGAACGCTTGTTCGAACTCTTTAAAAATCTGGAATTCCAGTCCTTAATGAAGCAATTTGAATTTGGGGGGTTCGAAGAAACCGATAAAAGTTGCTACAAGGCTATCAGGACTATAGAAGACCTTCAGAGTCTTGTTAAACTACTGAGTACTAAGCCCCGAATATGCCTGGATACTGAAACTACCAGTCTGGAGCCATTAAGGGCGGAGTTAGTAGGTATTTCACTGTCCCATCGCGCCAGGGAAGCTTTCTATATCCCCCTTGGACATCAAAGTCTGGAGATGTTCCCCGATGAGAAGCATTATCAAAACGTGGATTTACAGGCGGCATTAAAGGTGCTTAAACCACTCCTGGAAAATGAAAATATCAAAAAAATCGGACAGAATATCAAATATGATATGCTTGTTCTTTCCCGGTATGGGATATCCGTGAAGGGGTTGGATTTCGACCCTATGATCGCCTCCTACCTCCTGGAACCCAGTTCAAATCAACACGGTATGGATTACCTTGCAATGAAGTATCTGAACTACAAAACTACCACTTATAAAGAGCTTACGAAGGCAGGGAAAGGAAAACGATCATTCCCTGAAATTCCCATAGAAGAAGCTGCTAATTATTCCGGAGAGGATGCCGATATTACCCTCCGTCTGGCAGATATTTTAGCTCCCCAATTAAAGAACTTTGAGCTGGATGGTCTATTCAGGGAAATCGAATTGCCCCTTATTTATGTGCTTAAGGATATGGAACTAACAGGGGTTAAACTGGATATACCTTTCCTTGCTGAGATGGCTGAAGACCTTAGGTTTCGGATGAAAAAACTGGAATCACAACTTTATCAGGAGGCAGGTGAACAGTTTAACATTAATTCATCCGTACAACTTAGGGATATTCTATTCAATAAATTCAGATTACCTGTAATCAAAAAAGTTAAAACCGGTCCGTCCACCGATGTGGAAGTGCTTCAAAAGCTAAAGGACGAACACCCGATCCCCAGGCTTATTCTGGAATACCGTGAATACGCCAAACTGCAAAATACTTATGTGGAGGCCCTGCCAAAACTGCTTCATCCGGAAACCGGCAAGATCCACACCTCTTTTAACCAGACTATCGCATCTACCGGACGGCTCTCCTCCAGCAATCCAAATCTTCAGAACATTCCTATCAGGGGTGAATACGGCCGTGAAATCCGAAGAGCATTCATCCCCTCATCGGAGGGTAATGTGCTGCTGTCAGCGGATTATTCACAGGTCGAACTCAGGATCATGGCTCACATAAGCGGTGATGATAATCTCAGAAGGGCTTTCCGTGAAGGCAAGGATATTCACTCCTATACCGCTTCACTCATCCTTCATAAACCCTTAAAAGAAATCGATTCCAGTGACCGCAGAATAGCCAAAACCGTTAACTTCGGTATTATTTATGGTATTTCCGGATTTGGGCTTTCAGAACGCCTAAGAATGGATATCAAAGTCGCAAATACCTTTATAGAAAAATACTTCGAGCGCTATCCCGGCGTCAAAACCTATATGGATAATACAATCAAACAAGCTCATGAAGATGGTTACGTTACAACCATCTTCAGGCGCAGGCGGTATCTCCCCGAGTTGATGGGCAACAACCGCCAACAGATATCTATGGGGGAAAGAGTAGCAATAAATGCTCCTATTCAGGGCTCCGCCGCAGACCTTATCAAGATCGCAATGATCAATATTCACCGTAAACTCAGAAAATTCAATATGAAGACCAGGATGATCATCCAGGTACACGATGAACTTCTCTTCGATATTCCGGAAAATGAACTTCCCGCAGTGCAGGACCTTATTAGAACGGAAATGGAACATGCCGCTGAACTGGATGTGCCTTTGAAGGTTGACATAGGTGTCGGGAAGAACTGGCTTGAGGCTCACAGTTAGGAAAAACCAATGTTGAAGCTGGTATTAGCAACCAAGAACAAGGATAAAGTAAAAGAGATAATGGCCATACTGGGGGATCTTCCGGTAGAGATAAAATCTCAAAATGACTATCCACATATTCATGATATTGTAGAAGATGGTAATACTTATGAAGATAATGCTTTAAAGAAAGCTTCTATCTTCAATAATATAACTGGATTAACTTCCATTGCAGATGATTCAGGATTAGAAGTAGATGCTTTAAACGGAGCGCCAGGAATATTCGCCGCGCGTTATGCCGGTGATGGTGTAACTTATAGGGATAATTATGAAAAACTTCTCCGGGAACTTGAAGGTTTGCCATTCCCTGAAAGGAAGGCCCGGTTCGTCTGCATCATTGCCATCGTAACGGTAGAGCATAAGGTATATTTTTCCCGCGGATATCTTGAAGGATACATTATTGATGAACCGCGGGGCAGCCAGGGTTTCGGTTATGATCCGGTATTCTATCTCCCGGAATATGGTCGGACCGTCGCTGAACTGGACTCGGAATTAAAAAACCGGATCAGTCACAGGGCTAAGGCCCTCCTGAAGGCTAAGGAAATAATCACCGAAAATATTTTGGGTAAAACGGTATAGGCTGGGTGATCCCCATTTTCCCGCTGAAGCTGGACATACCCCCTTCCTCAAGGTTGAACGTCAGTTTTCCGACGTTAGTGGATTAGTCGAATGCTGGGGGGGATAGTATTACCGCAGATGAAAGCAGGTAAATGACGGTATTATATTCTTTATTTTCCCACTTTTGCCTAAACTCAACTCTTCAGGTGAGTTGGACATATTCTCCCCACGAATTGGCGGGAACAAACATTCCCCGTACTTAAAGCTAATATGCATTATGTATTAAATCTACAGATTCTTCCCTTCCCCCCTCTCGCAGGGGGGAAGTGGCCCGAGCTTCTCGGGACGAAAGGGGGAATCAAATTGCATATATAAAATCAATCTCAAATATTGATTGTAAC
>JAFGGQ010000118.1 GCA_016930435.1 bacterium
ATTTATAGCATAAAAACACCAAAATATCAAAAGTGCCTTTAGGCACGAAATAGAATTAAATCATACACTTATCTCCAAATTACCGGGTATCGCCGTTCCACCTGTTTACCGGTGGGAACTCTCCACGCCAGTGGAGCAAAGGGGGAAAACAATATAAATAAAATCCGAATATTATGCGTGGCTTTAACCGCAGAGTAACCAACAAGGTTGGTTCGGCTATAGAAATCAAATAACATCTTCTTAAAGGAGTTATTTTTGAATAAAGATAAAACAAAGCATAAACCCGTTTTGACTATACAAAGATTTCTGTTGCCTGTATCAATTTTATAGCTTTATTTACCCGATAGTTTACTTAACCTAAGGATTGAAAACTTATAACAAACTACAAGGTTTCTAAATACATCGTGATTTTTACAAAGCATATAAATGTATTTCTCATCCTTTCGGTTTTTCTGTTAACATTGGCCTGTGACAATCATAACGGTCCGGTCCCCCCGGATGGTGATACCACCATCGTTTTTAACGCTTACCGGGACGGCAACTGGGAGATCTACGGCATGGACGAGGAGGGTAATAGTCAATTCAACCTGACCCAAAACTCAGCCAGTGACATCTACCCGGCGTGGTCACCGGACGGCCAAACCATCGCATTCGTCTCCGACCGCGACGGTGACAACGAGCTTTTCCTGATGAACTATGATGGCTCTAACCAGATTCAAATCACTGATGATGATATTACCGATGCCCTGGACGGCGATTACGAGTGGTTCAATTCCGGCGAAAAGATCATCTTCGTGAAAGGCGAGGATAACCAGTCCGAGATATTCCTGTATGACATTATGGATAACTCCTTCCAGCAGGTTACCAACAACTCCTTCATGGATAAATGGATCAGCATTTCGCCTGACGATTCGCTGCTGGCCTTTATCTCCAACCGGGACGGCAACCGCGAAATATATATAGCAGATTTAAGTAACTATAGTCAAGTAAATTTGACCAATTCGGTAGCTTCAGAGAAGTACCCCGCCTGGTCGCCGGACGGCACCAAACTTGCCTTCATCAGATCCATGATGGATTTCCAGGAGGTACATATCTATGATTTCACGGATTCATCCTGGAGCCGTCTTACCGACGACGGCGGCTATAAACTCTATCCACGCTGGTCGCCGGACAGCCAGTACCTTATCTACCTCCGGGGAGAGGGCGAATTCGATTTCAATACTTTCGATATATTCAAGGTCCGTTGTGATGGCGAAGAATTGATTAATCTGACCGACGATGCTCTCTTCGATGGCGCTAACAGGTGGTCACCCGAGGGGGACTATATCATCTATACCCATGGCGATCCGGAGGTTGACCTGGAGGTGTACCTGATGGATGCTGATGGTTCCGATAAGATTAACCTATCCCAAAACACCGCCTTCGATCAGTCCCCCCGCTGGCGGCCCTAAAAAATAAATATTTCAACAATATTTGTCCTTTTTTTTCCAATATACAACTTGACTATTAAGGCTTTATCTTTATCTTAATCAACTTGAATTATATATAGTATATTTGATAACTATAAGATAAGGACTATAAATGACCAAAAGACAGATTTATTTATTTACCCTGACTTCATTATTAATCCTGCTCTATCTGGGGACCGCATTCGGGCAATTCACCAATCTGGGCAAGGTATTTTACTTCTGTTATCCATCGAACGCCCAGCGGGAACCGCACTCCCCGCCTGAACCGCCTTCTTTTTTCAACGGCATCCTGATTTTAACTTCCTCATTCGATGCAGCTGGAACGGTCCGAAACAATGATGGTTCATTCAATGTTCCTTTTTTCATTCCGGCCAACTCCACGGTTACCATCGTTATCGATTCCACGCATTGGCTTGCCCGGTCGGAAGTCGCCCTGAACAAGGGGTTGAAAGTTGAATCTGATACCCTGATAACTGCGTATTTTCTCGCCTACCAGCAGCCTGGTGCTACAAATGATATGGCCCTCCTGTTCCCACAGGCTTCACTGGGAATGGCTTACCGTGTACTGGGCTGGCCTGATAATATCCCCACCTATCCCCTGGGGATCATTCCCACCCGGCAATATGACCGGGGACCATCCATGTTCGCTATTGTAGCCACCGAGAACAACACCCGGGTGTCTGTTACTCCAACTGTAAATACCCAGGGTGGGCATCTGGCGGGAGTGACATTTAGTACTACACTCCAGGAATACCAAGCCTATCAGGTGCTTGCCAATACACAGGCTTCCACTTATCCATTCCTGTATGATCTTACCGGCTCACTGATCGAAGCGGACAAACCTATTGCTGTGATCGCCGGCTCTCAGATCGCCCTGGTCCCGGATTCCATTATGGCTGCCGATTACCTGATCGAGATGATGCCACCCCTTACCGCCTGGGGGATGACCTTCAACGCCTTCCCTATACAGCAGCGGAATTCCTGGCACAAGGATGTGCTTCGTATCCTGGCCGCTGAGGATGCTACAAGTATAACCATTACCGATGGATCCGGAGTTACTCCGGCTAACCTGAATGCCGGTGAAGTCTTCGAATGGAATGGGGTGCCCTGCGAACCGGGTGGATGGCTCTGGGATGCCAATTGCGATAATAAATGTCTGGATTCCCCAACCTATATCGAATCGGATAAACCTATATTGGTGGCCCAGTATATTATGGGCGGAACCATGACCAGCCGAACCGATTTCATGGGTTATTATATCAATCCGCTCGGGGACCCAGCCTATATGCTTGTTCCGCCCATCGAACAGTATGCCCGTCGTTACGTATTTCTAACCCCAAGCGGATACAACAATGATTTTTTAAACGTAGCCATTCCATCGGGGCACGAGGGTTCGATCATTTTGGATGGTGCCCCGCCGACTTACTCCACCCCCTGGTTCAATATACCCGTTGAGGGTTACCGGGGCGCCGTGATAAGTTTGAGCCCAGGCTCTCATATCCTGGAAGCAGATGTTGAATTGATGCTTCAGATGTACGGTTATGATAATACCTGGGCTTCCTACGCCACCATCGCCGGCCAGAATCTGCTCCCCATTAACGCCGAATATATGCTGATGAAATACTGCCTTACCCCAACCGTACAAACCGGCACCCAGGCTACCTGGCGAATCGTTATCTACAATTTCCGGGGCGACCCTTCTACACAGATCTCCGTTGTGGATTCCCTGCCTACCGGATTCTCCATGAGCTCTACACCGCCAACTTATGAACTGTATGGCGCAGTAAGGGACAGCATTATGGATCCATCCCCCGGAGAAACCATCCTTAACTTCGGATATTTCAGCATGACAGAAGGCGATTCCATCGTGATAATATTCACCGCGGATATTGAGGTTGGAATTGCCGGAATATTCGATAATGCCTTCTCGGTTTGGAACCAGGAAGGCCATGCCGGCGGCAATTTCGGAGGCAGGGGACCCGAAGATGATGTCGAGGTTATCGTGCCATTGTTCCATCTGACCATCATTCAACCCTTCGATGGCGCTTATGTCGCTTGTATTGACCAGTTTATAGAAATGACTATCATCCCATCCTTCAGCGCCGTGAACCCCGCTTCTATCCTGTTCGAGGTAACCCGTACCGGAGAACCACCCGATACCTTTTATTCCACACCGGGATTGCTCTATTTCCACAATGACACCCTTACATTCGATCCTCCTCCCGGCTATTACGAACACGGCGATACCGTTTATGTATGCTTGATCCATGTTGAAGATACCATGGGCTACGAAATGCCTTTTCTCCCATTCTGCTGGGAATTCTACATAGATTTTGAACCGCCGGTGGCATTCAATTTTAATGTGGAACCCGGCGATACCATTACTGACTCCCTCCAGATAATAACTTTCTACCTTATAGATAGCCTGACCGGAGTCAACCCCGGCCGCATAACTGTAACCATAGATGGCGTCCCTTACGGACCACCTGCTATTACATACGCCGGAGATTCCCTCGTTATAAATCCCGGAAGGCTTGGAATCAACTGGTTCGATTATTCCGAAGTGGAGATCTGCCTGTATGTCGAGGACTATCCGGATTATTGCGAAAACATACTGGATACCTGCTTTATATATGGGGTTATACATTCCGTTCCGGTTGTGGAAATAATAATGCCGCTTGACAGTACCATTACTTCCTGCTTCGACCAGGAGATAGTAGTCCACATTGTGGACACAATACTGGAGATAGATCCCGGCTCTATCATCCTTGAAGTTGCAGGGATAAGCTATACTATTGGCCCATATCTTGATTTCCGTGACAGCATCCTGACGTTTTCGCCGCCAATGCCAGGCTTTGCCAATAATGAAACGGTGTTAGTCAGGCTGATAAATGTCACCAACATTATCGGCACACCGCCTGACAGTATGCCAATAGTATGGGAATTTTACGTGGACCTGGAAGCACCTCACTTTTCCGGTCTGATACCACCACCCGGTTCCCTGGTCCATATCCCCTCACCGGATATTCACCTCTATGTAACCGACAACCTGGCAGGGGTTAATCCCGATAGTATAAGGATTACCCTTAACGGGAGCTTACTGCCTCCCGCCAATTATACGTTCACCGATAGCCTGTTACAACTTGTGGGGATCACTTTTACCGAAACCGAGACCATCGAGGTCTGCGTCTATGCCGAAGATATGCCCGATTATTGTCCTCCAAACGGAGATGAGATCTGCTGGTGGTTCGTAGTCGCGCTGACCGCCCCGGAAGCGGTACCATTTTACCCACTTGCCGGAGAGATCACCGCTTGCGACCCGGATAGCATTGTAATCCTCCTCACATCCGAAGATGGAGAGATCGACCAGGAAACGATTGAAATTATCATTAACGGCATCTTATATACTATTGACAGCCCTTACTTGTCCTATGATCCACTATCCCAACACCTGACCTTCTTTCCCCCGGCCGGATTCTTTTCCGATGATGATTCCCTCATTATCCAGCTCCAGCATGCGCGGAACGAGTATGGCGTGGACCTTACAGAACCCCTAATATATACTATTTATGTGGATTATACGCCCCCTGATTTCTGGAATATCATTCCCCTTCCAGGCAGTATAGTGTCCGTTCCGGCTCCCACTATATCATTTAATGTAAGTGATAACTTAAGCGGTTTGAATGAGGCTACGCTGCTGATTACAATCAATGACAGTATCCAGTTCATGATCGGGGATCCCGGTGTGGAATGGAGCGCGCCTTCCCTAACTCTGGATACCGAATCGGCCGGTTATTACTTCACCGATGGGGATACACTCCAAATTTGCGTTTTTGCTGAAGATATGCCCGATTACTGCGGCCCTAATTCGGATAGCCTTTGCTGGGAATTATACATAAACCTTGCCCGGCCATCAGCCATATTGCTGGAACCGCTGGAAAATACATACTCTGCATGCGAAGACCAGGAGATCATCTTCCGCATTAACTCATCAAATGGTGTTGATGAAAGCTCGATCCGGCTATGGGTAGAAGACATCGAATATAGCACTGCAGACCCTGAATTGGAATATCTTCCGGGTACCCGGCGCTTAGTATTTTCACCTTCTCCTCTATGGAATAACGGGGATTCAGTTGAATTTTGCATTACCGACCTGCTGGATACACTTGGCCATGAACTTATGGATACCGTATGCGGAAATTTCATAGTGGATCTTACCGCTCCATCCCCCTATGCCATCTCCCCCGTCCCTAATACCCTTCTGAACGATTCAATGCAGATCATCCAATTCTGTCTATTTGATTCCCTGGCGGGGATTGCCCCGAATTCCATCCGGCTGACTGTCAATGGCATCAGCTACAATTACAACTATGATTGGGTTATCACCGATACCTGCCTGGAATGGAATCCCGGTGACCATGGTATCGTTTTTAACAATTGGGACACCGTAGAAGTGTGCCTGGAAACAAGGGATGCTGTAGATTATTGTGAACCCAATGAACTCGATTCCTGCTGGTATTTCGTGGTTCATACCGAAGGCCCAACCGGGGAGATTATCACCCCACGGGACGGCTGGTATTCTGCCTGCAACGACCAGGGGATTACATTCATTCTCTATGATGATCTTTACATTGAACCGGCCTCTGTAACCCTCACTGTCAATGGGATCGATTACAATATTGACAGCACGGGCCTGACCCATGCCGGAGATACTTTCTTCTGGGCGCCGGCCGAACCCTGGGATAACGGGGACACCATATTCGCTTGTATTACGGAGGGACGGGATTCCATCGGGAATCCACTGACAGATACTGTCTGCATCGAGGTAATTATCGACCTTCAACCCCCCCTTGTGCTGAATACCTGGCCAACCCACCTGGACTCAATCACAGATATAACCCCCCTGGTAATCATAGATATTTTCGATTCCCTCGCCGGATTGAACCCGGATTCACTGGAAATCAATATCAATGGCGACCTTTACCATATCGGTTCAACTGGTTTTAGCTGGGCTGATCCTACCCTGAGGATCAATTTTGACATCCTGCCATACGAACTCGTAGGTGGTGACAGCGTTCGTATATGCCTGCATAGCATTGATCTGGTGGATACATGCGGCCCCAATGAACACCTTTATTGTTTTACTTTTTATATTTCATCCGGGGGGCCTGCCGCGACAGTTATACGCCCCCTAAACGATACTTATTCGGCCTGTCCGGACGAACATATCGTGCTTTACATTGAGGATGTTGATGGCGTGGATCCCTCATCTGTACTCCTGGAGATCAACTCCAGCCTGACCGGACCGCGTACATTCCTTGTGGATGGAGCGGTTCTGATCTGGGATGATTCGCTGTTATATTTACCCGCACCCCCATGGTCCGACGGGGAATCCCTTAGCGTCTGCCTGCTGGCAGCTAATGACAGCCTGGGCAATCCCCTCGAAGATGCCCCGGTATGCTGGGATTTCATCATCGATCTATCCCCACCGGTATTCAGTGATGAATGGCCTGCAGATGGCGAAGCTATCCCGGAACTCGCCCCTGTAGTTTCCGTATCCCTCCTCGACATTCTCTCCGGATTGGACATGTCAAGTATCCATTTCAATATCGATGGGCTGGATTATTATCTTAGCCATGCAGCGGTCAACCTGGCCGGTGATACCTTAAGTATTGATTTTCGCGTCGCCGGATTGGAACTCAGCGGATGCGATACCGTGAATATCTGCGCCTATGCATCTGATCAGCCCGATTACTGCGAACCCAATGCCGGCGAGCTTTGCTGGACCTTCTTTATCCCCTGCGGAGGTCCCCTGCCACGCGCACTCGAGCCACCCGCATTGGTCTATTCATCATGCCCCGATCAAGCCATCGCAATCGCAATCATCGATACTGACGGAGTAGCCGAATCTACAATTATCTTGGAAGTAGCCGGTGTTGTTTATACTCTGCCCGATCCACATCTGAGCTGGACCGATGACAGCCTGCTTATATTTATTCCCAGCCCTTATTTTGCCGATGGCGATACCATAACCATCCGCCTCCTGGAGGTGGAAGATGATCTTGGAAACCCCATGACCGGAACCCTGGAATGGACCTTCTACATTGACCTTACACCACCAGTACTCTCGGCCCTGATGCCTCCAAACCGGTCCATCGTCGCCGATTCATTCCAGATAATTTCCCTGAATATATTCGATTCACTAAGCGGATTGGATTGGGATACCGTCCGCATAATTATTAACGGTATTGAATACGAAATCGGGTCTCCCGCTATAAGCTGGGATGGCAGCACTCTTATTTTCAATCCATCCGCAATCGGAACCGTCTTCCACGATAATGACACGGTAATCGTATGTGTACCTCCTCAATATGATCTGGCAGAACTTTGCGGCCCAAATCATTCCGATACCCTGTGCTGGGAGTTCTATATCCGTCTCTTCGGACCGGTTGCCGAATTAATTCAATACGAGGAGGATCTCTATGTAGCCTGTGAACATGACTCTCAGCTCATTATTGTGATCATTCGCGATGACGACGGTGTTGAGGAGGATTCAATCCTGTTCAGTGTAAATGAGGAGCTCTTCACCGTTGACGATCCCGAACTCGATTTCGTTGATTCCCTCCTCTTTTTTACCCCTTCCGTCCCCTGGGCCGATGGCGAAATTGTCGAGGCGGAACTGATAGATGCGCCGGATATCTATGGCTCACCCCTCTCAAACCCATTTGCCTGGTCATTCATTATGGACCTCTCATCACCGGTGATCAGCAATCTTCAACCCGATATTGGAGAAGTGGTCACCAGTGTCACTGCCACCATAAGCTTTTATATTGAAGACCTGCTCTCCGGTTACGACACCAGCAGCATCACCGTAATTCTGAACGGGACCGGTTTCAGTATTACTGAATTGTTATTTGACGGGGATTCTGTACTGCTCATCCCGGATAGTCTGGGGGTCTTTTTAGAAAGCGATACGAACACCGTATGTGTGAATGCTGCAGATCTTCCCGATTATTGTTCCCCCAATCTTCTGGATACCTGCTGGTTATTTATAGTCTCCACCGGTGGGCCCATCGGGGAGATAAGGATTCCCCGGCCCGACTCGGTTAGCGCTTGTCCTGACCAGGAAATTATTGTCCGGCTCACGGATCCGGATACGGTTGACAGGGCTACTATTTTCCTGGAGGTTCAAGACTCTATATACAACATTGACGACACCGAACTGGATTATGACGGCGAGTTCCTTACCTTCATTCCCGCCCTGAATTGGGTTCACGGTGAAACTGTCCGGGTTGTCTTGAGGGAAGCCCGTGACCTCTATGGCAATACCCTGGAAACAATGCTGAACTGGAGTTTCGTGGTGGATCTGCTGCCCCCTTATCCCTCTAATCTTATCCCCGGACCCGGGGATACCGTATCATCGATCGACTTCGATCTCTGCCTGGAGCTGAATGAAGATATTGCCGGCATTGACACGGCATCCTTCAGGCTTATTCACCACGGAGACACCATGGACTTCACCGATCCATGTCTGGAAGTCCATAGAACACTTGAACCATCTGGAAGAAGGGCAATTCTTCAGCTTCAGATCTGCGATACCTGTTTCGGAGAGATCAATGGGGGGGATTGGATAACCATCTGCGTGGAAGCGGAAGATCAGCCCGAATACTGTGATGCAAACCGGCTTGACAGTTGCTGGACATTTCTGATCCAGCCCGGTGGACCATTGGTAGAATTACTAAGCCCTCTGGATAATACCTACAGCTCCTGTGACACCCAGGTTATTACTCTTTACATCAGCGATGAAAATGGTGTTAATGAGAGCTCAATCATATTGGAAGTGGCCGGAGTTTCATATACTATGGCCGAATACCCTGAAAATATGCTTTTCTTTGCAGATACCCTGAGGTTGACCGTCCCTGATTCAATAGTATTTTCAAATGGCCAGCAAGTAAATATTATCCTGCAGCATGTGGAGGATAATTTAGGTAATGAGATCGGGCCGCTTTCCTGGAGCTACACCATTGACTATCAGGGGCCTCAATTAGCCTTGCTGGAACCCCCCGAAAACTCACTGATCTCGAATCATTCACCTATAATTTTGATCCAGGCGGTCGATCAGCTGTCCGGGCTTAATCCCGACGCTGCTATAATCCATATCCAGTACGGAGATACCATTCATACCTTCCTGTCCACCAGCCCCGGAATTAACTTCAATTCAGCCCAGAATGTCTTCGAGATAAACACCCGGGAAATCGGCCTCGCAATATACGATACTATATGGATTACCGTCGAGAATATGGAGGATGATCCCGACTATTGTTTTCCCAATATCTCAAGCGATTCCTGGTATTTTATCGTGGAACGGCAGACCATCTGCCATCTTTTCCCAAATCCCTTTACGCCAAACGGCGACAATTACAATGAAAGAACTTATTTCATATACCCCTTGATGTATAGCAAGGAAGCACAATTGAAGGTCTATAACCTCCGTAACATCCTGGTATATGAGACAACCATCCCAGCTCAGATGGGCGTCCTTTATAGTGATTTTAATTCGTGGAACGGCACCGATTCGAGGGGCAACAAACTTAGTCCAGGGATATATCTTTATACCATTTCTGTCGATTCCAAAATGGTATGTAATGGCACGGTCATACTGGCACGATAGGATAATGAAAAAAACAAGTCTATTAATACTCCTTGGTTGTTTTGTAATTATGACAAGTTCTCTTTCGGGGGCACCTAAGGATATCTTCATTCATAATACAGGAAATGTAAGCCTTCGTGTGAATGACGAGTACCTGGGCGGCTTTGTATATCACAATCTTGACGATGCCCCGCACGACAATTTATGGATCGCCTTTTTGGGATTGTATTTTGAGACATCTTCGGGCATCTCGTTCGTGTCCGGGCCCCTCTATTATGACGGGATCGAAGTCAATTCTGATTTCACGCTTGCTGAAGCCCTCCAAATATTGGATGACTCCACTTTTCAAAGATCCATCGTAGTATATTCGGATTCTATTTCCAAGGTCAATATTCACCAGACCATATACTCGGGAAGAGAAGAGGAAAATTGGTTGCGCATGACACTTGATATAGTTAATATCTCGGGGACTTCCCTTCGTAACGTCAAGTTATTATTCTTTTATGACGGCGATGTTCCATCAATAGACTTCTATGATGATTATGTAGGCCGTGATACCAGTTATAAAAGTGTCTATATCTATGATCCGGAGGAAGAAATCTTTACGGGTTTTTGTTGGGTAGAGGGGGGAACTTTCATAGGGGACGGCAGTTATGAGTACTGGATCGACGAAACACATCACAGGGATAGGGCTTTAGAGATCTTAGATAGTCCGGTATGGGTGAGTTATTCATCCTCCGATGTAGCTGTCTATGAAGTAATCCAGGTAGATTCTTTGATCCTAAACGGGGGCTCCCGTGAGATAGTACTGGGTCTTTTTGCGGGAAATAGCGTTGGGGCATTGGAAGATGCCTGGATAAGCCTGAGAGCGGATACAACCTATATTGCCGAAACAATGGACCACCCTCAGCGATACCAGATCTCTGCCTATCCAAATCCCTTTAACAGCAAGGTAAATATAGTATTACCACCCGGTTTGTCAGGGGAACTCATAGAGATCATCAACTTAAATGGCAGGGTGATTCAAACCATTCCAATATCAAATGGGATTGATCAATACTCCTGGGATATTCAGAGCTTTGACCAGGGTTTTATGAATTCGGGTGTTTACCTTGTAAGAATTCAAGGAAATACCTTATCATATCAGGCTAAAATTGTATATTTGAAGTAGAGCGCATAAGGGATAATATTCAATTAGATTTTTAAAAATAATGTTAATAATCAAAAAAAACTTGACCTATTTAATATTTATTCTTAATATATTAGCTTAAAATAAATAGGACCCATAGCTCAGCGGTAGAGCAGCTGACTCATAATCAGCTGGTCCCAGGTTCGA
>JAFGGQ010000119.1 GCA_016930435.1 bacterium
GATAAAACCTCTTATATTCAAATCTTTGACATAGGGGGCAGAATAGTAGCCAGCAAACCTTTAGATATTAGCGATATATTTGACAATCGTAAAATAAATTTTAACTGGATACCCGACCCCTGTTTGGGTTCCGGCGTCTATTTCATTCGCGTTACATCGTATAAGTCGGTCGCTATAAGGCAGGTTATCTATTTGAAATGACCAATTCCCCTCGCCCTGGACTGCGTAAGCTAAATGGATGATTTTCCTTTAAATCATCTTCAATGTGATCCGGATCACGCCCAAACTATTATCCCGTTCAATGCAGTTGAATAAACTATAATGTCTGAAATATCGAAAAACAGGTTATTAGAATATAAACTTCGGAATAAAATTTGCATTTTTTTGTACATTTCGTAATACTCATAAATACATGTTCATCAAATAGGTAACTCATATTCAGCATTATCAACTGTATTTTACGGGATTATAGATATTCCGATTATTTCTATACGCGGGGAAATTTATTGTATTATTTTCTTTATCATACGTCTTTGATTTATAATCCCGCCCTCTCTATCCAGAAGAGCAGAAATACCAGCAGTATGCAGAATGGGACTATGATCACCCAGGGGTTGACCTTGAGCAATTCAGGGAGCGTTATCTCCCCGAAATAGCCTTTATTCAGGATGGGTTTTTGCAGTTTTTTGAACAGTCCGGCAAAAAGCCCTGCGCCAATCAGTATCCCGATAACCCCGCCGATCAACGCGTCGAGGTAGCCATTCCCGACTGCTCCGGCAACGGTGCCCGGGCAGTAACCCAGTGTCGCAAAGCCAATCCCGAAAAATAATCCTCCTATTACAGATATTCCTACTGAGCCAGGTTTTGGATGGAGTTTGGCCAACCCCAATCCATTTAAAAAATATACCCCTATCATCCCGGTCACCACTGCGGAAAGCATTACCTTGACTACCGTGAAATCACTCAGCAACAGCTGTCCCAGGATTACATCATACTTGGTAACACCCCCTTTCTGGAGGAGGAAGCCGAAGAATATGCCCATTATCAGTCCAATGGTCAATTGGGTTTTCTTCATTCTATGTAATTTAGTAAGCATTATCGGTTCACCTCCTCAGTTGCCGATCAGGTGAAAGATTAGAAATGCAGTAGCGATGCCCCCGATGAAAAAGCATATCGCGGCTATCCAGCTGGACACTGCGAGCTGAAGGGTGCCCGAGATCCCATGGCCGGAGGTACAGCCTCCTGCCCACCGTGCGCCGAACCCCATGAATATACCGCCGACCAGGGCTACTATCAATCTAAAAAACAAAGCCGATCCGAATGTATTAGCCCAGGTTGCGGGAACCCAGCTCAATTGAAAATCACCGGAGAGCATGGCGGAGATAAAGGACCCGACTATCACTCCGGCTACCAGCATCCATTCCCAATCGATAGTTGGGGTGAACTGTTTATAGTAGTCTTTTTCCAGTACTTTCTGCCCCCTGAACAGCTTTTCGATCATTCCGCTGGTCCGGGCAAATGCAGTGGAGCAGCCGATAGGTTTATCCGAAAGTACGAAGGCAAGCCAGCTCAGGACTCCAATGCCTATTCCGCAAATATATGGCGACCATTGCCTCATGGTTAGCCAGTGCATAAAAAAGCCCCCTTTTCAGTTATTCGAGTTTGAAGTTCACATAATTTTCTATCAACTACCTGGGCCATGGGGCAGAACGCAAAGTCTGCATTCCTGAACATAACCGGCATTGGAGTAAGCGGTCATTCCCCCGGCAACGTTATAAAGATTATGAAAATCCCGTTGTTTCAATAGACTGGCTCCCAGGCTGGAGCGGTGCCCGGTACTGCAGACCAGCGCCATGGGCAGCTCCGGGTTCAGCTCCTGATAACGGGTTCGCAGTTCGGGGGCCGGTATGTTTATAGCCCCCTCTATGTGAAAATTATCATACTCGGTACGTGCCCTGACATCCAGAATGACCATCTCGGTGCCTTCGGTAGCCATGCGGTAGAGATCCGCTACCGATTTCTGGTGAAGGCTATCGGTGGGGAGCCCCATGGTAGCCCACAGGAACATCCCACCGTCCAGGTAACCGGTTACACGGTCAAGCCCTACTCTATGCAGCCAGACCCGGGCTTCTTCGGCTTGTTCACTATTGTATGCTACCAGCAGGATGTCCTTTTCGGGTGGCAGCACCCATCCGGCGAAGGTTGGGAGATTACCACCAAAGTCTATGTGGTAGGCATTAGGGATATGCTGGCCCCCGAAAGAGTCGTAATTCCTGACGTCCAGGATGATATTTTGAGGATCCTCAGCTTGAGCCTGAAATTCCCGAGGCCCTAATCCTTTAAGAGCAGGCAGTTTGCTTACCAGGGTAGGGCCGTCGCGGTTAATACCGCTGCAGCGGCTGAAGTGGTCCGGCGCGCCCGGCATATTGGTAGTCAGCGAATCGATGAATCTCTCCCGGGATGATATTTTCAGGGCCTCGTTATATCGCCTTTCGTAACCGATTGTGCTTCGCCATTTGGCTCCCATAGAACGGCCGCAGAGCGATCCCGCGCCGTGTGCCGGATAAACCTCGCAAAAATCGGGTAATGCCAGGAGTTTCTTGAGATTATCGAACAATTTACCGGCTAATTCCCGCGCCCTGCCCGGAAAAAGGTCAGGTCGCCCTACATCACCTACAAATAAGGTGTCACCACAAAAAACGCCGACCGGATCCGGTCCCCTAAAAAGGTCCTTTACAACGTATGAAATATGCTCCGGAGTATGACCACCGGTTTCCAGTATGCTGATCTCTATATCCTCTATACTAAAACTATCACCCTCCTTCAGGGAAACATGGTCAAAACGGCACTCGCCCGACTCCGGACCGTAGATCCTGGCACCCGTTATTTCTGCTAAATCCATGTGACCGGAAATGAAATCGGCATGGAGATGCGTCTCTAAGATGTGAGTTATCTTCATTCCCAGCTCTTTGGCTGCTTCTAAATAAATATCCACATCCCTCTGGGGATCAATAATGGCGCAGCTTTTAGCGCCGGCCAGCAGGTAAGAACTATGGGCGATCTTGGGCATAAAAAAGTGTTTTACTAACATATTGAATCCTCCTTTAATATCAAAAAGAACTCTTTAATGTGAATTGTCAAGTCGATTTTTTAGGATTGCCCTTAGGTTTCAGCCGAATGAAACCAGAACAGCACCTATAAAGGCAATCGAGATCCCCAGTATGCGGCGGTAAGTCAATTTCTCTTTCAGAAAGATAAAAGCGAGTATTACGATAAAGACATTACTGGTTTGATTCAGGACTGATGCGACAGAAGCCTGTGTATATTTCATTCCTGCCAACCACAGCAGCATTGCTAAATAAGCCCCGATAAAGGAGCTGGATAGCATATAAGGCCAGCCTTTCCGGAGCATGATTGAACGGATGATCCGTTTTTTAGCGGGGTGACCCATGATAATCAGCACCAGAGCTATCAAACCTCCAAGCAGGCGGATCTCTGTTACCCAGAGAAATGGCAGGCGATCCAGCAGAGGTTTGAAAATAACAACCCCCACAGCCATACAAAGCATAGCGCTGATGCCAAGCAGAAGGCCTTTGAAAATTGTCCGCCGATCGATATTATTCTCACCCCTCTTTAGTGAAATCACCAATATAGCCGCTATTACCGCTGCGACGCCGAAGAGCTGCAGCAGGGTCAGTTGTTCTCCAAGGAAGATTACCGAAAGGGCTATGATAAAGGGACTGTAAAGGCAATTGATGATCGCGGTCAATCCCGCTCCCAAAAGGTTGAGGCATAGAAAAAAAAGAGTATCTCCCAGGCCGATCCCGATAGCTCCGCTTAACATTAACAGCAGATAGTCGCAAGCGGCGACATCCGGCCTGAATAGGGGCACTTTAAATATCGCCAGGGTGACCAGGATCAAAACAAAAGCCAACGTATTTTTAAAAAGATTCAGTCCCAGAGGATGGACTGTCTCTCCGCTCTTGGTGAAAAGGATAACCGCAAACGCCCAGAACGCTGCAGTTATAAGGGATAATAACTCACCAATATATGCAATATTTTCCAAATTATTATTTCCTTATCGCTAAAATATTAACATAGAAAATATCAATAAGGAAAGGTTTGGAAAGGAAAATTTTTTGTGTATGGAAAACAGAGTAAATTGTTCTTATGAATTTCTGTGAACATATTCTTTAATCATCATCATCAGTTTATACTTGACTTGCAGGGATTTTGGGTGATATTTTAAATAGTACTATCGTTATACAATTTATTATCAATTTGAAAGTCATACTTATCAGGTGGCGAAATGAAAATATGCAATATGTTTTTGCGGGATTCCCGGATGATCTGGGGGTTATTAGTGGTTTTCTTTGTTGTCCTGATCAATCCGTTATATGGACAATCACGCAGGGTGCGGTTGGGGGTTTATGAGAACGCTCCCAAGGTCTTTAAGGATGAACAGGGAAAATTCGATGGTTTATTTGTGGAGCTGATCAAAGAGATAGCAGCAGAGGAAGAATGGGAGCTGGTTTACCATTTCGGGAGCTGGTCGGAGTGCCTGGAAGGATTGGTTTCAGGAGAGATAGACCTGATGTTGGATGTTGCTTACTCCGAGGAGAGAGATCAGATCTATTCCTTTAATGAAATTCCCACGATTTACAGCTGGTTCGAGGTGTACCGTCACCCCAGGGTGGAGATATCTACTTTTTTTGATCTCGATGGTAAGAAGGTGGCAGTGCTGGATCGATCTATTCAGCACCGGGTATTTGAAAGCAATATTACGGGGTTCGGTATTCAGTGCGAGATAATAACAACAAAGTCCTTTGACGAAGCGTTTCAATTGGTTTCCAGCGGTGTGGCGGAGGCTGTCGTCACCAACCGTTTTTTTGGTGAAAGGCATAAAGAAGCCTACAATATCAAGGGAACCGGCATTGTTTTTTACCCTACTGGTCTGCATTACGTAACTGCCAAAGGGCAGAATCTGGAACTGCTCGAGGCTATTGACCATCATCTTGGACGCTGGAAGAAGGACAAAAATTCTGTCTATTATCAATCACTTCGGCGCTGGATGGGAGAGGAACCTCCCACAGCCCTCCCCCGGCATCTTAAGGTAATATTCGGAGCAATAGGGGCTTTGCTGCTGATGGCTTTCAGTCTTTCCTACCTGTTGAAGTGGCAGGTTAACGTTCGAACCGAAGAATTAAGGGATAAGAATTATAAACTGGACCAGGCTTTAAATGAATTGAGGCAAGCCCAGGAACAGGCTATTCATCAGGAAAGGTTCCATGTGCTTGGTCAAATGGCAAGTGGAATTGCACATGATTTTAATAATATACTTACCCTTATTTTAGGATATTCTGAATTATTATTGTTAAAATTAGGGGATTCGGAGGATGATGAACGGTATCGTAAGGACCTCCAGATGATCGGTGAGGTGGCTATGGATGGCGCCCAGTTGGTCATGCGGATGAAGGAGTTTTACCGTACTACCAAGGAGGATCATCAATCGGAACCGATCTCCATAAACGAGCAGATGCTGAACATCCTGGAGTTAGCTCAGCCCTATCTTTCTACCAAAACAAAAGTTTCGGGCATAGATATAAAGCTAAAGAAAGATTTTCAAGGGGAAGCAATCATTGTGGGGAATCGCGCTGAGTTGCGAGAGGCTTTTTTAAATCTGGTATTTAATGCAATTGATTCCATGCCTTATGGAGGCCAACTTACCATTAGCACCAGAACCGATGGAGACATGATCTGGGTGTCGGTGTCGGATACCGGAACCGGGATGTCCGAGGAGGTAAAAAAGAACTGCATGAAGCCCTTTTATACTACCAAGGGTTCCAAAGGTACTGGAATGGGTCTAACAATGGTATCTGCTATTGCGGAAAGACATGGGGGCCGGATCGAGATCCAATCCGAGGAAGGACAGGGCACAACTTTCACCCTGATATTCCCGGTTCAACCTCCCGGTGACCAGCAGATTGGTCAGGATAAAGCTCTTCCCCAGTATGTTATTAAGCCTCTGGATATCCTGGTGGTTGACGATGACCCCCGCTTCCTGGATGCTCTGGTACCACTGCTGGAAGTAGATGGACATACCGTTCATACCGCATTACGGCCCTCTGAAGCAATAGGAAAACTGCGAAATTCACAATTCGATATAATGCTTGTAGATCTGGCGATGCCGGAAATGTCGGGGATTCAGTTGATCGACATTCTAAGATCAAGAGGCTATGAAATACCGATGATCGTAGTTACCGGGACACTGGAAAAACTATCCGAGCTGGCTTCATCAACAAAAAATGTTACCAGTGTACTAAGGAAACCAATTTCAATGCAGAGGCTCAGGGAGGTCTTTGCCAACCTTGGATTTGAGGATAAATAGGACGATTTGAGAACCTTAGGAATATGGGTGTAATATACTCAGCAAACCACACTATATATCGAAACTGAATTTTACGGGATTATTATATCGCTATTCACTTACCCCTGCGCTCTATCGGATAATAAAATGCTCCTCGGGCAGGACTTGAACCTGCAACCTAGTGGTTAACAGCCACCCGCTCTGCCGATTGAGCTACCGAGGAGTATTTTATAAAAATTAGGGTTTATCCTATTTCTTGGAGAATCTTTTCTTAAGCTTACTATTAAAGATTTCGTAAATTCCGTTATCTAATAAGCTGATCACTACTCTATTTAGTTTGGTGTTCTCCAATAAATGGCTGATTATCTGCTCCAGCATCAGGTCGGCGCAAATATCGGCGGGAAAGTGGCCTACTCCGGTTCCCAATGCGGGTAGAGCGATAGATTCAAAATTATAGTCTTCTGCAGTATTCAGCAGATTTTTGGTTGCAGTATTGATGGCTTCTTCGGAAGTTTTCATATCCTGCTCCATTACCACAGCATGAAAAACCTTTTTAGCCGGCAGTTTCCCAGCCCCGGTTACCGCGATCTCACCAATTGGCACCGGCCCTTGTTTCATCGCCTCTTCCTCTATAACCTCGCCGCCCTTAGCTTTAATGGCGCCGGCAACACCGCCGCCCATCCACAATCGATTGTTCGCTGCATTAGTAATCGCATCAACTTTTTGCTCTGTTATGTCTTCCTTCACTATTGCTAATGTAGCCTTTCCAATTTTAACCTCCATATCCACCCCTTGGTTTAAGTCTAAATCCAAGAAATTATAAAGAAAATCAATTTAGTCAAGTCTTATTTTACGGATCATGTACAAATTAGTTGTAAAAATAAAGTACTAAGGATATTATTTCAAGTAAATTAGACAAATGGATGACTGGATGGTTGGATGGTTGGAAAAACGTCACTAAAATCTTGTAAAAACCTTGATCAATAAAAATAGATATCATGATTACTGAATGAAGTCTATAATAA